>CAVIJD010000015.1:0-43796 GCA_963643165.1 bacterium | reverse complement strand
CAGACCCCTCCTCGACACCCCAATTTCGGAGCATTTCCAGAAATCTTGCAAAAAAACCGATTCTGAACCACCCCGCCACTGCCCTCCCTAAACCCCAAAATCTTCTGTTTTTCTGTTCTGCTCTCCCCCTGCTTTCTTCTCAATCCTACTTGCTCGCCGTACATCGCCCTCATTCGTCTCCAACCCCAACCCTCTTTCTGTTGCTTACCACGTCCTCAACACCAGGGGTGCAGTTCGCCACTTACGACAACCATTGTATCCATTCGGAGCGGCAGACTGGACATCGTCATATTGTTTCCCTCATATCTTAATATATAATAGTAGTTGTTTTCTCTTGCTCTCAAAACAAATCCTGCCCTGCTTATGGGCACCATAATCTATAAAGTTGCAGTGTCTCTATTATATTTCATAAATATCATAACAAAAATCAACGTTTATATTAAAAAAGTGTATTTTTGCAGCCGTTTTTGTAACACATATTTATTAACAAAAAAAAGAAAGAGGTATTTTTTATGATTATTGTTCCCATTAAGGAAAATGATTCCATCGACAAAGCGCTCAAAAGGCTGAAAAAGAAATTTGACAAAATCGGCGTAAAGAAAGAAATCCGTCGTCGTCAAGAGTTCACCAAAAAGAGTGTCATCAGGAGGGAACAATTGCGCAAGGCTATCTACGTGCAGCATCTCCGCGAAGCTGAAAACGAATAACGACAGTCGTGCCAATCAAGAAAAACAGGGAATAGCCCTGTTTTTTTTTCGCCGAATTTTTGCAAAAATCCCAATACCATGAAAGAAATTGACCAATTTATCGACCATCTGAGATGTGAACGGAGAATGTCTGTTCACACTTTGACCGCATACCAAAGCGATTTAGACCAATTCTTCGGGTTCGTCAAAGAGGTTGATGGCCTTGAAGACCCGACATTGGTGACAAGCAAGCAAATCAGGACATGGATTGTCACGCTGCTTGAAGACAACCAACACACCGCCCGTTCCGTCACACGGAAAGTGAGTGCTTTGCGCAGCTTCTATCGCCATGAGGCCAAGCTTGGGCACATAGCACACAACCCGCTCAATCAAATCCAGTCTCCGAAATTCCACACCAAACTTCCGGAATATGTGGAGCAGAAAGACATGGAAAAGCTCTTTCAGGATGATTTGTTCGAGCAAAGTTTCAAAGGTCATCAAGACCGTCTCATCATCGAACTGTTTTACGACACGGGCATTCGTCTGTCGGAACTGCTGAGCATCAGAAGATTCGACATCGATTTGTCATCAAACACCGTGAAAATAATCGGAAAACGCAATAAGGAGCGACTGATTCCGTTTGGGAATAAGTTACACGATATAATGACAGCCTATCTGGACGAATATGAAAAAAAAATTGCCGTTGCCAACGAAAATTATTTTATCTTTGTTGCCGTCAACGGAAAGCGATTATATCCGAAGGCAATCTATCGAACTGTACGCAAATATCTGGATATGGTAACATCAATAGACAAAAGAAGCCCGCACGTCATCCGGCACACCTTTGCCACCCACATGCTCAACAACGGGGCGGACCTGAACGCCATCAAGGAGATTCTCGGGCACAGCAGTCTTGCCGCCACCCAGATATACACGCACAATTCCACGGAACAACTCAAATCCATCTATAAACAAGCCCATCCAAGGGCATAAAAAAAGGAGGTTACTATGACAATCAACATCAATTCTGTCCATTTCAAAACAGATCAGAAGTTAGAGGCTTTCATCAACGAGAAAGTCGGGAAACTGAACAAAATGCATGACGGCATCATCGGTTCTGACGTGACTTTGAAAATCGAGAACACGGACGCGCCGGAGAACAAGACCATCGAAATCCGGATGAAAATACGGGGTAACGATGCCTTGGCCTGCAAAACAGCCAAAAGTTTTGAAGAAGCAACCGACCTTGCCATTGACGCTCTGAAGAAGCAGCTGGTCAAGATCAAAGAAAAAGAACAGGAAAAACGATAGTTTGTCCGTAATGCCTGCATTGTTCAGGGAAAAGTTGAACGCTTCGCTGTCTATTGAAGTCTGGACGATTTCGGAAAGCGAAGCGTTTTTTCATTCTTTCCTCGCCACAGATGCTGAAAGGTCTGAGGAGATTTCCGCTTTGCGCAACGAGAAACGAAGACTTGAAAGGCTGGCGTGCCGCGCTGCCTTGACAGACCTTGTCCAGCATTTCAGTCTCCCCTTGTCCATCACAGATTTACATTATGCTGAAAGCGGGGCACCTGTCTTGCACGGGCCGTGGCACATCTCTTTTTCTCACTCGAACCAATACGCAGCCGTCGCCGTCTCGACAGAAACACGCGTCGGCATAGACATCGAAAGAAAAGGCGGCCGCATCCTGAAACTTTCCGACAAGATTCTTAACGAGGAGGAGAAAACATGGTGCGACCTCAGCAGTCCTGACGAACTCTATTATTGTTGGTGTGGCAAAGAAGCCATCTACAAGATCGTCAACACGCCACGTTTCCCCAAAGACATCACCATAAACCCCATTCACAAACAAACTGGCTTTATTAAAACAGACGACGGTTTACGCTCTTTTCGTTTGTTCCGGAAAGAGATGGCCGATTGTTGCCTCGTCATAGCGACGGACCAATAACGGTTTTTCAGATTTGCCTGTCTCGCCCTCCGTCCATCACCTCAACAGCGTAAGAGACCCATTCAGCAGGTAGGCGTATTCGCCCGTTAATGTATTCACAAAGACCTCACAACCATAATAATACACGCCTTCCGAGCAAGGCTTTCCCGTATTTTCATCAGTCCCGTCCCATTGTATGGCCGGGTCTGACGTGGCAAACACGCGTCTGCCCCAACGGTTGTAGATCTGCATATTCACTCTCACAACTCCATAATAGGGCGAGTAGGGCTCAAAACGGTCATTAACCCCGTCACCATTAGGGGTGAAGATATTGGGGAACCTGTACTCCAGACAGTCAAAGACATCCAAGCAGACGACATTGGAAAGTTCTGACATGTTTCGGTTTTGGTCTGCCGCCCTCATGGCAAAGCAACCTACGACAGTCTCAATATCGCGAAGCAAATACGCACATTGCGCATCATGGCAGGCATCTGCCGCCATGAACGAATCCACACAAGAGAAAGCAGCCGCTTCGGAGGGCTTGTAGTATATATAATATAGGTAGTTCTCAGCGGAGGCACTGTCGGAGTCGAAATTCCATTTCAGGGTCACATTTTCACAGTCTGTAGTCACCTCAAGCCGTGGCATCTCGGGCGGCTCGTTGTCAAAAGGCGCAGCAAACTTGGATTGCGACCGGTTCCAAAGAGGTCCAATCGTGTCATTTGTCATATAGTAACCTCGGGCGCAGATATAGTAGCCGTACATCCGGTCATTTTCCAAACCGGAATCCGTATATACTGTGTTTGAGACGGTTGCCACAGAGTCCCATTCCCCACTTGGGTCATCTTTTCTGTAAACCGTATAATCCACATTAACCCAAGGCTGCTGCACGGACCAAGACAGGTGCATTTTTCTGTCGCCAGGCGTGAGCGACAAAAAGATAGAAGTGGCTGGGTCTGAACTTTCTATAAGCGTTTCTTCATTCAGAAAACGAACCTGGTATGTATAGTCTTGATTGGCAGTATTGAGGTCGTGGTCAAGATACTCTTCCGGCTCTTCTGACAACACATTGGCCGCAGTCCGGAACAAGCGGGCAGTATCGCTGTCTGCCGGCGAGATTCGGTAAAGCTCGTAAAAATAGGGCGAGTGAAAAGCCAGCGTGTCTATTTGCGGAGGGCGCAGCCATCTCACCTTGAGGGTTCCGTTCAAAGAGTCGGTTGTCACAACATCGGCATTGACAATCAGGGGAGCGTCGTTCACGATGGCAGCACACGCCTCGTCAGAAACATAGCTTTCTGCGCTGTCAGCGAACAAAGCCACCACCCGATAGCAATATTCATTGGCGTGGCAAAGGGGGCGGGCGGTCCCGTCATCTACAAAAGAGGTAGAACTCCAACCCGAGGTTGTGCCAATCTTGTAATAGCCCGCACCTGCAGGCATTCCAGTTTCACAATAGTCCGGTTCAAACGGATTGCTGCCGTTTCGTCGATAAACATCATAGCCGACGGCATTCTCGCAGGAGTCTGGCAGCCACTGCAACACAATCGTGTTGTTGACGGGCTGGGCTTGCAGATCCTGCGGAGCTGGCGCCACCACCTGAACCCGAAGGGTCTTGAATGTGGCCAATTCAACTTGGGGACCGTTGTCTTGCGCTTTCAGGAGGAGCGTATAGGGCGTTTTTCGGACATGTTCGCACATCGTTTGCCAATTTAGGTCCACGCTATACGGCACCGAGTCTGTCACATTCCCAAACGAGAGGGGAGAGTCTGCCAGATGCAGCAATTCGCCGCTGGCCGTCAGCGTCACCATAGAGGACGTGCTGTCTGAGATCCGGACTGGAAGTTGCAATAGCGTTCCTGCCAACACGCAGGTGTCGCAAGCCTCAATTTCAGGCGGGCGGTTGTTGCACGGAGCTATTGTAATCTGCATATCGCGGACAATGCTGCTAATCAAGATGCCGTTTCGCCATTCTTGAATGAGAATGGCGACATTGTATTCGCCTGCCGTGGTCGGGCTGTCCCACACCAGGTCTCCCGACCGGGGGTCTATCGTTATTGCATTGGATGCGACGGGGAGTGTATAGCCGGGTATCTCCTCCCCGTCAAGTCCCCGGCAATTCACAAGGGAATAGGAAAGACTGTCCCCGTCGGGGTCGTAGGCGCCGGGATTGTGGCAATAGATGACATTGGTGCAACCATTGTCAACCGGTGGATTTTCGAGCACCGGAGAGGAATTTCCGCCAATGAAAGGATTGATCACAATCATGGTTTCAATAAAAAACGGAATCTCTACGGAACTCGGAATATTCACAATGCCGGCGTTGCGGTTCGGGTCTTCAAAAGAGACGTGATAATTGCCGGCGGCCGGAAACGTATGTCGGGTGATGTAGATGTTTTTGCTTATGTCGTTCCCCAGGTTAAGTTTCCGGTTCCTTTGAACCGTGGTTGTCGTCCCGTCGCCCCATACAATATCTATTTCAGGACGGTCGGCGGGACTTGGCGTATAGGTGTAAGTCACTATTGTAAACTCGTAGGTCAGGCCTGACACATAAGTATAACTGATTTCGCCTGCCCGTTGATGCGTGGCAAAAAGCGAAAATGCCGGCAGCAAGAAGAGCAGCGTAAAGAAAAGGAACTTTCTATATATTTTGAGACTCCTCTCCATCCGATATTTTAGCGATAGAATTTTGCTCCAGCCGGTAACGTTGGCCGCTTTCAGGGCATATTGCGATGCCGTCCTTGTCGAAGTTGAGTTTATGGCCATACTCGCTGACCCATCCGATCTGGAGGGCGGGGTTGCCGGCCACCATAGCATAGTCAGGCACCGACCGGGTGACCACCGCACCCGCGCCGACAAAAGCATAACGTCCTATGTCGTGTCCGCAAACGATGGTGGCATTTGCGCCGATTGTGGCACCCTTGCCGACCATTGTAGGGCGGTATTCATCCTTGCGGCTTATCGCACTTCTGGGATTCAGCACATTGGTAAACACCATCGACGGTCCTAAAAAGACATCGTCCTCGCAGACCACCCCCTCGTATATCGAAACATTATTCTGCACTTTCACGTTGTCGCCCAACCTTACATTCGAGGCCACAAAGACATTCTGCCCGATGTTGCAGTTGCGTCCTATAGTGCTTTCTGGCATAATGTGGGTGAAATGCCATATTTTGGTACCTTCTCCGATGGAGGCTCCTTCATCGACAACAGCGGTAGAATGAGCAAAATAGCGTTGTTCAGTTTTCATCTGTCCAGCAAATGCAAATAATTTTTCGTTAACGTTTCGTAAGTTCATTTATTGTAAGAGCGTTTGATTTTTGACCTTTCTTGTTCACCTTTTTGTCTCCAACGACCGTATCTGTTGTGTGATATAACGCAGTTGTTCTTCGTCCAGTTCTGTATGCATCGGCAAGGAGACGACAGTTTCAGACAACATTTCCGACACGGGAAAGTCGCCGCGCCGGTAGCCCAAACTGTTGTAAGCTTTCTGGAGATGAAGCGGAACGGGGTAATAGACCATCGTAGGGATGCCGGCGGTTTTCATGGCCGACACAAAACTGTCTCGGTCAAAGTTCCTCAGTTTCAAAGTGTATTGATGATAGACGTGGGTAGAATAATCTGCGATTGCGGGAATTTCTGCAAAAGAACAATCCGACAGCGTTTGGTCATAGAAAGCGGCGGCGGCGCGTCTTTTCAGCACAAACTCGTCAAGATGTCGCAACTTTACGCGCAGCACGGCGGCCTGAAGCGTGTCGAGCCTGGAGTTGACGCCGACCGTTGCGTAGTGGTATTTCTCGGTCATCCCGTGGTTGGCCAGCTGTTTTGTCTTTGCGGCCAGTGCCTCATTCTGAGTCAAAATAGCACCGCCGTCGCCGTAGCAGCCCAGGTTTTTGGACGGGAAAAAGGAGAGGCAGCCCACGTCGCCCATCGTGCCGGCCTGTTTTCGGCTACCGTCAGCAAAGGTGACGGTAGCGCCAATAGCCTGACAAGCGTCTTCAACCACAAAGCATCCGTGCCGGTGTGCTATGTCGAGAATGGATGGCATATCGGCGCATTGTCCGTACAGATGCACGGGCACTATGGCTTTCGTTTGCGGGGTAATGGCGGCTTCGAGTTGTTGCGCATCCATCGTGAACGTGTCAGGGCGGACATCCACAAAGCGTGTTTTGAGTCCCAGCAACGAAAGCACCTCAGCCGTTGACACAAAAGTGAACGGAACCGTTATCACCTCGTCGCCGGGTTGCAGTCCCAGCGCCATCATCGCGAGCATCAAGGCATCGGTGCCGCTGGCGCAAGTGACCGCGTGGCGCAAACCCGTACAGGCGGCCAATTCGGACTGGAAGCGGGCAACTTCCTCGCCGTTGATAAAGTGGCCGCTGTCCAGCACGGCGTGCAGCGCTGTGTCCATCTCCTCTTTCATGCGGGCATACTGCGACACCAAATCTACCATTTGAATCGGTTTCATAATTCTAAAATACAGCACCGCAAAAATACAATAAAATCGGTTTTCATTATTTTTCTTACTTTTGCGCCTTGTATTAATTCAAAACACAACAATAGTAAAAACATAAAAGATATGTCTATCATCAAACCATTTAGAGGCTTTCGTCCTCCCGTTGACATTGTCGAAAAACTGGCAAGTCGTCCTTATGATGTTCTGAACACCGAAGAAGCCCGCAAGGAGTGTGCCGGCAACCCTTACTCACTGCTGCACGTCACCAAGGCCGAAATTGACCTTCCGGAAGGCATCAAAGACACCGACCCTGAGGTTTACCTTCAAGTTGTCAAGAACTACAACGCATTCAAAGACTACGGCTGGCTGGTACAGGACAAAGAGGAAAAACTGTACATCTATGCCCAGAGCATGAACCCGACCGACGCAAATGCCCATTGGCAGTACGGCATCGTGGCTTGCGCCTGCAGCGAAGATTATGTGAACAAGGTCATCAAAAAACATGAGTTGACTCGCAAAGACAAAGAAGAAGACCGCATGAGACACGTCCGCATCACCAATGCCAACGTAGAGCCGGTATTTTTCGCTTATCCTGCCGTCAAGCGCATCGACGAAATCGTGGCTTCAGTCACCAGCGCCAAACCGGTTTATGACTTCATCGCCAAAGAAGACGGATTCGGCCACCGTTTCTGGGTCATCGACGACCGCAAGCTCATCGACGAGTTGGTTGAGATCTTCGACAAACAGGTTCCTGCCATGTACATTGCTGACGGTCACCACAGAAGCGCTGCCGCCGCTTTGGTTGGACAAGAGAAGAAAGAGCACAACCCCAACCACACCGGAAAAGAGGAATACAACTTCTTCATGACAGTCATTTTCCCGGACAACCAGTTGAACGTCATCGACTACAACAGAGTAGTGAAGGACCTCAACGGCTTGAGCAAAGAGGCTTTCTTGCAGGCTTTGAACGATGCCTACGACGTTGAAGACATGGGCACCGAAATCTACAAACCCGCCAAATTGCACGAGCACAGCATGTATCTGGACGGACATTGGTACAAAATGACGGCCAAGGCCGGCAAGTACGACGACAACGACCCTATCGGCGTGTTGGATGTCAAGATCCTGAGCGACCATGTTCTGGACAAAATCTTAGGCATCAAAGATTTGCGCACCGACAAGCGCATCGACTTTGTGGGAGGCATCCGCGGACTGGGCGAGTTGAAACGTCGTGTTGACAGCGGTGAGATGACCGTTGCCTTCGCACTCTATCCAGTTTCTATGAAACAGATCATCGACATCGCCGACACGGGCAACATCATGCCGCCCAAGACCACCTGGTTTGAGCCAAAACTCCGCTCCGGTTTAGTAATCCACGAGTTGGCATAACCGAAAGACTAACATACAATTAAGAGTAAAGATGTTCAAGGTTCCTGTATTGCTCATATTATACAACAGGATAGAGGAGACGCACAACGTGTTCCAGATTTTGCGGACCGTGCAGCCCACGCAGCTGTATGTAGCCGGTGATGGGCCGAAGACGGGCAGCATACTGGACCGCAAGCGGGTGTATCAGACCCGCTCTGTCATACAACCCGAATGGCCCTGCCAGAAACACACGCTTTGGGAGGACACTCACCAGGGCAAGGCTGTGATGATTGACAAGGCTATGCGGTGGTTTTTCGAAAATGAAAGCGAAGGCATCATCCTTTTTGAAGACACCCAGCCGAGTTATGACTTTTTCCCCTATTGCGAAGAGTTATTATGTCGATACAGGAACAGTGAACAGATTTACAGCATTGGCGGCACGTACTTGCGACATCACAGCCGCAAGCGGTACGGCAAGCGAATGCGCAAAGGCGAAAGTTCGTATTTCTTCTCTGCATACGCCTCCACATGGGGCTTTGCCACCTGGCGCAACAAATGGAACGGCTTCTCGCTCTCCATGGACCAATACTCCGCCGACGACTTTTCGAAGATTGTTGCGCCCTACATGAAGAAGAAAAAGCAGAAAATCTATTGGACCAAGCGTTTCGGCATCATCAAACGCTACAATGCCACCTACTTGGACTACCAATACAACCTGCACATCTGGGCACATGGCGGCCTGTGCATCACGCCCTACCTGAACCTGGTCACCAACATCGGCTTCGGGCAGCAGACCAAGCGCAAAATCCGGCGGCTGAAGCGCAATGCCTACCCTATCATGCCTCTAACGCACCCCAATGAGTTGGTGCAGAACCACAAAGAAGACAAATACATGTTCAAGCACATCTTCAAGCGTGCCTATCTTTATCTGTTCAGAGACTGGGTTAAAGAAATCCTCTCCAACAAGTCGAACGGGGAGTAAGAAAGAGGTTGGGGAGAACTGTTTATAAATAAAAACCATGAATTGCAACAAACAGAAAGATTATGCCACAAAAAGAAACTACGTTTTCATTGTTTGATTTTTGCAAGAAAAAGGCCGACAAAGTTCAACTTTACAGCGAAGAAACTTTGGACGAGAACGGAGAAATCATCCCGTTCATCGATCAAGCCGCCTTGATTACGCATTATTTGCAATTGCACAATAAAGAAGTCTGTCTTCCTTACGCCACACAAGCCGAAAAAATACTGAATCTATGGTATGGGTTTGTTCAAGGTTCTCAACGGAATGACACCGTAGGGGTTGCCGAACAATCAAACGCAAACATCCAAGCATTGTTGTTCCCGGATTTATTCGAGGCTCCATTCCGTGCCGTCAAAAATCCGGACTTCACTTTCATCGACTTGTTTGCAGGGATAGGTGGGTTCCGTATGGCTTTTCAAAATCTTGGCGGTGAATGTGTATTCTCTTCAGAGTGGGACGAACAGGCAAAAAAGACCTATTACGCCAACTACGGAGACGTGCCGTTTGGCGACATCACCAAAGAAAACATAAAAAACAAAATACCCAAAAATTTTGACATTCTTTGCGCCGGTTTCCCCTGCCAAGCTTTCTCATTGGCCGGCAAAAGACTGGGATTTGAGGAAACTCGTGGCACTCTTTTTTTTGATGTCGCTGAAATTCTACGCAGACACCAGCCCAAAGCGTTTTTTCTTGAGAACGTCAAAGGTTTGGTGATTCACGATAAAGGCAAGACATTCAAGACCATTCTCAACACTTTGGAGGAAGTCGGTTATGTCGTTCCTGACCCTCAGATAGTGAATGCCATGTATTTCGGCGTTCCACAACATAGGGAAAGAATCTACATTGTCGGGTTCAGAAAAGATTTAGGCATCAGAAAAGAAGATTTTTCTTATCCTGAACAAAAGACAATCTCCAAAAAGTGGATAGATGTAAGAGAGGAAAATCCTGTTTCTGCAAAATATTATCTTTCAACAACATACATTGACACCTTAAAAAGACACAAAGCCCGTCATGAAGCCAAGGGCAATGGTTTTGGCTACAACATCATACCGGATGATGGCATTGCCCACGCAATAGTTGTAGGCGGCATGGGCAGAGAAAGCAACCTCGTCATCGACAATCGGCAAACAGATTTGACACCTGTCACGCGTATTAAAGGAGAAGTCAACAAAGACGGATGGCGCAAAATGACTCCGCGCGAATGGGCACGTTTGCAGGGCTATCCTGACAATTTCAAGATTGTTGTTGCTGACGCTTCCGCATACAAACAATTCGGAAACAGTGTTGCGGTTCCTGCAATACAAGCAACTGCAAATCAATTATTAAAAACATTGAAAGAAAATAAAACACTCTAAATCGTGGCAACATCAGGAAACAAAGGTGAATGGAGCGAAATCTATGCATTGTTCAAATTATTAGGAGACGGCAAGGTTTATGCTGGAGATGCTAATATGAATCAGTTAAGTTTGTACTACCCAATCCTCAATGTGATACGACAAGAGTTGAAATGTTATGAATACAAACCTGATACAAATAAAAAAGTTGTCATCATAAGTGAAGACGGGAATGTGTTCAAGACAATTTCTATGAGCGTTTTTTCTAATGAGTCGAGAAAACTATTTGACGAAATCAAGAAAAACAATGCGGCTTCTTTTGAAATACCCTGTACAGAAACATTTATGAACCAAATTGGATGTACAAAATTGAAGGCTTCTTCAAAAGACAAAGCAGACATCCATATCATCATTCATGATTCGCGCACAAAAATGAATCCCTTGCTGGGGTTCAGCATAAAATCGCAATTAGGCAGACCATCCACACTCTTAAATGCCGGCAATAACACGAACATAACTTATAAAATCATTGGAAAATCTTTGTCTGACGCCGAAATCTCCCAAATCAACCAAATCAAAAGACAATCGGACAGAATAAGAGGACTTTGTAACAAAGGGTGTTCTTTGGATTTTTTCTGTGTTGAAAACGAAACGTTTCGTAACAATCTTTTGTTTTTGGATTGTTATATGCCCCAATTTATAGCAGAATGTCTTTCTATTAACACTATTAAGTGCAAATCGTCCATCCCTGATGTAGTGACCGAACTTGCAAAGAAAAACCCTGTTGGATTTTCGGGATCTGACATTGTGTCCTTTTATGCCCATAAAATGAAAGTTCTTCTGCTTGATTCTGCATTAGGTATGACTCCTGGGAAAGAATGGACCGGAAAATATGATGCAAATGGTGGTTATCTTGTGGTGAAAGACGATGGAGAAATTGTATGTTACCACTTTTACAAAAAGAATGAGGTGGAAGACTATCTTTACAACAACACCAGATTCGAAAACGCCAGTCGAGAACGCTACAATTATGGATTTATCTATCGAGGAGCATCCGGCGATGCCTACATCAAACTGAACCTGCAAATCAGATTCAAAAAATAGAATCCTATTCCCTTTCCTGTTCGTTGGTCATCAACTCGCGGAACTGCACGGGCGTGAGGCCAGTCTCGCGCTTGAACGCTGAATGAAACACCTGACGGTTACGGTACCCGCACATCTCCCCTATCACCTCCATCTTGTAACTGCCGGTCTTCTTGTCCGTCAACAGCCGCACCGCCTCTTCAATGCGGTACTCGTTCAGCAAGGTCGGAAAATTACGGTTCATCCGCATATTGATGGTGTGCGAAAGAGTCGTCTTGCTTGTGCCTAACATCTTGGCCAACTCATTAAGACTCAAGTCTTGGTTTAAATACACCTTTTCATCCACAAAAAGACGTTGCAGCTCTTGCAACAAACGCTCCTCTGCCGCATTTTCACCCTTGACTTCCAAAAACGAAGCCGTGTCTATCAAGTCAAATTTCTGCTCGGGACGCTGAAGGCTTTTCTTTAACAATTTTTTGTACGCAAATCTCCACTTTACATACAAAATGACGAACACGATTGTAGCAATGAGCAACAATAAAAGCAAAGAATAAAAAAACAGTTCCTTCGTCATCATGTCCGGCTTTTGTTTCGGGGAGCAAAGATAACATTTCCTCCGCAATAGCCTACGATAAAAACTGCCCTTGTTAAAACAAAGTTACAACTCGCTATTATTAAATCATCTACATCAATCCTTACAGTAATAATTCGTTATTCTTACAAGATTTCAGCAAATGCTGACAATAGGCAGCGCCGTCTGAAATACCTTTGCAGCCGCAATAAAAAAATGAGTTAAAAACACAATTTGACGGTATGAAGAAAAGTTTACCTTTTTACATTTTTATGACTCTATTGGGACTTTCATCTGCGGCGATGGCACAACCCACGACGCACGCAGGCGACAGCGTCCCGCAGCTAAAGCAGAAAGAAACTGTTACCCCGCGCAAGTTCCACATCAGCGACTATCTTTCCGTTGGCGGAATGGTGAACTTCCAGTACGACTACACAAATCAGACGGCCAACGACAACACCCTGCAAGAAACCAGCGCGTTTCAGATACGCCGTGCGCGAATTGACCTCAAGGGCAACATCACCCCACGCCTCGACTTCCGTTTGCAGGCCGACTTTGCCAATAGTCCCAAACTGGTGGACGCCTTTGTGAGGGTCAAATTCTGCCGCTACATCAACCTGCAGGCCGGACAGTTCAAGACCCCGTTCACCCTCGAGAATCCATACGCTCCGCTCGACCTCGAATTTGCAGACAATGCGCAGGTCATCTCTGCCCTTGCCGGCTACAAAGATGTTTCCGGTGTCAGCAGTTATGCCATGGGGCGCGAATTGGGCTTACAGCTTTACGGCACCTTGGCGCAATTTGAGCGCGACGGTAAAAAATACCCGCTGCTCTCCTATTACGTGGGCATCTTCGGCGGCAACGGCGTGAATGTGAAAACAGACAACATGACCAAAGACCTTGCCGGGCGCATCGAGTTCCGTCCGTTCCTCAAGAACCTCACCCTCTCCGGATCCGCCTATTGGGGTAGATACGACGACGGCAAACTCGACAACCTGCTCCGCTTGCGCTACAGCGGCGGCGCCGAATACAAGAACGACAACCTGACCGTCCGCGGCGAGTATGTGTGGGGCAAAACCGGCATCTCCACAACCAACGAAAACCACGAAATCCTATTGAAAGAATTCTGCACGCAAGGTTTCTACCTCACGGCCGGATACTGGTTCCACTTTGGCTGGGGCAAGTTCAGCACAGCAAAGCAGAAACTTCGTCCAGTGCTGCGCTACGACTATTACCAGAAAGACCTGTCTGACAGCCAGAACGTTTCGTCCTGCTATTCTGCCGGCATCGACTGGTGGCCAGAGAAGCATCTCAACTTCCGTGCAAGCTACACCTTGCGCGACATTCATAAAAACAACAAGTTAGGACACGGCATGACCGCTATGCTCTCCGTAAAATTTTAATCATCCTCAATAAAACAACGCATTTATGACTAACACCATCAAAAAACCATTCATCAACGAAGAGTGGCTCATCGTAGTGCTCGGATTCATCGTCCTCTTCCTCATCGCCGTTGCCCCGTCGTTTATGATTCATTTCAAAATGCTGAATGTCGAATCATTGGCCACGGCAACCGGGTGGGTCAACACAGGCATAACCTTTCTCTTCCTGCTGGCCATCATCTATGCGGCAGCCGCCGTGTCGCGAAAGCCTGTCAAAGGCATCTTCGTCTCCTTTTTGCTCATATTCATCCTTACCATGTTGGCCCAGCTATGTGCCAGCATCCCGTTCTGCAAGACATACGGACTGGAGGCGGTGTTGTTTGCCGTGCTGTTCGGGCTGGTCATCAGCAACTGCTTCCGTGTGCCCAATTGGCTGAAGCCGGCCATACAGAGCGAGTTCTACATCAAGATCGGCATTGTCTGCTTAGGCGCCACTGTCATTTTCGGTGAGATTATGAAATCCGGAGCTTTCGGTCTGGCGCAGGCGCTCATTGTCGTCATCTGCGTTTGGTATTTCGGCTTTTGGGTGTCTCGCAAGGTTTTCAAAGTTGACGACGAGATGGCAACGATGCTGGCCAGTTCCGTCAGCATCTGCGGCGTCTCTGCTGCCATTGCGACCTGCGGCACCATCAAAGGCGACCAGAAAAAGCTCAGTTACGTCATCTCTTTGGTCATGGTTGTAGCCATTCCTATGCTTTACATCATGCCGCTGTTGTGCAAGTGGATACTTCCGCACCTGTTCAGCGACCCCGTAGCCGCCTCGCAGGTGGCCGGAGCCTGGATTGGGGGCACCATCGACACCACGGCAGCCGTGGCCGCTTCGGGCGGTCTGCTTGGCGAAGTTGCCGGCGACACCGCTGTCATCGTGAAGGCCTCCCAAAATGTGCTCATCGGCGTGGCAGCCTTCTTCATCTCCCTGTATTGGTCCATCAGAGGCACCAAAAATGTGCAAAAAGTCTCCGGGACAGTCATCTGGGAACGCTTCCCGAAATTCGTAGTCGGCATGGTTGTGGCATCCATCATTTTCAGCATCTGGTTTGCCGGGGGCACTGAAATTGCGGGCGAAACCGTCAAATACAAATCATTGGCAAAGAACTTTCAAGGCATCTTCTTCTCTATAGCCTTCGTCTGCATCGGTCTGGAGACGCGCTTCAAAGAGATTTTCTCCAAAGAAAACCGGCAGTCGTTGAAAGCTTTCCTCACGGCACAGAGTTTCAACATCGCATTCACTTTTGTCGTGGCCTGCATCCTTTTCGGAGTAATTGCGAACTAAACGCCAATCTTATACAAAATTTCTGACAATCCAGCCCGGCATCCCTCAGGTTTGCCGGGCTATGTTTTCTTTAGACACATACGTCATAATGAAAACAGGGCTCTTCACGACACGTCTCTTTTTTTGTATCTTTGCCGCCTGTATAAAATAAAACGCGCGTTTTCGAGTTAACGCAAATAACAATTATGGCATTTTCGATAAAACGACCGGACCCGAACAGATTAGGCTACCACATTTTGGTTGCTATAGGCATAAGTATAGCCATTGGAATAGTAGTCATGTTGTCGTTGCGGGTTTTCACCAGACACGGAAAAGAATTTGACTTGCCCGACTATACCGGACAAGACTCGAAAGAGCTGACGCAACGCGGCAAAGAAGAGGGTTTTGTCTTCGTAGTAAACGACCAGTTGTATGAAGACGGCGCAACGCCCGGCACAGTGCTCAAGCAGAACCCGTCTCCGGGCGAGAAAGTCAAGAAAGGCAGAAAAATTTACCTGACCATAGCCGCCTCCGACCCTCCGACTGTAATGATGCCTGAATTGCGCGACATCTCGCTCCGTCAGGCGCAGATAATGCTCGAAGCGCAAGGTCTCAAGGTGGACAAAATCATTGAAAAACCAAGCCCCTACGAGAATGCTGTCCTTGAAGTGCTGTATCGCGGACACAACATTGCCGCCGGAAGCGAAATCAAGATGGGCGAGAAAATCACGCTGGTTGTTGGCAAAGACATCGGCGAATTGCCCGACAGCACGTCTGCAAGTGGCGAACAAAATATGCAACACCTATGATTCCCATCAGCCGATTAAAGACATTTTCACTGATATTCTTGCTCACCCTGTCCTTCTCGGGATGGGCACAAGAAATGCTTACCGGTCTGCCACAGAACCCGGCGCTTGCAAAACAGGCACGGCAACCATTGCAGCGTAAAAGCAGCACCGACATCACCGTAAAACTTCCTTTTGTGGAAGATTTTTCCAACTATACAGGATTCCCGGACAGCAGTTTGTGGGTTGACCGACAAGGCTTCGTCAACAATTCCTACCCCGTCTATCCGCCCACCGTCGGGGTGGTCACGTTGGACGCACTGGACGAGAGCGGCAAAATCTATGCCCACGCCGGCCGTGACGCTTTTTCTGCCGACACGCTCACTTCCGTGAAGATCCGGTTAGACAGCAACTTCACGAAGCGACGCAAGATGGACATCGGCGACTCGCTCTATTTCAGCTTCTACTACCAGCCCGGCGGCGGCAGCAAGCATTACCCGACTCAAGCCTGGGAACGCGTCGGCGACGCCCCTGAGCTGAACGACAAACTGATTCTTGAGTTCGGCTACGCCACCGGCAACACCATCTTCATCGGGATCCGCTATGGAGAGTATATCCTCAGCGATGATGAACATTATGTCGCAGGCGACACTATCGAAAACCCCTTCATGCCCGGAACCTATTACTATTTTGACCACACCACTACCGTCAACGAGGTCATCCTGATGCCGATGGACTCGCTGTTCGGTCCTGAATATATATGGAACGAAGTTTGGTCTTCAAACGGCTGCGAGCTCGACACATGGCTGGCCGCCAACAGACTTGAGTACTTCAAGCAGGTGCTCATCCCCATCACAGACGAACAGTATCTGCGCAACAACTTCCAATTCAGATTCCGCAACTTGGCGAGCCTTGATCTTGACTCGTGGAGCGGAAACAACATCACGGGGTGGGCCAGCAACTGCGACCAATGGCACATTGACTACATCAGGCTGGACGCCGACCGGACACAAAACGACCTATATCCTACAGACGTAGCCTTCGTTTCGCCCTCCACCTCCGCACTGAACCAGTACCAGTCTATGCCCTGGAGTCAGTTCCGCGCCTCCGACATGGCTGCCTCGTTCAGCAACGACTTGAGCAATCTGTCGAGCACCACACGCAACACTTTCTACAACTACCGCGTAGAAAAAGAAGACGGCAGTCTGGTATTCCAGTTGCCCACCAAGAACAGCAACGCGCCCTCGTATTACGACAACGGGCTGGTCACCTACCCTGACCATGCCACGCCCGACATAGAGTTTTCATTTCCTGCCGACAATGCCGACAGTGCAGCATTTACCGTCACCCACATCTTCAGGATGGAAGGCTCTGCCGACGCGCGCACTTGCAACGACACGTTCCAATTCCGCCAAGAGTTCTACAACTACTATGCTTACGACGACGGCACGGCCGAGGCGGGTTATTGCCTGCTCTCCACCCTCAGCAACCCCGAAGCGTCGCTGGCAGTTCAGTTCACTTTGGCACAGCCCGACACGCTCCGGTGCGTCAAGATGTGGTTCAACCGCACGTTCAACGATGAGAATGTCGAACCTTTCACGCTGATGGTTTGGGCGGACGACAACGGGAAACCGGGCGAAGCACTCTATACCCAAGAAGCCCAATTGCCCGCATACGCTGACAACTTTTTAGACTTCATCCCCTACACGCTGGACTCGCCGGTTTTTGTGGAGGGCACGTTCTATGTAGGCTTTTACCAAAACCATGACGTACAACTCAACCTCGGCTTCGACCAAAACAACGATGCCCGCGGGCATTTCTTCTACAACACGGCCGGCACCTGGAACGAGTCTTTCTACAAAGGTGCGCCAATGGTCAGACCGGTCATCGGCAAAGCCCTCACCGCATACGATGTGCCAGACATCGACAGTCCAGACGTAACCCTCTATCCGAACCCCACCATCGGCAAAGTCCGGATCAAAGGTGTTGAGGATGCCGCCAAACTGCAATGGCAAGTATTTGACCTCTACGGCAAGCTGCTCGCGACCAAAAGCGGAAGTGCCGAAATTGACTTGTCGAGCCTCGCACCAGGACTTTATCTAGTAAAAGTTTTGACCGGCAACCGTATTATCACAACAGAAAAAATCATCAAGCAATAACAATGAGACTGAAATTAACGAGACCCCTTATCATCTTCGATTTGGAAACCTCCGGGCTGAATGTCGGGAAAGACAAAATCGTAGAACTTTCGCTTATAAAATTGATGCCCGACGGCACAGAGATCCGCCGCACCGAACGCTTCAATCCGGGCGTACACATTCCGGAAGAGTGTACGGCCATACACGGAATATCAGACAGGGATGTCCAGGACAAGCCCTTCTTTGCCGACATGGCCGACGATTTGCTGACATTCATCGGCGACGCTGACCTTGCCGGGTTCAACTCCAACAAATTTGACGTTCCTCTTTTAGTAGAGGAGTTTTTACGTTGTGGCAAACGGCTCGACCTCCGCAACCGTTACCTCGTGGATGTCCAAAACATCTTCCATCGTATGGAGCCCCGGAATCTTGTCGCCGCCTACCGCTTTTATTGTCAAAAAGAGCTTGTAGATGCACACCAGGCCAGTGCCGACACCGAAGCCACCTACCGTGTCTTGCTGGCACAGCTTGAGAAATATGACGGTGTGACCTACACTGACCCAAAAACAAAGGTCACCTCAACGCCCATCGTTGGCGACATTAAAAAGCTGAGCGAGTTCACCCAAGAGCACCATTGCGTGGATTTGGCCGGCCATATCGTGCTTGACAAGAACCAGAATGCCGTTTTCAACTTCGGGAAACACAAAAACGTGCCCGTCAAGGATGTCTTTATGAAAGAACCGGCCTATTACGACTGGATGATGAAAGCGGATTTCCCGTTATACACAAAAGATATCATCACACAGATTTATCACGAAGTGTGTCTGGAACGTAAATTCGGGAGAAACAACAACCGGTAGGCGCACTTCCACATAGCCAGCGTCACTATGGCTCAATCCTCACCCGGCGAAGGTCAAGCATATTTATAGGATTCGTGCCTATATTCTTCACATTTTTACGGACAAACCTTACCACTTTGTCGTAGTACAGCACCACCACCGGCGCGTCCGCCATCAGCATAGAGTCCATTTGCACATAGTATTCGTTGCGGAGTGCGGGGTTCAGGCATTGTTGCGACTGTTCATAGAGCTTGTCAAAGGCAGGATTGACGTAATAGGTATAGTTTGAGCCTACAGGTTGGAGGTTTTTAGCGTAGAAAAGCGACATATAATTCTCCGCATCGGGGTAGTCGGCAATCCAGGAGCCGCGGAAAAACGGAAGTTGATAATTGCGCATCATCTGGCGCTGTTGTGCGCCTTGCACCACCTCCATCTTGAGATTCACGCCAATGGCGGCGAGTTCGTGCTGCATGTACTGCACCAAGTCGGCATACGACGCGGACACGGCCACGGTAATGGGCGGGAGTCCCTCGCCGTTAGGGTAGCCGGCTTCGGCCAGCAACCGCAAGGCTTTCTGCGGGTCATAGTCGTAGCCGCCCGTGCGCTCCGGCTGGTGCGACGGCATACCGGCAGGCACAAATCCTGCCGTTCCCGGGTAGCCGATGTTGTTACGGAGGTACTTCATCATCTTCTTCCGGTCAAACCCGTAATTGATGGCCTGCCGAACCCGTTTGTCGAGCAAAGGGTTGTTTTTGGCGGCATCCGGTTTCAGCATAAAACCCAAATACTCCGTGTTAAGATACGGGCCGGTGATCAATTCTATATGGTCATTATATTCAGGATTAAGATTTCCCTCTTTTGTCAGCAGTGCGTCCTTATAGCAGGCTTCCAATCCGGACATAAAATCGAGCGACCCTTTCATAAACTCCATAAAGACAGACTGTTTGTCCACAATAAAAGAGACGGCCACGCCGTCAATATAGGGCAGTGGTTGGCCGTTCTCGTCTTTCTCGAAATAATGGGGGTTCTTGCGGAGCACTAGTTTCACCCCCTCCTGCCACATTTTGAACTGAAACGGGCCTGTTCCTACGGGGTGGTTTCTGAAGTCCTTGCCATAATGTTCTACCACTTCAAAGGGCACAACAGAGCAATATTTCATCGTCAGGATGCCCAAAAATGGAGGGAAAGCCTCCTTGAGCGTTATTTGGAATGTAGTGTCATCGAGAGCCTTGAATTCAGGCTTTCCGTCGGCATCGCGCTTCACTTTCTGGAATATCCATGCGCCCGGCGAGGCCACCTCGGGGTCCAAGATACGCGAAAAGCTATAGACAAAATCCTGTGCCGTAACCATTCTTTTCCCGTCAAAAGGGAAAAAATCGGTTTGATGGAACTGCACATCATTGCGCAGAAAGAACGTATAGACACGCCCGTCGGCAGAGATCTGCCAGCTTTTTGCGACAGCAGGCACAATGTTAAGCGCATCGTCCAGATCAACCAAGCCGTTATAGAGTTGGTTGCAGGGCCATATCACCGCCTGTCCTGAAGCAAAAGCGGGGTCGAGCGTCTGTATGCCGTTCGATTCGTTGTAATGGAAAATTTTCTTGTCGGGGTGCTTGTACGGTTGTTGGCAAGCCATCGTCAACGCGGCCGCAACGCAGCAAAGAATCATGACACAAAACGCACCGTTCTGCTTTCCTGGCACCATACCTTTACGAGAGGGCCTGATTGACCCGTTTTGAGGATTCGAGAATCTTGTTGTATTCGGCGGGCGTGATGTCTGCATTGAAATAATAGACGGGGTTGACACGCTGGCCATTTTTGATGACCTCATAATGGAGATGCGAGCCGGAAGCCAGACCCGTTGCGCCCACATAGCCTATCAACTGTCCGCGTTTCACTTTCTGACCGGGCTTCACAGCCTTCTTGGAAAGATGAGCATACAGCGACTTGTAACTATAGCCGTGGTTAATCACGATACACAAGCCATAGCCACTGCCCGGATTCTCGTTTGCCACAACGCCGTCGGCCGTCGCGTACACAGGCGTACCTTTCGGGGCGGTGATATCGACGCCCGTGTGGGCGCGCAGCGTCTTGAGGATCGGGTGGAACCTGCGGCCGAAGCCGGAGGTCACAGAATACATATTCTTCAGCGGACGAATTGCGGGGATGGCATTGAGCATGTCGTTTTTCTTGTGGGCTATCTGCTCCAGCGTGTCCAGCGAGCGCGACTGCACCGCCAGACGCACCGTCAGCTGGTCGGCTTTCTTGTTGGCCTGCTTCAACATCTCGTAAGCTTCAGAATGTGACATGCTGTCAAGACGGCTGTCTTCGGCAATCATCGGATAACGAACCGATGCCGGCACCGGGTCCACCTCGAAAATCGTGCGGTAAATGTTGTCGTCGCGGTCTTCTATGTCAAACAACACCGCCGACATCTTGTCAAGACGTTGAGACATGTTTTCCATCTCTGTCCTCAACTCCGTGTTCTCCTTCTCCAGAATCTTTACTTTCGGGGAATCTATATAGTAAAACGCAATCCACACAAACACCAACGCAAAAGCAATGCCGCTGACAAACACACCAAGCAGACGCTTGAAAACATGCTTGAAACTCAACTTGACCTTCTCAAACGAAAGCGTCTTGGGATTGAAGTGATACAGCGACTTTGGCATTCTTCCGTTCTATGTGTTGGTGTCTATTTGCAGCCGATGCAGATTTTATCTCCCACCTGATAGTTCTTCATCGAGCCACTGTTCCGCTTGACAATAATCTTCAATTGAACGCCGTATTTCTGTGCAATATAGCGATACGTGTCCTTGTCCGTCAAAACGTGATAGTCAACTGGCGACTTTGTCCCTTTCATCTCCACATACACCACTTCGCCCTCCACGGGTTCTGAGTCGTCATAGATGTCGTTATACAGCCTCAGGTTTTTCTCCGACAGCTGAAGCGTCTCGGCAAGGCTGGCGTAAGTGTCCCCTTGGCGCGCGATCAGGAATTTAGTCTTGTTGTTCTCGTAAACCGGGCGTTTGGTTGCGGGGTGGTAGGCCTGTTCGTACGGCACATTTTGCGGGTCAAGAATGAAGATGTTGTAAGGATAGCGGCTGGCGTCAATGCGGGCGGAAGAAGCGGCCGGCTTGGGGTCAGCGGCTTTCACCGTTTCAGAGACAGGCTGTGTTTCCTGTTTTTTGACCTCCGTTTTCTTTTCTTCCTTTTTCACCTCCTCTTTCACGGTCGGTTGGGTTGATTCCTTCTTGGCGGGCTCTTGTGTGCGGTCGTAGTCGTAAAGGCGGTACTGCTCAATGAGCGCGATGAGCGTGTCGGCATAGCGAGCGTTGCCGGAATAGCCGGCGGCTTTCAGTCCTTGAGCCCAGGCGCGGTAATCATCTGCGTTAAGGTCAAAGAGGGTGGCATAACGCGGTCTTTCTGCCAAAAAGAGGGAGTGGTCACGGTATGAAGCCTGTGCATCTGCATATTTGCGGTAGCAATAGTCGCTACTTCTGTTCTCCGTCTCATAATAGGTGTCGCCGGTCCACTCGTTCGTATGGCACATAATACCGAAATGGTTATTGGCCTCCTTGGAGACCTTATTAGTGCCTGCTTTGGAAGCATAGATGGCCTGAGCGAGCGTAATGCTGGCGGGCACCTTGTACAATTTCATTTCCTGGACAGCCAGGTCGCGGTATTCATTGACATATTCGCGCACCATATTCTCCGTCACGGGCTGGGCCATGCTTGCAGCGGCAAGCAGCAGCATACCTGAAATCATAAGTGTTCGTTTCATAATCATAATGTTTTATCGTTTTAACAATATCTGATCTCCGGGCTGGATAATCGAATTTTCGTTCAAATTATTGTATTTATAAAGACAATTCAGTTGCACGGCATAGCGTTGGGCGATATAGCGCAGAGTTTCCCCCTTCTCTACGGTGTGGGTTTTGGCGGCGTTGTGTTTTGACTTGGCCTCAATATAGATAATCTCGCGCAATACCGGCTGGCTGTTCTTGCCGGCATCGTTGAAACGGCGGAGGCTTGCCGGGGCCACTTGCACATCGCGGGCTATGGTCTCGTAAGTGTCATTCTCTTCGGCCACCACAAAGAAGACGTGGTTGTTCTCGAAAACCTTGCGGAACGTGAACGGGCTTTCGCCTTTGGGGTAATAACCGTCAGACGTGAACACTTTCCAGGTGCCGGCGGCGGCAGGTCGCTCGTCAGCCGTCAACTGTCCGTTGTCGTTTTTGTTCTTGCCGGCCTGTTCTGTTTTTTTAACATACTCCACCGGAGGCCGTGTCGAGGTGCGGTCGGCCACGGGCTCACATTCCTGCATCTGTGCCAGTGTGTCGAGCCGGGCGATGCGGAATCGCTCAATCAGGCTGATCAGGCGGTCGGCGTATTGCGGATTGGTGGCATAGCCGTCCGCTTTCAGCGTGCGTGCCCAGGCTGCATAGTCCATAATGTCAAGCGCAAACAGGTTGGCGTAGCGCTTGCGTCCTGTCAGAAAAAGAGAATGGTCTGTGTAAGAGTCTTCTACACTATTGTATTTGCGGAAGCACTCCTGCAGTTCATCGTCATCAATCAGAATCGTGTCGCCAGTCCAGTCGTTATGGCATTTTATGCCGAAATGATTGTTGCCGTCAACAGCGAGGTGGCTTTTGCCGCAGGCACTTTCAAAGATGCCCTGTGCAATAGTGATGCTTGCCGGGATTTTATATTCGCGCATCTTCCGGATAGCCACCGACTGGTACTGTTCGATATAGTTCACGATATCCTGTTCGTTGTACTGGGCGGCAACGTTCGGGACAAAGCCCAACGCCGGCAGTGCCAACAAGAGGAGAACTTTCAGAAATGTTTGCTTCTTCATACAACTCATAGTGCCCATTGTGCTGAAACGGTTTTGCTTGCTGCTCATTTTGAGCCGTTTCCGGTTTCTTTCTTCTCCGGCAAGGCCTCAAATATCATCTTTGTGTAAAAATCTTTCAAATCCAGACCGTTATAGGTCACTTGTCCGGGCACGATACTCATGACCGTCTGTCCGGGTATCGTATTGACCTCCAGAAAATAGGGTTTACCGTCGGTTTCAGAAAGGATAAAATCGACGCGCACCACGCCGCGGCAGTCGAGCCCCCGGAATATTGTTTCAGAATACTGCGACACCATGCGGGTCTCCGCTTCGGTAAGGTCGGCAGGCGTTATCAGCCGATGTCCGCAGTCTGTATATTTGGCGTCATAGTCATAAAATTCGTTAGAGGCCACCACTTCCGTGACGGCAAGTGTGCGCACGTCCCCATAGACGGAGGTCACGCCGCAAGTAAGTTCCCGCCCTTTGATGAATTGCTCAATCAGCAACTGGTCGTCATACCGGAACGCCTCGGCGAGTGCCCGGTCAAGTTCGTCGCGGCTATGGACTTTTGACACGCCCACGCTGGAGCCCGAGTTGCAAGGTTTCACAAAGCAGGGATAGCCGCACACGGAGGCTATCCGCTCATAGTCAACTTGGTCGTTGCGGTGCAGGTGTACCGACGGGGCCACGGGCACGCCCAATGCCGCCACCGAGAGGCAACAATAGAACTTGTTGAACGTTATGGCCGAACTGCAGACACCGCAACCCGTATAGGGCAGGTGGATCATCTCGAAATAGCCCTGGAGCATGCCGTCCTCGCCCGGCGTGCCGTGAATGGCAATGAAAGCCAAGTCGAACGTGACCTTTTGACCGTTCAGCGACAGCGAAAAGTCGTTCCGGTCAATATCATGGCGGTTGCCGGCATCATCGGTATAGGTCCATGCGGTATCCTTGAAATTGATGAGGTAAGGATTGAAGATGCTCCTGTCGAGCCTGTTGAAAATATTGTCTGCCGTTTTCAGCGAGACTTCATATTCTCCGGAATTCCCTCCGGCAATTACAGCAATATTATACATTATTATAAAGAATACAAGTTGCGGCGCAAAAATAATGTTTCGTTACAGAACGTTCAAGATTGGCGCAACCGTTTTTTAAACAGCCCTTTGTGTATAACGGCTATGAAGACTGCTGGGCGGAATAGAATTTGAAATAGGCGCCTTTGCGGGACATCAGTTCCTCGTGTGTGCCGCTTTCGATGATACGGCCGTCAGACACGAAATAGATGGTGTCAGCAAAGCGGATAGTGCTGAGCCGGTGCGCCACAATGACCGTCGTAACTGTGCCGGCGAGATGCCCGAGGGCTTTCTGGAACAGGTATTCCGACTCGTTGTCGAGTGCGGAAGTGGCCTCGTCGAGGAGCAGCACTTGCGGATTGCCCAAAACGGCGCGGGCAATGCTGAGCCGTTGCCGCTGGCCGCCGGACAGACAGACGCCGCTGTCGCCGACAACCGTGTCATAGCCGTTTTCCATCTCCATGATGAACTGGTGAGCCTGCGCTATCTTGGCGGCTTCCACCACTTGCTCCTTTGTGACCCCCTCGCGACCGAACACTATGTTGTTGAACACCGTATCGTTGAAAAGCACAACATCCTGGTTCACAATGCCAAACAGCGATCTCAAATTGGCGATGCCGTAGCGGACATTCGGGACACCGTCAATCAGCAGTTCGCCACCACTCACATCGATAAAACGGGGCATCAGGTCCATAATGGTGGACTTCCCGCTGCCGGACGGCCCCACCAGCGCAACGGTTGAGCCGCGTTTCACCGTAAGGTTCACTTGATGGAGCACCTCGTTGTTTCCGCCGTCGCTGTAGGAGAACGAGACATCCCGGTATTCAATGCAGTCTTGCAGTTCATGAATGGGAAGCGGGTGGTCGCACTGAGTGATTTTCTCCTCCGCGTCAATAACCTCGTAAATCCGCGAGGCAGCGGTCAGCCCTTTTTGTAACGTATAGTAGGTAGAAACCAACGACTTTGCGGGCGGTATCACCCGGGCGAACACCACAAAATAGAGCATAAAAGAAGTGCCTTTCACCGCTGCGGAAGCAGGCAGGCACACCAAAGCGAACAGGGAGATGAAAAGCAGGGCGAGAATGCAGAGGAACTCTATCAGCGGAGACCCAAGTTCGTTGATTCTGAAAATCTTAGTATTGTTGACATAGAAGAGGCCGTTTTCGCGGCGGAACTTCCGGGCGGCGTCAGCCTCCGCATTGTAGCCTTTAATGACGCGAAGGCCGCCAATGGTCTCCTCAAAAAGGGAACTCATCCGTCCGAGCAGTTGCTGCGACCGGAGCGAATACCGCTTTATGTTGCGGCCGATGACCGCCAAAAGCGTGCCCAGCAGCGGCAGCACCACCACCGTAATCAGCGTCAACGGGACGTTAATCGCCAGGAGCGTGCCCACGAACACGACAATCAGGAAAGGGTCGCGACACAGCGCCATCAGCGACGACACCACCGACCACTCCACCTCCTGCACGTCGGCGCCCATGCGGCTCATAAGGTCGCCCTTGCGCTGTTGCGAATAAAAGGAGAGGGGCAAAACCAGGATGCGGCGGTACAGGTCGGCACGGACATCGCGGAGGATGCCGGTGCGGATCGGCGCCAACCAAAACATGCCCATATAGCGACACAGATTTGACAAAAACGAAAGCACCACCATCGTGCCGGCAATGTAAAACAGTGCCGCCATCTGGCCGTGTCGGGCTATAATCACCCCCATGTAATAATAGAACACGTCGATGACATACCGCGAAGAAAACGAAAAGTCGGGCTTCACGGCAACGGTTTCCACCTGTTGGAAGAGCACCGACAGGAACGGAACCACCATAGAGAGCGTGAAAACGGAAAAAAAGGCGTACAGCAAGTTGACGAAAGCCACCGCCACAATGTTCGCTTTATAGCCCCGAAGATAACCCAACAATCTTTTTAGTATAACCATACCGAAACAAGTTGCAAAAATAATATTTTTTGTACTTTTGCACGCTTAAAAAATAAAGATGGCAACTTATCCAGACACCCTTGACAAGATCACAAAAGCACGGCTCCGGCTGTCGGCACTGGGTTCTGTGCTCAGCATAGCCTTGTCTATGTTCTTCATCGGAACATTGGGGTTCTTTGCGTTCTTTTCCACACAATATCTGAACGACCTCTCCCGCAAAATCGAAATGGAGGTGCTGTTCTATTCGCACGTCAAAGAGGCGGACATCATTGCAATGGAGCAGACCCTCAAACTGAAGCCCTACATTGCAGCATCGCGCGTGTCGTCGCGTGCGGAGAACACCGAAAACGCAAAGAAGATCATCGGCAGCAACTACACCGACATCATCCCCAACCCGCTGAACGCCTCCATCATCATCAATGTGGCGCCGGCCTATGCCAACACCGACTCGCTCAACAAGATCTCGCGCGAGCTGAAGAAAAACGAAATCGTGCAGGATGTGGACTACCCCGACTTCATCGTCAAGTCTGTAAGCAACAATTTCCACAAGATCCAATGGATTATCCTCGGCGTGTGCGCCGTTTTCGTCTTCATCTCTATGCTTTTGATAGCAAACAACATACGGCTGAACATCTATGCCAAACGTTTCAACATAAAGAGTATGCTGTTAGTAGGGGCGACACCACGGTTTGTACGCAAGCCTTTCATTGCCAAAGGTCTCGTGCAAGGCATTTGGGGCGGCATTATCGCCATCCTGCTCATCGGAACGCTCCTTTTCTTCGGAAACAGGGCAATGCCCGAATTTATCGACTTCTCCCAAATGGTCATCGTGTCAATCATGTTAGGCGGCGTGCTCGTGTTCAGCATCCTCTTCACGACGATTACCTCATCTGTGTCCGTGAGACGTTACATCCGCATCAACGACGAAAGACTTTACCTTTAGAACAACGGCCAACCAACGTCTATAAGAATGTGCAGCACAGGAAGATTATTAAAGCATAACGAATGGGACGGAGGACTCACCGATGCCGCCCGTCAATCGCTCTGTGCTTGATTTCACAACAACAAAAACAACAGAATACAACGACAAAATATCAACAAGCAATATGGAAATCATCAATACGAATAAGCCAGCAGACGCTTCCAACGCCAACAACGGCGGCAAAAAAGCGCCCCTTTTCCGCAAGACAAACTACATCCTTATGGTTGTCGGCGCAATTCTTCTGTTCATCGGCTACCTCTGTCTGAACGGCGGCGCCGTTGAAGACCCTAACACTTTTGACGGTGAAATTTTCAACACTCGCCGCACGGTGACGGCCCCCGTGCTGCTGTTCCTCGGTCTCTGCACCGAAATAGTGGCCATTATGTGGCACCCACGCCAAAAGAAACAACAAGACATCGAATAAGGTCTCATTATGGAATGGTTTGAAGCGATAATCCTCGGATTAGTCCAAGGACTGACTGAGTTTTTACCCGTGAGCAGCAGCGGGCACCTCATCATCGGGAAAGAGATTTTAGGGATAAATGCAGCCGAGAATGTGACTTTTGAGGTGATGGTTCACGCCGCCACCGTACTGAGCACCATTACGGTGTTATGGAAGGAGATTGCCGGACTCGTCAAGGGCTGTTTCAAGTTCAAATGGAACGATGAAACTCAATACATCTGCAAGATTCTCGTCTCCATGATTCCCATTTTCATTGTCGGGGTATTCTTCAAGGATGCCGTGACAAGTCTTTTCGGCGAGGGTCTTGTGTTGGTGGGCTGCATGCTGCTCGTAACCGCCATACTGCTCACCCTCACAAAGTTTGTCAAGTTCAAGGAGAGCAAGCCGCTCTCTTTCGGCAGAGCCCTGATTATCGGCTGTGCTCAGGCCGTGGCCGTGCTGCCCGGACTTTCGCGTTCCGGAACGACCATCGCCACGGGACTGCTCACCGGCGTCAAAAAAGAAGAAGTGGCCCAGTTCTCATTCCTGATGGTCATCATCCCTATTTTGGGAGAGGCTTTCCTGGAACTCGTGGGCGGCGACTTCTCCTTCTCTCAAAGCGGAATTCCGGTATCCTCGTTGATCCTTGGTTTCTTTGCCGCCTACCTTTCCGGCATGTTCGCCTGTAAATTCATGATCAACCTCGTCAAGAGAGCCAACCTCGCCTGGTTCGCACTCTATTGCGCCATCGTCGGCATAATAGCCATCTGCTTCGGTGTATGCTAAAAAAAAGGTTCATCAACTCCGCCTCTTTTTCGCTGCCCGATTTTGACGCAAATCCGGAGTGTGACATGCTGCTTTTCGACAAGCCCTACAGCTGCACCTCTTTCGACATTGTCGGGAAAGTGCGCAAAAAAGTGCAACAGCAAGCGGGACGGAAAGTCAAAGTGGGACACGCCGGCACGTTAGACCCCTTGGCGACAGGTCTGCTCATCATCTGCATCGGAAAGATGACCAAGCAAATTGATGCCATACAAGCACAAGAGAAAGAATATACGGGCACTTTCACATTAGGGGCCACAACACCCAGCTTTGACTTGGAACATCCTGTTGACGCCACCTATCCCTATGAGCACATCACGGAGAAAATGGCCGAAGATGCCGCTCGCTCTTTCGTAGGTGTCATCTCGCAAATTCCACCCGCCTTCTCGGCTGTGAAAGCGGACGGGCGAAGGGCTTACGAACTTGCCCGCGAGGGCCTTGACGCCGGACTCGCCGCAAAGACCGTCGAGATCTACAGTTTTGACATCACACGCTTCGCCCTCCCGGAAATTGACTTCCGCATCCGCTGCTCCAAAGGCACCTACATCCGCTCCATTGCCCGCGACTTCGGCACGGCCCTGCAAAGCGGCGCCCACCTTTCGGCACTCAGAAGAACAAAAATCGGGGACTGCCTCGTTGACAATGCCATCAAGCCTATCCTGCTTGACTGAACACCGCACACGCCCTGCAGTCCCCGACCGATTTGCCCTTAGGCAGCCGTTAGAACCTTACACGGATTCCTCCCAAAAAGTTAATCCCTGCTTGAGGATAATATCCTGCGTCAGAATGTCTTTCATAATTGCTATAGTAACTATACACATAGCCGTTGCTTTCGTATTTCGTGTTGAACACGTTGTTGACCTGCACAAAGAAATTGATGGATTCCAAAACTCTCTTTAAATCAAGTCTGTATTCAAGTCTCAAGTTCGAGTAAGTATAAGGTTTCAGGCAATAGGTGTCGTTGCCGGAATTGTCCATATACTGTTTTCCCACAAATTTCGTGGAGAAAGTGATGTCGAATTTAGGCAGCGGCGTGAATGTGAACTCGTTTGCCAACACAATGCCGGGAGAAAAAGAGATGGGCGTGTTGCCCGACTGTTCTTCGATCTGGGCATCCCCGTCGTAGTTATCGACGTAGGTCACGAAATCCAGAATGCGGTTGCGGCTGAAGTTGCCGTTGATGCGCCATTGGAAGAACCGCACGGGCTTATAGGCCACCGCCAACTCAATGCCGGCACGGTAGCTCTTGTCCACATTCTGCATAATAGACGCGCCGACGTCATTAAGTTCACCCGTCAGCACCAACTGGTTGTGGTAATACATGCCATAGAGTGTCGCATTGACATAAAACTTGCTATGATGCATCATATAGCTGAATTCCAAATCATACAGCGTTTCCGGAACAGGTTTCTTTTGGGACGGACCCTCGATGATGTCCGAACGGGTTGGCTCTCTGTTGGCCGTTGAGAAAGAGAGGTCGAAACTATGTTTCAGAGATTTTCCTTTGTCGAGATAATAGTGCAGCGCGATTTTAGGATTCAGGAAATTCCAGCGGTACTGTTGTGCAATGTCCAACATATTGTCATCGGTGCCGGCAATTTTGTAGTCCATATTGCGGTACTGAAGTTCGGCGCGCACCGAAAATCCGTCATAGAGATATTGGACAGACCCGAACAATTTGGTCTGGAACTTGTCGCCGGTGCCGTTATACCACTGATAGTCGTGAGGGAAATCGCACACATAGCCCGGTTCTGACCAGATGACATTGCCATAGTGTTTGCCTTGGTAGTTGTCCACATCGGCGCCGGCCTGCCAGACGAGTTCGCTGAACTTTTCGGTTTTAAGTCTCACCCTGCCTGCATAGTCGGCGTGAACACCATAATAATAATTGTCAAGGTATTTTTGAGTGATAAAATCGCATTTTTTCAAAGAGTCGGGAAACAGGGCCTGCAGTCCATACTTTGAGGGTTTCTTGTCATCTTTGTACTGCTGGTAGTAACCGATGCCGCGGGTGAGGTGTGCTGCCACGTTAAGGCTATGGTGTACCGTGCGGTTAGGTTCGTTCCAGTTCTTCACATAGTTGAGTTGGTAGTGGGTTTGGCGATAATTGTCTTTCTCGTCGGCATAATAGCGGCGTTCACCGTCGGCCGTATAATACTCGCCGCAGGAGTTATAGGTCCGGTTTGTGGCGAGGGAGTCGGCGGGCACGGCATTCCAGGCGAGGCCTGTATGTTCGGTGCCGTGCAAGATGTTGAACTTCAGCGTACCATAGTCGCGGTGCCGTTTAAAGTCAAGCAGACGGTACTGGGCGGTCGCAAACGTAGCGTTGAGCCGGGCGTCGGCGCGGTCTATGAAACCGTCGCTCCGGATGTCGGAGAAAGAAGCCATAGCCGAAAAGCGTTTCCCGATGAGGCCGGTGCCGGCGTTGATGTTGGTATGCAGCGTGTTGAACGAGCCGTATGACACGCCGGCTTCGGCGAATGCCCGCTCGGGGATGTCACGGGTGCGGAAATCAATGCGTGCGCCGTAGGATATAGAGCCCGGCGAAGTGTTGGCGCCGCTTTGTACTTGCACATCTTCCACATACGAGCCAAGGTCCGGCAGGTTGACCAGCCATGAACCTTGCGACTCCGCATCATTCACGGTGACACCGTTCAGCGTCACGTTGATACGGGTTTGGTCTATGCCTCTGACACGCATATAAGTGTAACCGATGCCTGTGCCGGCATCTGAAGTGGTCACCATCGAAGGCATCCATTCCAACAGATTGTTCACGCTTCCGTTGCCCTGCAGTTTCTTGATCTGCGGCAGCGAAATCGTTGTGACGTTGGCAGACGTGCGCATCGTAGGCGGTGTGTATTGGATATAGACATCTTGTAACTTGCCATGTTGCACTGTGTCCACCTGCGCCGAGGCGGTGAACAAACTGACACCAAGAACAATTGACAAACCGGCTATCTTTCCGAAGCCGTTCCGGCCCTTTTGGGACCAATGCTGAAATTTGTAACGATTAAACATACCTTTCAGTTTTTTTAATTTAACATTGATAATTATAAATACTGAAAGAGGAACTATGAAAATAGCGTCTGTTTTCTCCCTACGGCGGCATTATCCGCATCAGGTTCAACGGGTCTGTTCTCAGCCTTTCGGCACCCCTTTCAAAACGGCGGCAAAAATAGTATTTTTTTGTACTTTTGCCACCTTGAAAAAAATCACGCCGCCATAATGTTTATGAATGAAATCCTTTTCGTTGACTTCCTGAACAACAGGGAAGTATTATGGACTGGCATCAACTTCGCGAAAGCCAAGTTCACCAAGCAGGGGTTTGACTTTCCGCAGGAAATCATACAGCATTATCTTCACGACTGGAACATGCTCATCCTCAACGACCAGAAAAAATACGACATCCGGATGAGTTTCCGCAAACCCGTCATGCAATACGACCTGTCGTTAGTGACCAAAGCCAACAAAGGGGTGAAAGTCGGGCAGTTGTTGACCAACCACATCGACCTTAAAGACATCCTCTCGGAAGAAATGATTGCGGAATACATGAAAAAATTTGTTTATCAGCATGAAATCCGATACGCCCTCACCTTCATCGTTGAGTCATTCGACTCCGTCACCAAGATGGCTTCCATTTGGGTGGTATTGAGCGTGACCGCAAGCGGCGAGGTTGTCCTATGTGAGAAATTCCTCAAGACCCCGAGCGGGTTCGGAACCCGCAACTACTGGGCGCGCACCTTCTACAATCTTCTTTACGACATCAAGACATACGCTTTCCTGCGGTGGGAGAACATGGTTCAAGGCCATCAGTCCGAAAGCGCACCAACATCAAACACTTCAAACCATTAACATTATCACCATGAGTGCATTCAAAGCTTACGATTTCAGAGGAGTATTCGGGAAAGATTTCGATTTGGACACGGTTTACCGTTTCGGCTTCTTTCTGCCGTCGCTGCTGAACACCACAAAAGTACTGGTTGGCAGAGACATGCGGATTTCCACGCCTGCCATGTTCGAGGCTCTCTCAAAAGGCGTCACCGATGCGGGGGCTGACGTTTATGACATGGGCATGACCACCACCCCGATGGTTTATTTTTTTACGGCAAAGCACCATTTTGACGCCTCCGTGATGATAACGGCATCGCACAACCCCAAGGAATACAACGGGATGAAGGTCTCCACCACCGACGCCCAGCCGGTCGGGCTCGACTCGGGACTCGGCGAACTGGAGCGGCGCATTCGGGAAGACAGCGTCGTGCCGGCAGCCCGCAAAGGGAAAATCATCGCTTACGATGTGAAAGCCGAATACCTGCAGTTCCTGTCGCGTTACCATGATGACCTGTCGAACCTGCGCATCGTGATGGACTGCAGCAACGGCATGGCCTCCATATTGGTGAAAGACATTTACGGACAGGGACCGGACTATCTTTTTGACACCCCTGACGGGACATTCCCCAACCATGAGGCCAACCCGCTCGAGCCGGAAAACATAAAGTCGCTGCAAGCCAAAGTGCGCGAAAGCGGCGCCGACATCGGTGTCATCTTTGACGGTGACGCCGACCGCGTGATGTTCGTTGATGAGCACGGCGACTTCATCTCGCCCGACCTGATGATTGCGGTGTTAGGGCACTATTTCATAGAAGAACAGAACTGCGCGGGGAAAGTCATACAAGACATCCGCACCTCAAAGTCGGTGACAGAATACATTGAAGCCATGGGGCGCGAGGTGGTAACGTGGCGCGTGGGACGTGCGTACGCCGCCACGAAATTCCGGGAGATTGACGGCGCTTTCGGCGGCGAGTTTGCCGGACATTACTATTTCCGCGACTTCTTCTATTCCGACTCCGCGATGGTAGCCTCGCAAGTGCTGCTGCACATCTTCAGCCGGATGAAAAAAGAGGGCATATCCGTGTCGCAACTCATCGGCAGAATCAGGAAATATGCCAACTCGGGCGAAATCAACTTCACCATACAAGACAAGAGCGGCGCGATGGAGGCCGTCAAAAGCCACTTCTGTGCCAAAGAGACCCCCACGGCCCTGATGGACTTCGACGGATACCGCATCGAATTCAAAGACTGGTGGTTCAGCATACGCCCGTCCAACACCGAGCCCTACCTGCGCCTGCTCATGGAGGCCCGCGACAATGAAATGCTCGACGAAAAGATGGCCGAGATGAATGAGGTACTCAAAAATTTCTTTTTTGTATCTTTGCGCCCCAATAATGAATAGCCTATTCTTATGTTGAAAATCGAAAACCTACACGTCTCCATTAAAGGAAAAGAGATCTTGAAAGGCGTGAACCTGGAGGTCAAACCAGGGGAAGTGCATGCCATCATGGGACCAAACGGAACCGGGAAAAGCACCTTGGCGTCCGTCATTGCCGGAAAAGAAGGCTATGACGTCACCGAAGGCTCCATCTTCTTCAATGGCAAAAATCTGCTGGAACTCTCCGTCGAAGACCGCGCCCGCGAGGGCATCTTCATCGGCTTCCAGTACCCCGTTGAAATTCCCGGCGTGAGCATCGCCAACTTCATGCGCACCGCCGTCAACGAGATCCGCCGCTACCGGGGGCTCGACCCGCTCAACGGCGCCCAGTTCCTCCGCCTGATGAATGAAAAACAGAAAGTGGTGGAACTCACAGAAAAACTGAGCAACCGCTCCGTTAACGAAGGCTTCTCCGGCGGCGAGAAAAAAAGGAACGAGATTTTCCAGATGGCTATGCTGGAACCTATGCTCTCCATCCTCGATGAGACGGACTCCGGCCTCGACATCGATGCACTCCGCGTGGTGGCCAACGGCGTCAACCAACTCAAGACCAAAGACAACGCCACCATTGTCATCACCCACTACCAACGCCTCCTCGACTATATCGTGCCCGATGTGGTACACATCCTGTTCGACGGGAAACTGGTCAAGTCAGGGCCCAAAGAACTGGCCCTCGAACTGGAAAAACGGGGCTACGACTGGATTAAAGAGGAATACAAACAAGGAAAACTCTCATAGATGAAGTCTTTTGCAGAACAAGCGGGACAACTGGAGCAATACCGGCTTCAAGCACAACCTGACCCATACAGGCCAGTAAAGGATTATTTCCGTTGCCAGGTCAAGAACATGGAGACCCGAATGTTGCCGTTGCTCAACGGCTGGTACGTCCACGAGGGGGAAAGCCTTGTCGTTTATCCAGACGGCGTGACCGCCGGCAGCCTGAAAGCTGCCCTCCAAAGCTGCCCCGAAATGGTAAAGCCTTACCTGTTCCGGCTCGGAGAACAAGAGCAGAACGACCTGACACGCACCAACGAAACCACCTTCACCGACGGCATCTTCATCTATGTGCCCGACAACGTGAAAGCCGAACTGCCCTTTCAGATCGTCTCCCTGATCAACTCGCAAGACAACCTGCTGGTACAGAACCATAACGTCATCCATGTGGGCAAAAATGCCGAACTCTCTGTCATTCAATGTGATGACTCCATCAAATATATAGAAACCTTCATCAACATCGTAACTGAGATCGACTTGGACGAAAACGCCCGCCTCCATTACTACAAAACCGAGAACAAAGAGGCGGACTCTATCCTGTTCAACCATCTTTACGTGAACCAGCAAAACGGGTCGCTCTTCCGTTCCAACGCCATCACCTTCAATGCGGGATACATTTACAATAACATACATGTAAACCTCAACGAGCCCTTTGCGGAAGCCGACCTGTACGGTCTGTACCTCGTTGACAAGCGGCAGCAGTGCAGCAACTGCATAACGGTGAGCCACAACGCCACCGACTGCAAGAGCCATCAGCTTTACAAAGGCATCATGGACGACAAAGCCGAGGCTTGCTTTGCCGGGCACGTCATCGTGAAGCCGCATGCCCAGCGGACCGTTGCCTACCAGACCAACCGCAACATCCTGCTCACCGAGAAAGCCGAAATCAACACCAAGCCGTTTCTCGAGATCTATGCCGATGACGTACAGTGCAGCCACGGCGCCACCGTAGGGCAACTTGACGAAGAGGCGCTGTTCTATCTGCGCTCCAGAGGCATAAGCAACCAAAATGCAAGACGCCTCCTGATGTTCGCCTTTGCCAATGAGATATGCCAACACGTTGAAATACAGTCGCTCAAAGAGAAACTCAGCGACATGGTGCAACGCCGCCTTGACGGGGAACTCACCATTTGCGACCAGTGTCTCCTGCACGACGCGGAGCAAACTGGGCTCATCTTCCCGATCGACCCGTCCAAAATATGAAAATCAGGCTGATTTGGATCGGCAAGCCAGACGGCGACATCTTCAATGAAGCCATTCAGCACTACACTCAAAAAGTGAAATTCTACACGCCTTTTGAGACCGTAGCCATCCCTTACCTTAAAAACACGCAGTCCTTGTCTCGCGAAGAGCAGAAAAAAAGAGAGGGCGAACTCATCCTCAAGAAGATTGTGCCCGGCGACTTTGTCGTTCTGCTCGATGAGAACGGGCAAGAGTACACATCTGAAAAATTCGCACGGTTCATACAGCAGCAAAGCGTCAACGGCACGCGGAGCGTTGTCTTTGTCATTGGCGGCGCCTACGGCTTTTCCGAGGCCGTGTATGCGCGCGGCAACGGCAAAATAGCCCTTTCAAAACTCACATTCCCGCACATCATGGCACGCCTCGTGTTTACAGAGCAGCTGTACAGAGCGTTCTCCATCCTGCATGGTGAACCGTATCATCACTGACACAACTATGGAAAACCTGACCGAAATCCGTCACCGCCTGCACCAACTGGCAGAGCCATCGGGAGAAGAACACAAAACCAAAGCCTTCATCCTCAATACCTTAGAGCGTCTTCATCCAACAGCCATACACACCTTCAGCGACAGCAACAACATCATAGCCGTTTATGACTTCGGGAAAGAGGGTGAAACCTTGCTCTTCCGTGGCGACTTTGATGCCGTCAGGGTAGCGGAAACCATCGCCGTGCCGTATGCCTCCCTCACACCCGGCGTGTCGCACAAATGCGGGCACGACGGGCACACGGCCATTCTGTTAGGGCTTGCCGAGCAACTATGGCGGCAACCGCTGCCCAAGGGACGCATCCTGCTGTTCTTCCAGTCTGCCGAAGAGACCGGCGCGGGTGCGGCGCAGTTGATTGCATCCGGCATCTTAGACCGTTTTGCGCCAGCGGCCGTATATGCCCTGCACAACATTCCCGGCTTGGCCACGGGCACGGTGACTTGCCGAGAGGGCAGTTTCACCTGTTCGGTCATCAGTTGCGACATCGAGTTGCACGGGCACACCTCGCACGCGGCAGAACCGCAGTTGGCGTGTTGCCCCTACAACGCCGCCAAAGCCATTGCCGACCAGCTGCTCGCGCACTGCCGCACCGACATCCGCAAAGAGGATTACCTCGTCATCACCCTCGTCGAGTTCCGCATTGGCGAGCCCGCATACGGCGTGACTGCCGGGCACGGCGTGTTGCGCTTCACCATACGCACCCGCACCGACCGCCACCTGCAGCAAGCAAAGCAAGCCATTGCCGACACCGTAAAAGCGGCGCTGGCTCAAAACCAAGGGCTTTCAGGGAACATCGTTTGGAAAGAGCACTTTGCCGCCGCCGAGAATCACACCGACGCAGTGCAGAGCATACGCAACGCGGCACTCGCCTGCAACCTGCCCTATATCGAGAAAGAAGTTCCGTTTTCGTGGGGCGAGGACTTCGGGCTGCTGACGCAGCACCACCCCGGCGCGCTGTTCGGGCTCGGCTCGGGAGAGACGCAGCCGCCGCTCCACCATCAAGACTTCGACTTCCCCGACCGGCTTGTTCCTGTCGGCACGGCCCTGTTCTACCGCATTGCCGCCCAACGGCTGCAGTAAGGTTTCATCAATTCAACGCAAAAGCGTTGGGTTGTGAGACGGAGCTGTACTCGAATCCTAAAAACGCTATCTTTTCCTGACCTTTCTTCATCCCATCGGTCATCACAACACCCGCCAGAAGTCCAACACAATGGCACTTTTGGATTTCGTTTGTGAAATTTGGAATGCCGTGAAAAAAACATACATCAATTCTCAACTCTCGGGAAATAGGCGTATCTTTGCCGCCTGCCAGTTGTACGCTGATTGATGTAAGTTGTCATTAACAATCAAATTATTCACTCGTTATTTGAAATTTACCACTTTATATGGAGTTACCGAAACTGATAAATAACATCAACGAACGTGTGGTAGATGACCTGAAAGAAAGGTTGTCTTCCCATAGTCGTATATCCATTGCTGCTGCGTCATTCTCCATCTATGCTTTCGAAGCACTGAAGAAAGAGCTGGAGCAGGTGGAGGAACTCCGTTTTATTTTTACGTCACCCACTTTCGTCAAAGACAAGAACAAGAAAGAAAAACGCGAGTTCTTTATCCCGAAGCTCAATCGCGAACGTAGCCTTTATGGTACTGATTTTGAAATTCGCCTGCGCAATCAACTCTCTCAGAAGGCTATTGCCAAAGAATGTGCTGAGTGGATTAAGAAGAAAGTTCAGTTCAAGAGCAATTCTTCCCATGAGAGCATGGGAGGCTTCCTGCATTTGAAAGATGAGACAGAACACGTCTATCAGCCGTTCAATGATTTCACCACTACCGAACTTGGTTGCGAACGTGGCGACAGCGTCTATCAGATGATAAACGTACAACCTTCCCCTACAGCCGAAGCCTACTTGGAAACATTTAACAAGCAATGGGACAACGACGAAAAATTCTCCGATGTCACCCAGCGTGTGCTCGAATATATCGAAACGGTGTACCAGGAGAATGCACCGGAATACATCTACTTTATCGCGCTCTACAACATCTTCCATGAGTTCTTGGAGGACATTTCCGAAGATGTGCTGCCCAACGAGCGCACCGGCTTCAAGCAGAGCGTCATCTGGAGCAAACTCTACAACTTCCAACGCGATGCTGCTCTTGCCATTATCAATAAGTTGGAGAAATACAACGGTTGCATCCTTGCCGACAGTGTGGGGCTTGGCAAAACCTTCACGGCGCTTGCCGTTATCAAGTATTACGAGAACCGCAACAAGAGCGTGCTCGTGCTCTGCCCGAAGAAACTTAACGACAACTGGCAGACGTTCCGTGCCAACTACAAGAACAACCCTGTGGCTGCCGACCGCCTGCGCTACGACATCCTGTTCCACTCCGACCTCAGCCGTGACCGCGGACAGAGTAACGGTCTTGACCTCGAACACATCAACTGGGGCAACTACGACCTCATCGTCATCGACGAGAGCCACAACTTCCGCAATGGCGGCAACATCGACGAGAATGATGCCGACGACTTAATGGACGGCGACGAGAAACGCAAGGAGAACCGTTACGAGCGACTGATGAACCGCGTTATCCGCCAGGGAGTGAAGACAAAAGTGCTGATGCTCAGTGCCACGCCGGTGAACAACCGCTTCAACGACCTCAAAAACCAACTGCAGTTGGCCTATGAAGGCAGAGCGGAATACATCAACGAGGCACTGGAACTCGACAAGAACATCGACGACATCTTCCGCTTTGCCCAGACTGTCTATAACAAATGGGCGAAGCTCGACCCCGAAGAACGCACCACAGAGCGATTGCTCAACGACCTCAGTTTCGACTTCTTCCAACTGCTTGATGCCGTCACCATAGCACGCAGCCGCAGTCACATCACCAAGTATTACGACACAAAGGATATTGGCGAGTTCCCTACGAGGCTTGCCCCGATTAGCCGTCAACCCAAGTTGACCGACCTCGACAGCGCCATAAACTTCAAGGATATTGCCGGTACGCTCAACACGCTCAATCTGTCTCTTTACACCCCGTCGATTTATCTGTTTGAGAGTGTGAAAGACATCTATGATATTAACTATGAGGGCTCCGGCATTTCCATCGACGGACGCGAGAAAGGCCTGCGCAAACTCATGGCCACCAACCTGCTCAAACGCTTGGAGAGTAGTGTCAACTCGTTCCGCCTGACGCTGAAACGTATAACTGAACATATTACTTCAACGCTTGAACTTATTGAGGATTTTGAAAAGAGCCATGACAACGACGTGGTCGATGTCGCTGACTTTGCCGACAACGAAGATGATTTGGCAGGCTTGGATTATGATGTTTCCCTCATCTCCAAGAACTCTAAAATCCGCCTGTCCGACATGGACACCACAAGTTGGAAGCGTGACCTGAAGGCTGACTTCGACAAACTCGACCTGTTGCTCGTCATGCTCGATGACATCACGCCGCACCATGACAGTAAACTGCAGATGCTCATCTCCGACTTGAAAGCAAAATTTGAGCATCCCATCAACGGCGACAACAAGAAGGTGCTTATCTTCACCGCCTTTGCCGACACCGCCGACTACCTGTATAATGAATTGGCTGATAAGATTAAGGCCGACTGCGGACTGAACGTGGCACTTATCACCGGCTCCACCGAGGGCAAGTGTACCATCAAGAAGTTCCCGTTGAGCTTCAACAACATCCTCACGTTCTTCTCGCCCCGTTCAAAAGACCGTGCTGCGCTCTATCCCAAAGCAACGGAAGACATCGACGTGCTCATAGCCACCGACTGCATCTCTGAAGGACAAAACCTGCAGGACTGCGACTACGTCATCAACTACGACATCCATTGGAACCCCGTGCGCATCATCCAGCGCTTCGGACGTATCGACCGTATCGGTTCGCAGAACAAGGTCATACAACTGGTCAACTACTGGCCCGACATCGAACTCGACGACTACATAAAGCTCAAGGGGCGTGTGGAGAGTCGTATGAAAGCCACTGTGCTCACTTCCACGGGCGACGACAACCTACTTTCGGCCAACGAGAAGGGTGACCTCGAATATCGCCGCAACCAGCTCAAGCGGCTTCAGCAGGAAGTGGTAGATATCGAGGACATGGACACGGGCATCAACATCATGGACCTCGGACTCAACGAGTTCCGCCTCGACTTGCTTGCCTACCTCAAGGAGCATCCCGACATCGAGCACGCCCCGTTCGGCATGAGTGCCGTGGTGGAGAGTGACAATATCGCAAAACCAGGCGTTATGTTCATTCTGCGCAACCGCAACAATGCAGTAAACATCGACCGCAAGAACCTGCTGCACCCCTTCTATATGGTGTATCTCACCGATGAGGGCGAAGTCATCTGCGACCACCTACACCCCAAACATCTGCTCGACATCATGCGCCACGCCTGCCGGGACAAGAAGGAGCACGACCCTGCGCTCTGTGCCGCTCTCAACAAGGCCACTGCCGACGGCCGTCACATGGAGCATTACAGCGGCTTGCTGCAGCAGGCCGTAGGCAGCATCGTAAGCCTTAAGGAAGAGAGCGACATCGACAGCCTCTTCTCCGTGGGCGAGACTACAGCTTTGCGTGGAGAGATTAAGGGACTGGACGATTTCGAACTTATTACGTTTTTGGTAATCAGAAATAAGGTATAAAAATATGGACGAAATAAAGACAACAGATAGCGATCAACTATTCCTGCAGATAAAATGTGTTCTTGACGAGGTACGCAAACATATTGCACTTACTGTCAACGTCGCTATGGTACAAGCCTATTGGCAGGTGGGAAAATATATAGTGGAATATGAGCAACAAGGCAGCCAACGTGCGGAATATGGGAAAAGCATTATCCCTAATTTGGCCAGGCGCCTGACTGCCGAATATGGAAACGGATTTAATGCCACCAACTTAAGAATGATGAGGCAGTTTTATACAACTTTCCAAAAACGTCACACACTGTGTGACAAATTGAGTTGGTCACATTATCGACAGCTTATGCGTATTTCTGATGAGACGAAACGTAATTACTATATAACCGAGTGTGTCGCGGCTAACTGGAGTGTAAGACAATTGCAACGCCAGATAAACTCCATGTATTACGAACGCATGCTTGCCAGCAGGGACAAGGAAACTGTCAGAGCTGAAATAAACAAATCTGTGCCACAAACTTTGCAACCACGTGAAATCATTCACGACCCGTTTATACTGGAATTTCTCGGCATTAAACAAGGCGAGCATTTCCTGGAAGGAGATTTGGAACAGATGCTCATCAGTAAGTTGCAACATTTTCTGCTTGAGCTAGGACGAGGATATTCTTTTGTCGCAAGACAGAAGCGTATAACGTTGGACGGTAAGCATTTCTACATAGACTTGGTGTTCTACAACATCCTTGCACGTTGCTATGTGTTGATCGACTTGAAAATAGATGAACTGACCCATCAAGACTTGGGACAAATGCAGATGTATGTAAACTATTTTACACGTGAGTTGATGAACCCGGGTGATAATCCTCCAATAGGTATTGTTCTTTGTGCAGAGAAAAATGACGCAGTAGTGCGTTATACCTTGCCAGAAGGACAGTCGCAGATTTATGCGGCAAAGTATATGACTTACTTGCCAACGCAAGAAGAACTGAAAAAACTCCTCTACGAGGAAGAATGATTTGAAGAGCCATGATAATTTTTCCTCAATCTACATTGGTGGGCAAATCCGTCCCCAAGACGGCCTTCTACTGCAACTTGGAGGTTAACGCCAGGGTGAAGCAGCGGTTTGTAGATGATGTGACGGGCATCACATGGGTGGCAAAGGTTGCGCCCTCGACGCTGAATGTGGCGGACGGCAAGGCGGTGCATGAGATTGCGGCGTTACGCATGGAACTGATAAATAGAAGTAAAATACAAAGAAATAACGATTTTTTTGGAGCCTGCCAAATAAGAATCGGGAATTTTAACCCAAGAGAGCTATGAACAAGATATCCATCCGTTTTTTCAACGATCACGAGGTGCGTGCCTTGTGGGACGAGGCTAATGCCAAGTGGTGGTTCGCCGCAACGGACGTACTGGGAGCGCTAAATGCCCAAGACGACTACACGAAGAACCGCAACTATTGGAAATACCTGAAGAACAAGCTAAAGAAAGAGGGTAGCCAACTGGTTAGCGCCACTAACCAGTTGAGGTTGCGGGCGCCGGACGGCAAGATGCGCCTAACCGATGTATTTGATGCCGACGGAGTTGTGGAACTGGCAAAGAACCTGCCAAGCTCCAAGTCGGCACGTTTTGTTGAGTGGTTCACCAACAGCGACGAGACCATCGACGGGAAAAGCAAATCGAAAGCGTATGCGCTGTTCGGGAGCAGCCTTATGGAGGACATCGAGGTGGGCACGACCAATGGCTTGCGCCAAATCCATGCCTATCTGTTTGGTGGACTTTACGATTTTGCCGGCCGCCTCCGCACGGTGAACATCTCGAAAGGTGGATTTACGTTTGCTCCGGCAGAGTTTCTGGAGCAGTCGCTTTCGTATATAGAAAATATGCCCGAAGAGACCTTTTGCCAGATTGTGGAAAAATATGTGGAGATGAATGTGGCACACCCCTTCCGCGAGGGCAACGGACGCGCCATGCGGATATGGCTTGATATGATACTGAAAAAGCGTCTTGGGAAGTGCATAGACTGGAGTCAGATAAACAAGCGCGAATACCTTGAAGCCATGGAACATAGCGTAGCCGACAGCAACAGCATCAAGCAGCTACTGCAAGAAGCGCTGACAGACAAGGTGGACGACCGGGAGGTGTTTATGAAAGGCATCGACTACTCGTACTACTATGAGGAGAACTGAAGAATTTGTTGATATGATAGTATTTCCAAACAGTACACTCGTAGGCAAGCCCGTCCCCAAGACGGCCTTCTACCGCAACTTGGAGGTGAACGCCAAGGTGAAGCAGCGGTTTGTGGACGACGTGGCGGGCATCACATGGGTGGCAAAGATTGCACCCTCTACACTGAACGTCGCCGACGGCAAGACGGTGCACGAG
>CAVIJD010000014.1:0-45380 GCA_963643165.1 bacterium | reverse complement strand
CACGCCAATGGTACATGAACGAAGCAGCGGAACAGGCTTGGTCTTCTCGGCAGTTGGATAGACAGATCTCTGTACTATACTATGAACGCTTGCTCAATAGTGCAGACAAAGATTCAGTGCGTTCAGAAGCCATCGATAAACTATCAACACTAACTCCGTATGTTTGATGATCTTTATAAACATACAGATGACAATCCAACATTGGGTTTGATACTCTGTTCAGAAAAGAACGAGGCAGTAGTCAAATACTCCGTTCTTGCCGAACATAAACAGATTTTCGCCTCCAAGTACATATTAGAACTTCCGTCCGTACAGACCCTGCAAGATGAAATGGTACGCGAACGCAAACAACTAGAAGACAGAACAAAACAAGAATGATTCAAGATTAAGGCCCAAAATGCAAGAAACCGAACGCATAGAACTGAAACGAGAACTGACACCTGAAGTGGACATTGAGAAAGAGGTAGTTGCCTTTCTCAATGGCAAGGACGGTATGTCGGAGAAAATGTCGGAGAAAATAGACCCTATATCTAAGAAGGTCATAGAGTTATTAGAGAACAATCCAACAGCATCAGTGAACGATATCTCTCAAAAGATTAAGGAGGTTACAAAGCGTACGATTGAACGTAGCATCGCCAGACTCAAAGCACAAGGTCGTCTCCGCCGCATCGGACCAGACAAAGGCGGACATTGGGAAGTGATAAAACCGCAGAACCCAAAAGAATAAATTCGTCACACACTGCGTAGCAAATTGAATAAGATATAAAACAAGACACTAAAAAACAACAAAGAATAACCCGCTACAGCAAGTAGCATAATACATAAACAAATTAGATATGCAAGCCATTATCTTAGCCGCAGGAATGGGGAAACGCTTAGGCGAACTCACCAAAGGCAATACAAAATGTATGGTAGAAGTGGGACATGAGACTCTCATTGCTCGTCTACTGCGTCAATTAGACCAACAGCACATATCTCGTATTGTGATGGTCGTCGGCTATAAGGCACATGAATTGCGTGATTATTTGCAGACTATTCATATCAACACACCAATAGAGCTTGTGGAGAATACCATCTATGACAAGACGAATAACATCTACTCGCTCTATATGGCGAAAGACTATCTGCAAGCAGAGGACACTCTCTTGTTCGAGTCGGATATCATCATGGAAGATGCTGTCATTGACAAGATTGTCCACAACCCATACCCTGACCTTGCTCTCGTGGATAAGTTCGAGAGTTGGATGGATGGCACAGTTGTTACTATTGATAGTGAAAATCGCATCTTGCGCTTTATTCCCAACTCTCAATTCAAATACGAGGAGATACCTCTCTACTACAAGACGGTTAATGTATATAAGTTCTCCAAGCAGTTCTCCACCAATATGTATGTACCTTTTTTGGAAGCGTATTGTACTGCACTCGGACGAAACGAATACTACGAACAAGTGCTGCGGGTCATCAATATGGTGGATAACTCGGGTATGCGTGCATTGCCATTGGAGGGAGAACAATGGTACGAGATAGACGATATACAGGATCTTGATATCGCAGAATCAATATTTGCAGATGAACCTTATGACTTACTCTGTTCTCGATATGGAGGTTATTGGCGCTATCCTCACATGATAGATTTCTGCTATCTTGTCAATCCATACTTTCCTAATCAACGATTGAAAGACGAAATATCGGCTAATTTTACTCGTTTACTAACGGAATACCCATCAGGTCAAAGAGTCAACAACCTGCTTGCCGCAAAAGATTTCCACATCAAGCAGGACTATGTCATGGTAGGTAATGGTGCTGCAGAACTCATCAAAGCACTCTCCGAACAAGTATTGGGTAAAGTGGGTATTATCCGCCCGACCTTTGAGGAATATCCTAATCGTCTCATGCCAGAGCAAGTGGTAGTTTATCAAGCACAAGCACCGACTTTCAACTATACTGCAGACGACTTGATGACATACTTTTCGGACAAAGATATCTGGTCATTAGTACTCATCAATCCAGATAATCCGACAGGGAATTACATTCCATATAACGACTGTCTGCGATTGATACAATGGTGCCAAGAGCGAGATGTTATTATTATTATTGACGAGAGTTTTATTGACTTCTCAACAGAGCATCCTACTCTGCTCAATAACACACTGCTTGAACAATATGACCATCTCATTGTTGTAAAGAGTATATCCAAATCTTATGGAGTACCAGGAATTCGGTTAGGTGTATTAGCGACATCGAATACCTCAATAATGAAGAATATTCGTCATGCTACACCCATTTGGAATATCAACTCTTTTGCTGAGTTCTTTATGCAGATACTCGGTAAATATGAGACTGTGTATCAAAAGGCGATGGATCAATTCCGCGCCGAGCGCAATCGTTTTGTAAAGCAACTACAGACAATATCCTATTTGCGAGTACTACCTTCCGAAGCCAACTATGTCTTGTGCGAGGTATTGCCGCCCCACACACCACGAGAGTTAGCAGTCACACTATTCAAACAATACAATATCCTTATCAAAGACTGCACACAGAAATGCCACGGCAATTATATACGACTTGCTGTCCGTGATACTAAAGATAATGATAAGTTGATAGAAGCATTACGAACTTTCTAAGATGTGTAAAATAGATAAAATATGTATTTGTGGAGGTGGTGGATTGGGACACACCTGCATTGGAGTGTTATCCTCGCTCCACAATCTCGAGATATCCCTTTTAACAGGACATCCCGAGAAATGGGAACATGACATTCACGTACATACGCCAAATCAAACTATTTTAAAAGGACATATCAAAACAATTAGTCAAGAGCCAAAAGATGTCGTTCCTCAGGCTGATATAGTACTGCTCTGTTTGCCTGCTTATTTGATAGAGAAAACTCTTCTACAAATACGCCCTTATCTACGAACCAACACTATCGTTGGTGCAATCGTAGGTAATTCAGGGTTCTTTATCTTTTGCCATCAACTACTTCCATCTACGACACCACTCTTTGCATTTCAACGCGTACCCTACATATCTCGAGTTATTGATTATGGAAAGGAAGCCGATTTGTTAGGATATAAAGAACAACTGTTGATGGCAGTGGAAAACATATCCAATCCAGAGAAGTTCTGCAATCACATTTCTCAACTCTTTGCAACACCGACAAGATTAGTAGATTCCTTCTATGAGGTTACTCTTAGCAATAGTAATCCTATTCTCCATACTGGACGGCTCTACACGATGTGGCATGAATGGGACGGCACGCCTTATGCACAATGTCCGTTGTTTTATCATGATTGGACCGATGACGCCTCTGCCCTTGAAATAGAAATGGATAAAGAGTTCTTTGCTCTTCTTAATGTGTTACAAGTGAGTACCAAGCATATAGACACACTTCTTGAGCATTATGAAGTCACAGATGCATCCTCTATGACGACTAAATTACGCAGTATAGAATCACTATCTTCTATTCTATCTCCCATGACACAAGTATCCAATGGCTGGATACCGGATTTCACAAGCCGCTACTTCACCGAAGACTTCCCTTATGGACTACGTATTATCCACGATTTAGCCCATCAACATAATATCTCGTGTCCGAATATAGACAAAGTACTTGCATGGGGACTTCAACAAATACAACTCATGAAATGAAACGACCTGTCACATACGAAGACCTATTATCCATAGTTGACCCATTGGTCATTGACCAAGAGTCCGACGAGTTGGAGTACAAAACAGCATTGGGTGGGTTCCCTCTATCATTTTGGGAGACTTATTCTTCGTTTGCCAATACGAAAGGCGGAACTATTGTCTTTGGTGTCAAAGAACTGCCGACCCATTGTGTGTTAGATGGTCTTGATTTAGCCACCGCCGAGAAATATCAGCGGGATTTCTTCAATATGATGCACAATCGGGAGAAAGTTAATATGCCTCTACTACAAGAAAAAGATGTACATATTGTGCAATACCAGAAGGCGTATTTTCTCGTATTCTACATACCACGTGCTGACCACACATTGCGTCCTATCTATTGTGGACGTGACCCTTATACGGGTACATATCGCAGAGACATTGATGGCGATTATCATTGTACCCCAGAGGAAATCCGCAGTATGTTCGCAGATGCCAACACCGGCATGTCTGCAGATGGACGTATCTTAAAAAACTACACCATAGATGACCTCGATAAAACAACCATTCAACAATATCGTCGTCTATTCCAGCAGTCCAACCCAGACCATGTATGGAACAGACTCTCAGAAGAGGAGTTCTTGAGAAGAATCAATGTATTCCGTACTGATCGTGAGACTGGACAAAGCGGTTTAACCTTGGCAGGATTACTAATGTTTGGGACATACAGCGCACTCATTGAGGCTTGCCCTAACTATTTCCCAGACTATCAAGAGATAGAAAACAAAGCTGGACGTTGGATAAATCGCATCTGTCCCGATGGGAATTGGGAGTCTAACTTATTCCAATTCTATTGGAGAGTGCTTCCAATCTTACAAGGTTTTCTACCTAAACCGTTTGCATTAGAGGGCAATACACGCATCAATGAAACAGCAGCACATATAGCTGTGCGTGAAGCATTTACTAACGCACTTATACATGCTGATCACTCACAGAACACTTCGTTGAACGTATATAAATATCCTACAAAGATAGTATTCTCCAATCCTGGCACATTGCTAATTTCTTTGCCTCAATACTATAAAGGAGGCGAAAGTGTATGCCGAAACCGCTACTTGCAGACAATGTTCGCATTCCTCGGTTCTGCTGAAAAAGCAGGCAGTGGTTCTGATAAGATTATGCACGGTTGGGAATCCCTGAAATGGGCAAAACCAATGCTTATAGAACAAGCGCACCCCAACAAAGTGGTACTGACCATGAAAATGGAGTCTCTTTTGGATGATAGTACAAAGGAGAAATTAGTAAATCTCTTTGGTGCGAGCATTTTAGAATTGCCCAGTCATCAACTACTAGCACTTGCTTCTGCTGCCACCGATGAAGCAGTTTCAAACGAATACCTCTGCAGCGTTCTCGGTATTCACAAAGCAGACGTCAGTGCTATGCTGCATACGATGTGCAAGAATCATCTTCTAATTCCAGAAGGTCATGGCAAAGGAACCATATACCATCTGCCAAGTGCAACTTTAGACACTAATATTGCAACCTCAAGTGCTAATATTGCAACCTCGGGTGCTAATATTGCAACCTCGGGTGCTAATATTGCAACCTCAATGCCGAAACGCATGTCTCTTGAGCAACGTCAGCAGATGATTCTTGACTTCTGTTCGGATTGGCGAACTATTGAAGAAATGGCTACATATCTTCATATTGGAAAAGAACATATTCGTAATAAAATATTGCCTACGATGGAATGCATGTTAGACCAAAAGTACCCACACGCTCACCACCCAAGACAACGTTATCGTCGCAAAGAAGATATATTATGAGAGACTTTTTAGTTAAAATAGCCCTTAAGATAGGGGTTTATAAGCAATTAGTGGAACTAATCAACCGCATTACGTTCAGAATTCAAGCACAACGTATGCGCCATAACGGGTTGCAAATGTTGCAGACTGCCGACAAAGCCTTATCCGACATAGGTGTGCAAGCATTTTTGACGTATGGAGCCCTATTGGGTGCTTATCGTGATCATGGTTTTATCTCATACGACCCTGATATCGATTTAGGTATATTAGCTGATACTACACCTGACAACCTGCATCAGAAGATGGCGGAAGCAGGGTTTGTTCTATACAAACAAGGTGTCCTTGCAGACAGAAAAACAGTTTTTGAAGAGACATATATCTACAAGAAACTGCATTTGGACATCTTCTATTATTTTCGGGATGGGAACGATTTGTATAGCATTATTGCACGCAAGCACGAAACCAAAGAATGGAAAGAAGCCAACGCCACAGATGGTTTCCCATGTGACCGCAGTTATGTGCCAATGACAGACTTTGAGCGCCGAGACTTTCTCGGGCTGCAGATATACATGCCTATCAAGACAGACGAATGGTTACGTGCCATTTACTCCGATTCCTATATGACCCCTATCAAGAATTGGTCTGCCAAAGACTATCAAACCCGCATAGTTCATTGTGCAGATCGAGTGTATCGAATATTATATTAGACTTATGCGCACACTAAATACATATCTCAAAATTCTCAGAGCCAAAGGCTTCTATATGTGTTTGTGCGAACTAAAGAAAGCACTTTGCCCTATTTGGTTCACACGAAACCGTGCTGCCATCGAGCAAATACAATCGGAGCGCACCGCAAAATATCTATGGCGACGCTACAAAGACATCATTATGCAGCCCTTGCATAATGAAAAACAAGAATCGCAACCGAAAATTATTTGGATATGTTGGCTGCAAGGTATGACGCAAGCACCGGACATTGTGAAAAAATGCATCGCTTCGGTCGAACATTACGCTCCTGACTATACTATCCATCTGCTCACGGAAGAAACACTGTTTGATTATGTGTCATTGCCCGAACATATCATAACCCGCTATCGAAAAAGACAAATTCCATTCACGCATTTTTCCGACATTTTACGTACCGCTCTCTTAGTGCAACATGGCGGCATTTGGATGGATGCAACCGTAATGCTCACTGGACCATTACCCGAATATGTATCTGGCACATCTCTGTTCATGTACCAAACCTCCGTTCTACAGAACCTGCCACATGCAACAAGCAGTTGGTTTATTGCTGCACATAAAGGTAATTCTCTACTACAACGTCAATTAGACCTGCTGTATGCCTATTGGCGACATGAAAGCAAACTGCGCAACTACTTCCTTTTTCATATTTTCTTCTACCTAATTGTCACACACAATCCCGAGGCAAAAGCACTTTTTGAGCAAATGCCCTATGTGGCAAATGTAAATGCTCATCTGATGCAATATTACATCGATTATATCTATTCCGAACGCCTCTGGCACAATATTATAGCCAACAGCACGGTGCATAAACTTTCGTGGAAGCACCAACCCATACACAAGCCAAATAATACAACCATCTATGACTTTATCCTTCATCATCTGCACCTATAACCGCAATAAATACATTTACCAGTGCCTATGCCATTTGGCCGCAAATGCGCAATCGAACGAGTGGGAGATAATCCTTGTCAACAACAATTCCACCGACAACACGGCTGCAGAGTGTCAACGCTTTGTTGCCGACTGCAGTCCAACGAACTACCGCTATTTCGTTGAAACACAGCAGGGTCTATCTTTCGCCCGAAATCGGGGCATAAAGGAGGCAACGGGCGATTGGTTTGTATTTTTAGACGATGATGCGATGGTAAAACCCAATTATGTGGTATGTTTACTCGATTCGCTCCGCCGCAACCCGACAGCGGGGGCTTTTGGTGGACCAATTACTCCATTTTTTGAAGACCAGACCCCTGCATGGCTGAGTCGCTGGTCCATGGGCTTTGTCAGTGCCATAAATCGGGGAAACAGCATACGCATTTTTCCAGATGGAAAATACCCAATCGGTGCCAACATGGGGATTTCGCGCCGAACCATAGAAAAAGTTGGAATGTTTAACACCGCATTGGGCAGAAGCAAAGGCAACCTTTTGGGCGGCGAAGAAAAGGACATTTTTCTGCGCATTCAGGCTGCTGGCATTCCAATACTATACTTCCCAAATATCGGTGTACAACACTGCATTCCTCCGCAGCGCACCACCAAAGATTACATTCAACGATTGGGCTATGGCATAGGCTTAAGCGAACACCTTCGCACGACACCTGCACGCAAAGCATATATCCGGCGCGTGCTGATGGAAGGAATCAAATGGTGCGGCACTATTGTGTTGTGGTGCTATTTTGCGTTGCGCGGACAACACGCCAAGGGCGATATTCTCGTCCTTTTCCGCCGCAATGTCACCCAAGGACTGCTTGCAAAATCGAAATAACTATATATACCGATGACAATGAACAAAATCGCTTTACTGATTGTTTACAACCACCGTTACGATAAGAACATCGAACGTTTGGAGACTATTTACACAGGACGCTTTTCAAACATCTACCATCTCATGCCGTTCTATGATGGACAAAAAGAAAACGTAATCACCGTCTATGATAGTTCTTATCAGTTTCAAGGATATATAGCCCAAGCATTTGAACAACTGAAACAGAAAGGATTCTTGCATTTCATAGTAGTGGCCGATGATTTGGTCATAAATCCTTGCTTGAATGAGAATAACTTCTTTGAGCAAACAGGAATACACTCCGATGCATGTTTTGATTATGAAATCAAAGACATGAGTAATATGTCCCCTCGATGGTTTCACACCAAAGATGGCGTCCGATTCTCGTTATTCAACAGAGGATTAGAAATCAAAAACATACTTCCCACAAAGGAGGAAGCCGCCACAAAATTAAGAGCACTCGGATACAATTACATCGCACCATGCGAGTGGCCTTATACTACTATGCGGGAGCCTATCAAGGAATTTTTATTGCGTATTCGTCGTATCATTCAACTTAAATTACGCAAAAAGATAACTTTTGCCTATCCTCTATTGGGCGGATACAGCGACATGATTGTTATACCCGCCGACATAATGCCTCTTTTTTGTCAATTATTGCGGTGCCTTTGCCGCGGCACGACTGTTTGTTGAATTCGCGATTCCAACGGCTATGGTTTTGGCAGGCACCAAGGTGCAAACCATCTCGGATATAAAAATGAATGATACATTGATCCTGCCCAGACAGAAAGATAAAGATTTTCTACCTCACTGCAACAACTCGTATGACAAACTCATTTCTTGTTATCCAAGCAATATGTTATTTATTCATCCTGTAAAATTGTCACAATGGAAATGAAACGTATTGCAGTCATCGGAGCAGGAGTGTCAGGACTTACAACGGCTCGTATATTGTCTGAAGATAGTCGGAATCATGTGGTCGTGTATGAAAAAGAATCCACCCCGGGAGGGTTGATTCGTTGTATGCAGGTGGACGGGTCTCTTTTCCATATCTGCGGAGGACATGTCTTTAATTCCAGACGGCAGGACGTATTGGAATGGTTTTGGAGCCATTTTGACAGGGATTCTGAATTCATCAAGGCTAATCGTAACTCTGCCATATTTATGCAGGATGGATCCGTCATACCTTATCCTATTGAGAATCACGTGTATTACTTCAACAAGCATATACGTGATTGTTTTGAACGTGACTTGCAGCGAATGGAGGAGCAGGGGCAACCTATGGGCAATAATTTTGAGGAATTTCTCAAATTGCGATTTGGAGAGACATTATATAATCTTTATTTCGGACCCTATAACAGGAAAGTCTGGCAATGTGACCTGCGAACAGTTCCGTTGAGTTGGCTTGAAGGAAAACTGCCTATGCCCACTGTGGAAGAGATGCGGTATAACAACACGAACAAAATAGAGGAAAAGAGTTTTGTCCATGCTTCGTTTTATTATGAAAAGAATGGCGGATCGCAATTTCTTGCCAACCGACTGGCAGAGGGATTGAACCTTCAATACAACTCCCCTGTTAATGATATTCTTTGCAAGGACAAGAAAGTCTATGTAAATGGTGAAGAGTATGATGTGGTTGTTTTTTGCGGTAATATCAAGCATTTGGTCCCTATGCTTGCAGGGTACGATATAGAGTGTTATAAACAACCGGTATCTTTGCTTCATGCCCACGGAACGACTGCCGTATTCTGTGAAATCGACGCAAACCCATACACCTGGATTTACCAACCGAGTGAGGAACATCATTCTCATAGAATCATCTGTACGGGAAACTTTTCTCCTTCAAACAATAAGCAGGGAAAAATGACTGGTACGGTAGAGTTTACAGACAAAATAAGCATAGAGGACTTAAAGGCCGATTTAGAAAAGATGCCGCTGCACCCAAAGTATCTAACACACTATTATAGTCCATATACCTATCCTGTTCAGGATATGCATACGCGCCAACTCATTCGTTCATTAAAAGGCACTCTCGCGCAGGCCAACATCTATTTTACAGGACGCTTTGCCGATTGGGAGTATTACAATATGGATGTCGCAATAGGAGCAGCAATGGACCTATGTAAGACTATTGTTTAGCGATCTTTCCCAACGAGTATTTGTATATAGACATCTTTGATTAACTTTACCGATAAAATCAATTGACACAAATATGGCAAGAATAGCAATGATTACTGGAATTACGGGGCAGGACGGCAGTTTCCTGAGTGAGTTCCTGTTGGACAAGGGATACGAGGTTCACGGGATCATTCGACGGTCATCTGTTGATTATCGCGAACGTATTGCTCATCTTGAGGGACATCCTCATTTTCATCTTCATTTCGGCGACATGACAGACTCTTTGTCGTTGGTAAAAGTTATAGGCACAATACAGCCCGATGAGATATACAATCTTGCGGCACAAAGCCACGTGCAAGTCAGTTTCGACTCCCCCGAGTTTACCGCAAATGTGGATGCCACTGGAGTGTTACGGATCCTCGAAGCAATTCGCATCAATCATCTCGAGAAAACTTGTCGCATGTACCAAGCGTCAACAAGCGAACTTTACGGGAAAGTTCGAGAAATACCTCAAAATGAGAACACACCGTTTCATCCATACTCGCCATACGCAGTCGCAAAACTTTATGGTTTCTGGATTGTTCAGGAGTATCGTGAGGCGTATAATATGTTTTGCTGTTCTGGCATTCTATTTAACCACGAGAGCGAACGGCGCGGCGAGACTTTTGTGACCCGCAAGATTACGCTTGCCGCAGCACGCATTGCATAAGGTTATCAAGATTGCGTATATCTCGGCAATCTTGACTCCTTACGCGATTGGGGATATGCTAAAGACTATGTCGAATGTATGTGGCTTATGCTACAAAACAACAAACCAGAAGATTTTGTCATCGCCACTGGCGAACAACATTCAGTTCGTGAGTTTGCTTATCTTGCTTTTAAGTATGCGGGCATTGAACTCAAGTTTGAAGGCAACGGACTGAACGAAAAAGGCATCTGCATGGCAGTGACAGGCAATGTTCCCAATTCTCTTTTAGGCAAAACCGTCCTCGCCGTTTCCCCAGATTTTTATCGGCCAACTGACGTGGTGAATCTTTGGGGTGACCCGACCAAAGCCAAGGCAAAACTGGGTTGGAATCCATCCAAAACATCTTTTGAGAATCTCATCAAACTTATGGTTGATAGCGATATGGCAAAGGTGGCTGCTGAAAGCGCCGCTATAAAAGTCAGAACAAATCTCGCCGAATATCTTGAAAAAGGAATTGTAAAATAATTGATTATGCTCAACAATAAAAGCAAAATATATGTCGCCGGTCATCGAGGGTTGGTCGGCTCTGCTATATGGAACAACTTGAAGTCTCGCGGATATACTAATCTTGTCGGTCGAACACATAGTGAACTTGACTTGACAGACCAATCTGCAGTCAGAAAGTTCTTTGACGAAGAACAGCCTGACGCCGTAATTCTTGCGGCCGCATTTGTGGGTGGCATTATGGCTAACAGCCTTTATCGTGCCGACTTTATAATGATGAATATGAAGATTCAGTGTAATGTCATTTCGGAATCATATTCGCACAACGTCAAAAAACTTCTCTTCCTCGGTTCCACATGCATTTACCCCAAGAACGCTCCACAACCGATGAAAGAAAATTGCCTTCTGACATCTCCATTGGAATATACCAACGAAGAATATGCAATCGCAAAAATCGCCGGGCTTAAGATGTGTGAATCTTATAACCTCCAATATGGCACGAACTATATCGCTGTCATGCCGACAAACCTTTATGGACCAAACGATAATTTCCATTTGGAGAACAGTCATGTACTTCCTGCAATGGTTCGAAAAGTCTATTTGTCCAAACTGCTCGCAGACGGAGATTGGAAAAACGTACGCAGAGATCTCGCCATCCGTCCCGTTGGGGCAAACATAAAAGAGGGCAATGAAAATAAGCGTTATGTGATTGATGGGGAAAGTGATAAATCTGAAATACTGAAAATACTTGCTTCCTACGGGATTGAGCCCGACAAGGTTACTCTATGGGGAACAGGCAAACCGCTGCGTGAATTCCTATGGAGCGAGGACATGGCTGACGCATCTGTTCACATTCTACTGAACGTTGACTTTAAAGACATTATAGGTGTCGAAAAGTACTCAAGTGTTCATTACGGAAACAAAGCAGACGGGGAAGTGAATCGCAATCACAGTACTGGACGCGGCGGTGCAATACCATCCCTTGGAGAAATCCGTAACTGCCACATCAATGTTGGCACCGGAAAAGAACTCACAATCAAAGAACTTGCAGAAATTGTTGTGAAAACCATCGGGTTTGATGGCGACTTGCTTTTCGACTCTTCAAAACCTGATGGTACAATGCGCAAACTTATCGATGTCAGCAAACTACATTCTCTCGGCTGGTTTCACAAGGTGGAGATAGAAGACGGTGTCGAACGGTTGTTTGAGTGGTATAAAGAATCAATTTCAACAACGGTATAATTTTTCAACAAATTTTAGAAAGGCAGGGCTACCGCACGAACGAGCCAACTGATTGCGGCTGGGGCGTTTCGCTTTGACGACCTTGCCAAGCACTGTCATGCACGATGGAGGATGCCCATTCCGCAAAGCGGGCCCGGTACGACTTTGGGGTCAGGTCCTGGAAGAAGCGCCGCAGCGTGTGTTCCGGAGCACCCCATTCACCTTCACTGGTCTTTCGATTATCTTTGTGCTGTAATCTTCACAAAAACAGTACCAACCAGTAGGAAAAAACAGTAATAGACATGATTCTAATCAAGCAGATTCTTCAGACTGCAACAATCTGCGCATAACGGGCTTGCTCGCAAAAGTAGAATCGAAAAACGAACGTAAACCAGTTCAGATTCACCGTAAAGAATATCCGTTAAGCATCCTCAAAAGTGCCAACCAATCGCAGGGAAGGTCACCCTTTTAGCCGCAAAAATAACTTTTCCAAAAGTTATTTTTAGCCGCAAAACAACTTTTAGAAAAGCTGTTTTGGTGTTGTCTGAATAATTGTAGTACCTTTGCGACAAATTTCACAAGAGCAATAAACGCGTACAAATGATTGCAGAACAGGACTTCAACATCATTCAGCACCAATCAACGATGCGTGTGGCGGAAGTGACAACAACGCTCCACCGCTACCTTTACGACCAAATCAATTGGAACAATCGTTTAATTTGCATTCGAGGCGCCCGTGGCGTGGGTAAAACAACGCTGCTGCTGCAACATATCCGCGAACAATTGGGACCGTCTGACAAGGCTTTATATGTGTCGCTTGACAATATGTGGTTTCAAACTCACCATATTACCGACTTGGCTGATTATTTCTACACCCACGGCGGCACACACTTATTCCTCGACGAGATTCATTATCTTACGCATTGGCAGACCATTATAAAGAACATCTACGATCTGTATCCCCGTCTTAACATCGTTTATACAGGTTCTTCCATGCTGCAACTCTCTGCACACGAGGGCGACCTGTCGCGGCGGCAACGTACCTACACACTGCATGGAATGTCTTTTCGTGAGTATTTGCTTTTTGAAAAAATTCCTGTTGGAGAGGCTATTACGCTACAACAACTATTGTCGAAGCATGAACAGATTGCCGTACCGCTTATTCAAGATCACCGCATATTGTCTTTGTTTTCAGACTATCTGCAACACGGATATTATCCTTTCTTCAAAGAGGAGGGGGACGGCTTCTATGAGCGACTGCAAAGCGTGATACGGCAGATTATAGAGAATGAACTGCCGCAGATAGAGGATGTGGCGTATTCTACCATCAAGAAGATACAGAAAATGCTCGTCATCCTCGCAGAACGTGTGCCCTTAACTCCTAAAATGGCTGAAGTGTATCGCGAGTTAGACACCACACGCGATAGCGGACTCAAGATGCTCTACACCCTGCAAAGAGCTGACCTGTTGGCTTTGTTCTCGTCGGAAACTAAGAGCCTTAAGGCACTTGGCAAGCCCGACAAGATTTATTTGGAGAATACCAACTTGATGTATTGCCTGTCAACGCATATCAATATCGGGACGATTCGTGAAACTTTCTTCTTCAATCAGATGCGTTGCACCCAAGAGGTGTTGCTGCCTAAGCAGGGCGACTTTCTCGTCAACCGCGACTGTCTGTTTGAGGTGGGTGGCGCCAACAAGACTTTCGAACAGAGAAAAGACATCCCGAACAGTTACCTTGCCGTGGATGACATCGAGATGGGCTCGGACCACCGCATCCCGCTGTGGATGTTCGGACTGTTATATTGAAAATTAAACTTGCACAATAGCATTATGCTGACAGTGCATTATCTGCACTTATAATCGAGCCTATTTCTTCGGCAATCTGTTGGAGTCGGTTGCCATGAACGACATTCCTTAATCGGAGTGTGAGACTGTGTTAAAGGACAACAACGGCCTGCCGCAATAGCTTACCGCAGGTCGAGCCGTACCACATTCTCCACATGCTGGGTTTGCGGGAACATGTCCACCGGCTGCACAGCCGTCACCCGGTATTTCTCGTTCAATAGGGTGAGGTCGCGGGCCTGCGTGGCTGGGTTGCAGCTCACATAAACGATGCGGGGTACCTCCATCCTCAACAACTGCTCTATCACGTTGGGGTGCATGCCGGCACGCGGCGGGTCTGATATGATCACATTCGGCATGCCGTGCTTTTCGATGAAGTCGGCGGTGAAGATCTTGGCCATATCTCCGACAAGGAACTCCGTGTTAGAAATACCGTTACGCTCCGAGTTGATGCGGGCATCCGCAACCGCTGTGTCAACATACTCGATGCCCACCACCTTCTTGGCCTGATGCGCCACAAAATTGGCTATCGTCCCCGTGCCCGTAAAAAGGTCATACACAACGTCATCCTTTTGGATGGCAGCAAATTCGCGCGCCGTTTTGTATAAATTGTATGCCTGCTCGCTGTTGGTCTGGTAAAACGACTTGGGACCAATCTTGAAATGCAGTCCCTCCATCTCTTCCATTATAAAGTCCTGTCCTTTAAAAAGATGGAACGGCAGGTCAAAGATAGCGTCGTTCATCTTGGTGTTCACCACATAAACCAGCGAAGTGATTTCAGGGAACCGGTCATACAAGGCCTGCATCATCGCCTTGGCTTCCGGCGTGGCTTCCGTAACCACCAGCACCACCATGATGTCGCCCGTAGAGGCGGTGCGGATGATGACATTGCGGAGCAGCCCTGTCTGCTCGCGCGGATTGTAAAAAGCCAGCTCGTGCGTGAGGGCATACTCGCGCAAAAACAGACGGATGTCATTGCTGGGCGCAGCCTGCAACATACAATGCTCAATATCAAGAACTTTGTCGAACATCCCCGGCACATGGAAACCCAGACAGCGTTGCTCAAAGAACTCGCCACTCTCATAGCGCTTCAACTGGTCGAATGGCAGCCATTTTAACGTGGAGAATGTGTATTCCAGCTTGTTGCGGTAATAATATTGCTTTTCAGAGCCTATAATCGGCGAAATCTCCGGGAACTCGAACTTGCCAAGATGCCTGAAATTGTCTTCCACCTGCTTCTGTTTAAAGGCAAGCTGCTTCTCATACGAAAGCATCTGCCATTTGCAGCCGCCGCAAGCGCCGAAATGCACACAAGGCGGCACCACCCTGTCGGGCGAAGGCTTCTTGATTGCCAGCAAGTTGGCCTCGGCATAGCCATGCTTGCGCTTGTAGATCTCCACATCCACAATGTCGCCGGGCACGGCAAACGGCACAAAAATGGTCAGTCCGTCTTGCTTGGCCACCGACTTCCCCTCGGATCCGGCTGAAACGATTTCAAGGTCTTCAATGTTATATCTCTTAAATGCCATCTTAATTATTGCGTATTTTATTGAATCTTAATTATTTCCATTATCTATAAAAGCCCATCTCGTCAAGATACTGATAAACTTTCTCGGGCAGCATATAGCGCACCGACTGCCGTTGCCGGATGCTCTCACGTATCATCGTAGCAGAAATTCCCACCACTGGAGCGTCAATCAAACGGGCACGGGGCGGTATGGCCGTTTGAGAGAGGGCACCATCTATTCTGGGGTAAACAAAAATGTCGTAATTATCCAGAATCCACTGATAATTAAGCCATTTGTCTATCGTTCGCAAGTTGTCCTCGCCCATGATGAGTGCGAACTCGCGCTGCGGGTACTTCTCTGAAAGCCTTGCCAGTGTATGACACGTATAAGAAGGCTGCGGCATCGAAAACTCTATGTCGGAAGCCTTGAAACGGGCATCGTCACCAATCGCCAGATTCACCATATACAGACGCTGCCGGTCATCGAGCAGCGACGACTTCTTCTTAAGCGGGTTGCATGGGGAAACCACAAACCAAACCTCCTGCATGTCAGAATGTTCAACCATATACTCGGCAATGATGAGATGCCCGACATGTATAGGATTGAACGAACCGAAGAAGAGACCTGTCTTGAACATTGATGAAAGTCTTTTTCAAAAAGGCGCAAAAATACAAAAAAGAAGCCAACCGCGCGTTTTTTCCAAATGTCGTCAACAAGGCTCAAATCAGGAATAAATTCGTACTTTTGCAACCTTGAAATTTTATATATATAACAATGTTAAGAACACACACTTGTGGCGAGTTAACCATCGCCAACGTCTCGCAAACGGTAACGCTTTGCGGATGGATTCAGAAGATTCGCCACCTTGGCGGTATGATTTTCATAGATTTGCGTGACAGATACGGCATCACCCAGTTGACTTTCAACCACGAGGAGAAGCCGCAGCTTTGCGAACAGATTGAAAAGGCCGGACGCGAATGGGTCATTCAAGTCACCGGCAAAGTGATTGAACGCTACAGCAAAAACAAGAACCTCCCCACTGGCGACATCGAGATAGACGTGGACAGCGTCACCGTGCTGAACGAGTCGGCGACACCGCCGTTCACCATCGAGGACGTGTCTGACGGCGGCGACGAGTTGCGCATGAGATACCGTTATCTCGACATCCGCAGAAACCCGGTGAAGAACAACCTGATTTTCAGACACAAGTTAGGACTTGAAATACGCAAGTACCTCAGCGAACATGGGTTCCTGGAGATTGAGACCCCGTTCCTGGTCAACAGCACCCCCGAGGGGGCGCGCGACTTTTTAGTGCCCTCCCGCATGAACCCGGGCGAGTTCTACGCCCTCCCGCAGTCGCCCCAAACCCTCAAGCAACTGCTGATGATTTCCGGCATGGACCGTTATTTCCAGATTGTACGCTGCTTCCGCGACGAAGACCTCAGAGCCGACCGCCAGCCTGAGTTTACCCAAATTGACTGCGAGATGTCGTTCGTGGAACAAGAAGACATCCTCAACCTTTTTGAAGGTTTGGTAAAACATATCTTCCATGTATTCAAAGGCATTGAACTTGAAGACATTGAGCGCATCACCTGGGCGGACGCCATGAAGTACTATGGTTCTGACAAGCCGGATGCCCGATTCGGCATGCGTTTTGTCGAGCTCAACGACTTGCTGCAGCATCGCACTTTCAAGGTCTTCAACGAAGCCGAACTCATCGTCGGCATCAAGGTCGAGGGGTGCGGCAACTACTCGCGCAAGCAACTTGACGGGCTTGCCGAGTTCGTGAAAAGTCCGCAAGTGGGCGCTGCCGGGCTTGTCTATATCCTGTGCAACGCCGACGGCACCTACAAATCCTCGGTTGACAAGTTTTATGATCAGGCAGACCTGAAAGCCGTGGCCGACCGTTGCCAAGCCGTGGCCGGCGACCTCATCCTCATCTTGTCGGGCAAGGCGATGAAGACACGCCAGCAGATGGGCGTGCTGCGTCTCGAGATGGGCAACCGTCTCGGACTTCGCAAGGCAGGCACCTACAAAGTGTTGTGGGTCATTGACTTCCCACTGCTCGAATGGGACGAGGAGACCCAACGCTACTACGCTATGCACCATCCGTTCACAGCGCCTAAGCCAGAGCACGAAGAGATGTTAGAAAGCAACCCCGGCGCCGTGAATGCCAATGCTTACGACTTGGTCATCAACGGTTCCGAAATCGGCGGCGGCTCCATCCGTATCCACAATCCGGAGCTCCAAAAGAGGATGTTCAAGGCACTGAACTTCACCGAAGAGCAGGCTCAGAGTCAGTTCGGCTTCCTGATCAACGCTTTCAAATACGGAGCACCGCCACACGGCGGCATCGCTTTCGGCTTTGACAGGATGTGCGCTGTGTTGTCAGACTGCGACACCATCCGCGACTTCATCGCGTTCCCCAAGAACAACGCCGGTCGCGACACGATGCTGCCCGCACCTACCCCCATCGCGCAAGCGCAACTTGACGAGCTCAACATTGACCTAAAAGCCTCACCCGATGGAAAATAAGGAAAACTACAACTCTTTCAGCCTGTTACGTTTCATCTGGAGCAAATGGAAAACAATTGCGGCCGTTTGCGTTGCCGCATTCGTCATTTCTGCCATCTGTGCTTTCCTGATCAAACCTAAGTACAAGTCAACTGCCATCATCTACGCCCCGAGAACCAACTCTGTGGCCAAAATTCTCCTGAATGAGGAAAACTACAACGAACGGCTGGAGATCAAGGCCTACGCCAACGAGGAGGAAACGGAACAGATGATGCAGATCCTCAACGCCCGCGGCATCAAAGACTCCCTGATACGCCGGCACGGCTTGCTGGAACATTACGACATCGACACCACCTCAAAAGGCTGGTACACCAAGATCCTGAAACGACTGGACGAGGAAATCACGATAAAAAGAACAGACTTCGGCGCCATCAAGATTTCCGTCATGGACCAAGACCCGCAGGTGGCCTTTGCCATGACGGAAGACATGCTGCACATTCTTGACACCGTCAAGAACAAAGTTGAGCACGAGCGCGCCGTGGCCGCCTACATCGCACTTAAAAACCAGCTCGACTCCATCACCGAGGAGGTCAGCAAAATCGACGACTCCATCCGCATCTGTATGGAACACGGCGTTTTCGATGTGGAAAGACAGTCAGAACGGGTGATGCAGCAATATGCCATTGCCGTGGCCCAAGGGAATGCGGCCGCCGTTGACCGGCTCGCCAAAGAGCAGGAGAAGATCTCGACCTGGGGGCCGCGCCTCTACGCCCTCCAGAACATGCAGTACACTTTCCTCAAATACCAAGCACTCTGCAAACAGAAGATGCTGGATGCCCGGCTCGACATGGAAAATGCCATGCCCGTGAAGTTCATCGTGGAGGACCCTGTGGTGGCCGACAAGAAATGCTACCCCAAAAGGGCGGTCATCGTGCTCACCTCTACCCTCTCGATGCTGGTGCTTTCCGTTCTTGTCTTATTAATGTTCGATAAAATTGAATCCAAAAAGGCTGACAAAACTGAACGACCTGTGGAATAGTCATTCCGGCAAGCAGAAGGCCGCGCTTTTGATTCTTGTGCTGGCCTTGGTTGCCAATGCGTATGCCATCCTGAAAGAGATACCCGCCATTCCGCTTGTCACCGGAGGGCTGGTGTTGGGCTATCTGCTGGTATTCCGGGTTGACCTGCTGATATACCTGATGGCACTCTGCACCCCGTTCTCCATCGAGACGCTGAACGGCGACTTTCAGCTCGGACTTTCGCTGCCCGCCGAAGTCATCATGATTGCACTCACTTTCCTGTTCATCTGCCGTGTGCTTTACGACATACGGCTGGACCGGAGAATCGTGACTCATCCAGTCTCCATAGCCATATTCATCTATCTGGGCTGGATGCTGTTAACCTGCTTCACAAGCGCAAGGCCGGTAGTTTCTTTCAAGTTTTGGTTGTCTAAGATTTGGTTCACAACCGCTTGTTATTGGGTCATCATCCAGTTCATCCGGAAAGACCTGACCTGTGCGGTACGCTATTTCAGTTGCTACGCCTTAAGTTTGGCCATTGTAGTGCTCATCACCACCTACAAGCATTGGCTGAGCGGATTCGACAGCCAATATGCCCATTGGGTCATGCGGCCTTTTTACAGCGACCACACCGCTTACGGGGCGGCGCTCGCTTTCTTTGTGCCCATCACGGCCGGCTTCTTCTTTCTGCCGGGCAACACGACAAAAAGCAAAGTGTTCTATGCCATCCTCACCGTCATACTGTTCGCGGGACTGTACATCTCCTTCAGCCGTGCGGCATGGATCAGTTTTGCGGCCGCCGTTGCCGTCTGGGTGGTCTTGAAACTCCGCATCAAACTGTCGTGGCTGATAGCCGGCGCAGCCGTGTTGACCACTGTCTTCTATTTCTCGGCTGACGACATCCTGTACAAAATGAGCCGCAACAGCCAAGACGCTTCGGGAAACTTGGCCGAGCAACTGCAGTCCATCTCGAACATCAGCACTGACGCATCCAACGTGGAACGTCTCAACCGCTGGAACGCGGCCTTTTCCATGATCAAGGAACGTCCTGTGGTGGGCTGGGGACCGGGGACTTACCAATTTGAGTATGCGCCGTTCCAGAAAAGCACCTACAAAACCATCATCACCACCAACTTCGGCGACGGCGGCAATGCCCACAGCGAGTATATTGGGCCATGTGCCGAGACCGGCATTCCCGGACTGCTCACCGTATTGACGTTAGCCATCTGTGTACTTTGCACGGGGCTATACACCTACAACCACACTTCAGAGCCAAGAGAGCGGCTGCTGTCGCTCGTCATGACCTTGGCGCTCGTCACCTATTTCATACATGGCTTCCTCAACAACTTCTTGGACACCGACAAACTGTCGCTGCCATTCTGGGGGGCCTTTGCCGTAATTGCCGTCGCCAGTGTCCGGATGAAAAGCGACAATGGCGAGCCGGCCTCATCACCACAAAAACTTGAGAATGTTTCGTAAAAAAACTATATTTGCCCACTAATTTCGACGTATGTCTCTAACCGCCATTCTTTCCGCCATATTAATGTTGTTGGCCGGCATCGGCATTTTCTTGATAGCCTGCCAGATGATGAGTACCAACCTTGAATCCGCATCCTCGAACAAGCTCAAGGTCATGTTCTCAAAAGCCGCAAAAAGCAAACTGTTAGGAGTCGGCATCGGGGCTTTAGGCACGGCGGCGATACAAAGTTCGGGTGCCACAACGGTGATGGCCATCGGGTTCGTCAACGCGGGAATCATCTCGCTCACACAGGCGGCCACCATCATCTACGGGGCCAACATCGGCACCACCATAACGGCACAGATTGTCGCCTTAGGCATGTTCGGCGGCGAAGGCATCTCCACCACAGTCATATTCTCCGCCTTTGCCGGCATCGGCGCTTTCATTTCCCTTTTTGCAAAAAAGGACATCTGGACCAAGATCGGAGGCATCACCACCGGCTTCGGCATGCTGTTTGTCGGACTTTGGCTGATGAGCGAGTCCATGTCAGAATTTGCCGCTCTCGACGCTGTCAAAACCTTTTTGGCCAGCATCAGCAATCCTTTGCTGCTCGTGCTCATCGGCGTCATCTTCACCGCCATCATTCAAAGTTCGTCGGTCATGACCTCCATCGCACTGGCTATGGTCGTCACAAAACTCATCAACATTGACCAAGGTATCTTTATGACTATGGGCTCCAACATCGGCTCGTGTGTCGTGGCCATCATCGCCGGCATGACCTCCGGACGGAATGCCAAACGTACGGCCTTGATTCACCTGTTTTTCAACATCATAGGTGTCATCATCTTCCTGACTGCCGAGGGCATCATCTATCTTTGCTCACAAGGCAAGGTCACTTACGGCACTATGTTCAACACCCTGTTTCCGGGTGTCCCGCAAACGCAACTGGCTATGTTTCACACCTTCTTCAATGTCACAACGGTGATATTCATGTTGCCGTTGACCTCCAAGATGGTGAAAGTCGTTTGCCGGATAATCCCTGACGAGAAGACCGTCCACGACCCCAATGCGCCACACCTGTTCTTCATTGATGATAACATGTTGAAAACCCCACCCGTAGCCCTCCAGCAAGTCAAGTCTGAGATTATGAACATGGCACACATCGCCATGGAGAACTTCAACCGGTCGCTGCACATCATCTGCAAAATGGACTTCTCCGAATCGAAAGAGTTCGCAAAACAAGAGAACTTGCTGAACTACCTCAACGCCGCCATTGTCGATTTTGTCATAAAACTCTCCGACAAACAGCAGTTGAGCCAGCACGACCACGTTTATCTGTCAACAACATTCCGCACCGTGCGCGACTTGGAACGAATTGGCGACTATGCCGAGAACATTGTGGAATACGCTGAAAGTCTCCGGTTCTCCGACAAGAAATTCTCTGACGAGGCCGTTGCAGAAATCAGCAACCTCGGACATCTCATCAACAATCTTTACGACAAAATTGAAAGGACCTACCGAGACGAGGACTTGACAGCCCTGGCTGAAGCCAACAACATAGAAGACAACATCGACGACTTGACCAAGAACATGGAAGAGTGCCACATCACGCGGCTCGAAAAGGGTGTCTGCTCAGCTGAAACCGGGGCGCAGTATCTGTCGCTGACCTCCAATGCGGAGCGTGTCGCTGACCATCTGGTTAACGTGGGCAAGACAGTCAAAAGTCTTCAGAAATTATAGCCTCGCTTCCCGGGGCATCATTCGCCTTGGTCTGCACACTGGCACATTTCTGTTTCAAACTCGAGCGTGGCATGGCTGATGTTCTGCCCTTTTAGTGCGTGTTTCAGTTCTTGCTTCACCTTTTCCATATTCTGGAAATCGCTGACCACCACATGGGCGGTAAGGGCATTTTCGGTGGTGCTGATAGCCCAGATGTGGAGATGATGCACATCCAGCACCCCGTCGGTATGCTTGAACAGAGACACAACCTGTTCATAGTCCACTTGCGTGGGCACACCGTCGAGTGCCAGCCGCAGACTTTCGCGCAGCAGTTGCCAGGTAGCCACAACAATGACCACCGCCACAGCCAAGCCTATGAAAGCATCAATGACATACCAGCCTGTAAAATGGATAATGATGCCAGAGATGACCACCCCGACAGATACCAGCGCGTCGGCCATCATGTGGAGGAAAGCGCCCCTGATATTCAAGTCTTGTTTGCGGTCTTTCATAAAAAGATAGGCCGTAAATCCGTTGACGGCAACGCCTATGGCCGCCACAACAGAAACCGTCATACCCTCAAGCGGCTCGGGTTCTATCATTTTGTGGACACTTTCCACAATGATAAACACAACCGCCACGCCCAAAATGATGGCATTGAGCAGGGAAATGAGGATCGTACTTTTTTTGTACCCGTACGTGTAGCGGTGGGTAGCATGCGTTTGAGCGAGTTTGAAAGCCAGCATAGCCAGCGCAAGGCTTACCACATCGGTGAGATTGTGCCCGGCATCTGAAAGCAGCCCCATTGAGTTGAAACAAAAGCCGGCAATGGCTTCGGCCAAAACGTAAGCGATGTTCAAGGCTATGCCAAGCATGAAGGCCTTGTTCAAGGAGGTTACCACTTGCGCATGGTCGTGATGGTGTTCGTGATGATGATGTGATGACATATTAGCGATTTTAAAGTTTCTTGAGACAAAAAGAAAAAACAAACCATTCTTAAAGGCTGCAAAGAAAAACAAAAATGGGGGTTGAGACTATCGCTTAAACTGGTGATTTTTCAACGGACAATCATCAAAATGTCAATCATTGCTTTTGGCGGCTCTGATATCCTTCACGTTCAACTGTATGTTAACATTATTGTTCCACACATTCTCTTCCACGTGGTAAAGCATATCGAAGACCTTGTTATTCGCAATAATGTCCAGCTTGTCTTTTTGGTTGAAAGCTATAATATCGACAGGGTGAACCGTTTTGAAAGGATAGAGCACACGAGCTTTCAAGTGTTTGTCGCCCACAATGCGGGCGGCGCCTTCGTCAACGACACCGTTCGACTGGAACACCGGTTCCATATTGCCCGGGCCAAACGGGGCAAATCTCTTCAATTGGTTGATGAAGACGGGGGTTATTTCGGAAAGGTCAAGCGGAAGGTCCACAACAATCTCGGGCATATACGAAGACTCCTCAAGATTTTCGCTCACATACTGTTCAAAGCGTTCTGTAAATTCCTCCAGGTTCTCTTCTTTCATAGAGAGCCCTGCCGCGAACTTGTGACCGCCGAAATGCTCCAGCAGTTCAGAACAGAAATCGATGCCGTTATAGATATTGAACTCCTTGACAGAGCGGGCCGAACCGGTAATCAAGCCGTCGGAAGACTTCGTAAGGACGATAGTAGGTTTATAGAAAATCTCGACCAACCGCGAGGCCACGATGCCGATGATGCCCTTGAACCAATTAGGATTGTATATGACAATGCTTTTCCGATTCACATACTCGTGCGAGGTGCGTATTGTGTGGATGGCATCTTCCGTAGCGTTGCGGTCTTGTTCCTTGCGCTGTTCGTTTTGCGTATTGATATGTTTGCCTATGGCTGCCGACTTCTCCTCGTCTTCGCAGATGAAGAGGCGCACCGACTCGCGGCCGCTTTTCATTCTGCCTGCCGCATTGATGCGCGGCCCCACATAGAAAACAAGGTCAGAAATAGAGATCACGCGAGAGAAAATCGTCTCCTCCTTGAACGGGTAATGCAGTTTAATGCCGGCCTGTTCGAGGATAGATTTCACGCCCACCCGCGGGAACTTATTGATGATTTCGAGACCGAAATGGGCAAGGATCCTGTTCTCGCCGGTAATTTCTACAATATCCGAAGCAATGCTGATTGCCACGAGGTCCATTCTCGAAAGCCACAGCTGGTCGGGGAGCTTATATTTCTGGCAATAGCCCTGTATGAACTTGAAGCCCACGCCGCAGCCCGACAATTCCTTGTAAGGATAGGGGCAGTCTTTGCGTTTGGGGTCCAAAATGGCCACGGCATCGGGGAGTTCATCGCCCTCGAGGTGATGGTCGCACACAATGACATCGATGCCGTACTGCTTGGCCAGCTCAACCATATCGTTGGCCTTGATGCCGCAGTCGAGCGTAATGAGCAGGTTGAAATTATTGTTGCGGCAATATTCAATGCCGTTCTGCGAGACGCCGTACCCCTCCGTATAGCGGTCGGGGATATAATACTCGACTTGGTTTTTGTAGTCAGAGCCGATAATCTCGCACAGAAACGAATAGAGCAGCGCGACGGCCGAAGTTCCATCCACGTCATAGTCGCCGTAGATCATAATCTTCTGGTTTTCGATGACCGCTTCAGAAAGACGGCTCACGGCCTTGTCCATATCTTTCATCAGGAAAGGGTCGTGCAACTTTGAAATGTCAGGATTGAAAAAATCCTGTGCCGCTTCCGGGGTGTCAATGCCACGTTGGATGAGCAAGGCAGCCAGGGGCCGCTCTATCGAAAGTTGCTCAGCCAGTTTGTTGACCGCTGCATCTTCAGGAATCCTATTTGAAATCCACCGTTTCTTCATCTTCAAAAATGCCGATTGCAAAAATAAAAAATATGTTTCACAATTGCAAGGGAAAAATCACAACCTCATTTTTTTGTCTATTTCCTCAACGTATGCCTGCATTTTACGGTCTGTTTCGCACAGGTTGTTCACGGTACGGCAGGCGTGCAGCACCGTTGCGTGGTCTTTGTTGCCGCAATGCACGCCAATGACGGAGAGCGGCAGTTTGGTATATTTGCGCGCAAAGTACATGCTAAGTTGCCGCGCCGTCACGATCTCGCGCTTGCGGGTCTTGGCATTGATTTCATCTATAGAGATTTTGAAATAGTCGCACACCACTTTCTGGATATACTCCACTGAAATCTCCTTGGCATTGGTTTTCACATATTTGTCCACCATCTCCTTGGCCAGGTCAATCGTGATATCCTTGTGGTTCAACGAGGCTTGTGCCAGAATTGCGATGATGGCGCCCTCAAGCTCACGCGTGTTCGAGGTGATGCACAGGGCAAGATACTCGATCACCTCCTTTGGGAAATCGATGCCGCTATTCTCGAGTTTCTTATTGATGATGGCGATTCTGGTCTTCAGGTCCGGCACCTCCAGTTCGGCGGTAAGTCCCCACCTGAAACGGCTGAGCATACGAGGTTCAAAACCGGATATCTCTGCGGGCGGTTTGTCAGACGTCATAATAATCTGTTTGCCATGCGTATGCAACGTGTTGAAGATATGGAAGAAGATATCCTGCGTTTGGGCTTTCTTGCCCGAGAGGAATTGTATATCCTCGATTATCAGCATGTCCAGTGATTGGTAGAACCACTTGAAGTCGTTGACATTCTGGTTTTTCGTAGCCTCTACATATTGTTGGAGAAACGTGTCGGTGCTGACATATAGCACTGTTTTGTCGGGGAAGTTGAGTTTGGTCTCCACCCCGATGGCGTTCACCAGATGCGTCTTGCCGAGCCCCACTTCCGAATAGATGAACAGCGGATTGAAACTGCTGTGGCCCGGATTTTTGGCTATGGCCATGCCGGCGGCGCGCGCCAGCCGGTTGCAGTCGCCCTCAACGTAATTGTCGAATGTGAGCGTATCTATCAGGTTGGTCGCGATCTTCCTTTTTTGGATGCCCGGCAGCACAAACGGGTCCGGAATCTCCCGGTTGGTGGTGTTGTACACGTCAATCGGCGGCAGGATGTCCGGATTGCTGACCGGGTCGTGGGACGGCAGCGTGATGGTCTTGTTCTGCGACGGGTCCTTCTGCTTCTCCATCACAACACGGTACTTCAACTTGCCCGTAGGCCCCAACTCCTTCTTGATTACCGTCTTCAAGAGCCTCACGTAATTCTGTTCCAGAAACTCGAAATACAAATGACTCGGCAATTGCAGAATCAAGGCGTTGTTTTCGATAGCCACGGGCTCTATCGGCGCAAACCAGGTCTGGAAAACCGTGTCCGACTCCAAATTGTCGGCGATGATTTTCAGACAGGAATTCCATACCTGTATATGATCTTTGGTCTTTTTCTCCATAATTAAGGTTACGATTTTATATCTCGCTAAAAAAGAAAGGTTTATCAAGCAGGATTTGCCCCCTTTTTCAGACCACAAAAATAAACACAAAAAAGTTTAAAAGATATTCCGAAAACCCTTGATTATTCTAAAAAAAAGAATATAACATCCGTCTCACATTTTCAAAAATCAAGACAGAACATCTTTATAATCAGCATATTTGCCAACATCCATCCACATTTGGTCTGTGTGCAGGAATCCTTTTACCCTGATTTGATGAATGTTGTGAAGATAGAATGGGGTCAGTGACATCTTCTCGACAGAGGGTATGCGGTTTACGACGTTTCTGTTCATGAGATGAATGCCGCTGAAAGCCAGTTCGAGGGATTGCCGCGGCGGTTTCGGAAGGATGGTTTCGCCGCTCTTGAGGTTCTTCCATCCGCACAGGTCGAGGGTCTCTTTTTCAAACACAAGGTAACGTGACGTTTCGCGGCGGCGGACGGCAAGCGTGACGTCGGCGCCGCTGCTGACGTGTTGGCGCACAAAAGCCCCAAGGTCAATGGTGGAGAGGATGTCCACATTGTAAAGGAGCAGCAAGTCGCTGTCGCGCAGCATCGGCTCGGCAAATTTCAGCCCTCCTGCCGTGTCTCTGAGATACGCCCGTTCGTCAGACACTTCAATACGGGCCTCTTTTTCGTGCGTTGCGAGGAATCTGATGATTTGGTCGGGAAAATGGTGAACATTTACGACAATGTGGCGGATGCCGGCAGCCATAACCTTGTCGATGGCATGTTCAAGCATCGTCTTTCCCTGATAACACACCAAGGCTTTAGGCTTTGTGGCCGTGAGCGGATAGAGCCGCGTGCCCAGTCCTGCCGCAAATATGAATGCCGTTGTCTTCATATTCTGCTATCTGGAGACGGTTTCTTTAAGCATGGGCACAAAGAGGAAATCCCCGAATGTCTCTTCTTCGTATTGGCCCTCATCGATCTTTGTGACACGCTTCATTGTATGCGACTCATTGCCCACGGGGACCACCATTATGCCGCCGGGCTTGAGTTGTTGAAGCAAGGCGTCGGGTATGTAAGGTGCGCCGCAAGTGACTATTATCTTGTTGTACGGTGCAAATTTCGGCCAGCCCTGAAATCCGTCGCCAAAGGTGAGGGCGATGCGGTTGTCAATCTGCTCGAGCAGCTGCTTCGCGCTTCTGTACAACACCTCCTGGCGCTCTATCGAATAGACGTATGCCCCCATTGCGCTCAGTATCGCCGCCTGAAAGCCAGACCCCGTCCCTATTTCCAGCAATTTGTCGCCTTTCTGTATCTTCAACAATTGCGACTGGAACGCGACCGTGAACGGATGCGAGATGGTCTGCCCATTCATCAGTTTCAGCGCTTTGTTTTCGTAAGCCTTGTCCCAGAGAAAAGATTCCACAAAACGGTGCCGCTCCACAGTGTTAAAGGCATTCAGCACATTCTCGTCTGTAATGCCCGACTGGCGCAATTCGTCAATCAGTCTCTTTTTGGCTCCTAATAGCAGATAGTTGTCGGTCATAAGTTAGGCTTGGGGTTATTGGGGTGCAAAAATAGCAAAAAAGGGGCGGCGTTTTCACGTCTCCCCTATTGTTATTCAACAATCTTTTTGTCATTTCTTGTAGAAGACGAATTTGCCGTCCTCCACAGAGTCCACCACAATGGTGCAGTCGCGGTCTATGTCTTCGGCCAGGATGATCTTCGACAGTTCGTTCAGCACGCGTTTCTGGATGACCCTCTTGAGCGGACGGGCGCCATACACGGGGTCATAGCCCAACTCAAGCAGCAAATTCAAGGCATATTGACTGAATTCCAACTTTATGTTCCTGGGTTCGAGCAGTTGCTGCAATTGTGCTATCTGCAGGTCGATGATGGAGCGGATCTCGCGCTTTGACAGCGGTTGGAACATCACAATCTCGTCTATACGGTTCAGGAACTCAGGGCGGAGGGTCTTCTTGAGCAAGTCGGTAACTTCGGCCTTGGTCCGTTCAAAGACCTCCACGTCGGAGTAGTTTGCCCTGTCGGCATAATTGTCTTGGATGATGTTGGAGCCCAGATTGGAGGTCATAATGATGATCGTATTCTTGAAATCGGCCACCCGTCCTTTGTTGTCTGTCAATCTGCCGTCGTCCAGCACTTGCAGCAGCACATTGAAAACGTCGGGGTGTGCTTTTTCGATTTCATCGAAGAGGATGACGGAATAGGGTTTCCGGCGCACCTTTTCGGTCAGTTGGCCGCCCTCGTCATAGCCCACATATCCCGGGGGCGAGCCTATCAGCCGTGACACTGAATAGGACTCTTGGAACTCACTCATATCGAACCTGATCATAGCGTCTTCGGTGTTGAAGAGGTATTCGGCCAAAGCCTTGGCCAGTTCGGTTTTGCCCACGCCGGTAGTTCCCATAAAGATAAAGGAACCGATAGGCCTTTTCATGTCTTGCAGTCCGGCCCTGCTCCGGCGGATGGCGTCAGCCACGGCGCAGATTGCCTCGTCCTGTCCTATCACTCTTTTGTGCAGTTCTTCTTCAAGATGCAGCAGTTTCGACTTCTCGCTCTGCATCATCTTGGCCACGGGTATTCCGGTCCAGCGGGCCACCACCTCGGCAATGTCGTCGGCCCCCACTTTCTCGTCAATCATAGCATCCTCGCCCTGCAATGCTTCCAACTCTTTCTGCAGTTTCACCATTTGGTCCTCATCGCTCTTGATGAGTCCGTAGCGCAATTCTGCCACTCTGCCGTAGTTTCCTTGGCGTTCTTCGTTGGCAGCCTCAATCTTATAACGCTCTATTTCGTCCTTGCAATGTTGGATCTTGTTCATAATCTCCTTTTCGCTGCGCCATTTTGTGGAAATCACATTGCGTTTCTCTTGCAATTCTGCAATCTTCTTGCTCAGGTCTTCTACCTTTGCCGTGTCGTTTTCGCGTTTGATGGCCTCGCGTTCAATCTCGAGCTGGCTGATTTTGTGTTCCACCTCATCCAGTTCTTCGGGAACGGAGTTGATTTCGAGTTTCAACTTTGCTGCGGCCTCATCGATAAGGTCAATGGCCTTGTCGGGGAGGAAACGGTCGCCGATATAGCGTTGTGACAGTTCGACCGCGGCAATGATGGCCTCATCCAAGATTTTGACCTGATGATGGTTCTCATAGCGTTCTTTCAGTCCCCTCAATATGGAAATGGCGGAATATTTGTCCGGTTCGTCAATCAACACGGGTTGGAACCGCCGTTCAAGAGCCTTGTCTTTCTCGAAATACTTCTGGTATTCATTCAGCGTGGTGGCACCTATGGAGCGAAGTTCACCACGCGCCAGTGCCGGCTTCAAGATGTTGGCAGCGTCCATAGCCCCCTCGCCGGAAGCGCCTGCGCCTACAAGTGTGTGAATTTCATCAATGAAGAGGATGATTTCGCCGTTTGAGGAGACCACCTCGTTGATGACGCTCTTGAGCCGCTCTTCAAATTCGCCCTTGTACTTGGCACCGGCAATCAACGCGCCCATGTCAAGGGAGTACAACTGCTTGGTTTTCAGATTCTCTGGAATATCGCCGCTGACAAGTCTTTGAGCCAGTCCCTCGGCTATGGCTGTTTTGCCCACGCCCGGCTCGCCAATCAGAATCGGGTTGTTTTTGGTTCGTCGCGAGAGAATCTGCAGCACACGTCTGATTTCCTCGTCGCGCCCGATTACGGGGTCAAGCTTGCCCTGTCGGGCCATGTCGTTCAGGTTCTTGGCATACTTGTTCAAGGCATTGTATGTCTCCTCGTTGTTGGCACTGGTGACTTTGCTGCCTTTATGCAACTCTTCGATGGCGCTTTTGAGTCCCTTTTCGGTCATGCCGGCATCTTTCAGGATCTGCGACGTTTTGTCATTGGCGGCAAAGAGGCCGTAGAGCAGGTGTTCAAGGGAGACAAACTCGTCGCCTGAACTCTCACAGAAGAGTATAGCCTTCTGCAAAGCGGTCTGCACACTTCCGGCAAGGTAGGTCTCCCCACCCGTCACCTTAGGCAAACGTCCGATCTCGCGATCTACGACGGTGGCAATAGTTTTAGGGTTACACGCTTGTTTCTTCAGCAAAAAAGGCACTACATTGTCATCCACATCGAGCATAGATTTCAGCAAGTGCAAGGTCTCAATCTGCTGGTTCTGATTTCGCATGGCCAACATCTGGGCATTTGAAATCACTTCTTGGGTTTTGATTGTTAGGTTATTCGTGTTCATTCTGTTTTTTCTCCTTTCCTTGACGACTTAAGCATCAAAAATCGGAGAGCAAGAAGCAATAACGTTGCCAAATCGCAAGCACTGACAATTTGTCAGTATCATACGTCCTGAAAAAAGGGGAGCAATATTTTTCAGGGAAGTGTGATCGGTTTGAAAAAAAGTGTATTTTTGCCGCCGCTTTAATGGGGCGTTAGCTCAGTTGGCTAGAGTGTCTGACTGGCAGTCAGGAGGTCACGGGTCCGACTCCCGTACGCTCCACATAGAGTTAAAAAATGGTTTAACAAAAAGAAAAACGCACTTTCCAGTGCGTTTTTCTTTTTGTGTTAATCGTGTCAGCCTTATAAGAGCCGCCAACTATTGCGAAAGGATCAGATTCACAGAGATGCCCGTCTCGAAGTTCATGGTGTTGTACTGGTTCGAGATCTTCGGGCGGTTGATGGTCTGGTCATAGTAGAACTTGAGTCCTACCAAACGGCTGAACTGATACTCTGCGGAGACGTTGATGGTGACGTTCAGCGTGCCGGAAGAGACCTGGTTGATAGACTCCTGGATTTTGCGGAGGACCATCATATTGTTTTTCAGTCCTACACCCGCCGTCAAGTTAAGGTCGCTCACAAATTGTCGTTTTTCGCCGGCAAAGATGAGGCCGAGTTTAAGGTCCTTGAATCGGTAACCGCCCGAAACGGCCAGTTCATAGGTTGAGCTTTCCGTAATCTGGTTGTTGGCGAAGCTGAGGGCAACCTCTCGCGACTGTTTGTATTCCACTTTCAGCAACATACTGTTTTTCAAAGTCATATCAAAACCAATGAGAGGACCGAATGATTCTGAAAGGGCAATCTGGTTCAACTCGTATTCGGGTATATAGTCGCCCAGCGTATTGCGGGCATTGCCGCCCTCGACGTAGGAGACATTGGTGGAATAACTGCCCACGCGGTACGAGCATGTGTAGCTGTGCGTCAGCGACAGGCTCTGGAACACCTTGTCAACGCCCTTGATTTTGGAGAAGCCGTTGTAGTTGACACGCCAGTTAGGCAGCGGGATCTTGAGGAAAGGACCAGACAAGTCCATCTTTGCGGCGTCTTTGCCCATATAAGTGGCGAAGAAGGCATTCATCAAGACATCCTGCGACACATCGCTGTAGCCGTCTGGGTAGCCGGTCTGCGGGTCGGCCTGCGCCGTTCCGTTCCGTTGCTCTGCAAGTCTAAGCGCGATTTCCCGCCGTGAGTTGCCGAAATCCTCAAAGAGTTGGTCATAATCGGTGAAGAAGGTTTTCAGGCCGCAGTAAGTCATACTGAAGGCACCGTTGCGCTGAGGCGTGTAGTGATAGAGCGTGCCCGCTTCATCCACATGGAAATACTCCGAGTAATTTTGGGTGAAGTTGCGGTTTGCCGAGACATCGATTCTGAAATCGCGGAACGGTTCCACAGAGGCACGGAAGTTCATCGTTTCCGTCTTGGTACGTTGATAGGCGGAATTCATCAACGAGTCTGTCGTCAGCCAATGCCGTTGCGCGCCGATAGCCTGCACGTCGGGCTGTCCGCCGAACACAAAGAGGAATCCGGGCGAACTGTCGGTAAAGTCGATGCCGAAGAGATTGGGGGTGCCCATATAGCCGGGGAGCGTTGTCCCACTGCCTTGCGAATAGTTGAACGACACATTGCGCACTAACATCAGCACCCGCAGCGTTCCGTCGAGGATAATCTTGCCGTAATTGGGCTTCTCTCTCAGCGAATCCTTGCCTTTCTTTCCGGAGTCTGCTTCATCTGTCTGGTTCTGTCCTCTCTTGTCGCCCAATTGACCTTTTGCCCCGAGGTTCTGCCGTTTGTTGCGGTTGTTGCCTTGGTTAATTTTGCGCAAGTAGGGCACCGAGTTGTAAAGCGACACAAAGTTCAAACTTCCGTTTCCTTGTATGGTGTTGGAGTTCTGGATCGTATTGCCCAAGTAAGCCAGAGACAAGGCAGATGCGGTATATTGATAATTGGAGTTATAGCGAACGCTGGCATTCATCCATTTGAACAGCGGTATCTTGTTAATCGGAATTTGGTAGGTGCCGCTGAATGTCTGTCTAAAGTCGGTAGTTCTGCCGCCGCGTCCCAGGCAATGCCAAACCGAGTCCTTTTCGGCCCGCGTGTCAATCAGCCCGTCGGGTTCATCAATGCGCGCAGAGGCATCGGCTCGGTATTCGAGTTTGAGGCTTTGGAAGAGATCCCAGTTCACGGCATAGTTACGGGTCCAGTTGAACGACTTCACGAAACTGGTATCCACGATGATGTTGCCTTTGCTCTTGGGGCGATACTTGAATTCCTCCAGCTCGCGCCGCAACGACGTGCGGATTGTGACATTCTTGGGCATCGGGGTGATGTTGACGTCGCGTATCAATTGCAGCCATTTCGACTTCAGCCACTTTACCTTGCTCAAGGGACGGTAGTTTTTGGGATTGGTGCTGAAAGTGTAGCCTATTTCACCGTCATGGATGTATTCATTGTTCAGTTCCAAGTCCTCGTCGCGCTGTTTCAGTTCCGAATAAGAATAGGAGAGGTCGAAGTTCTCGATGTCCCACGGGCGCATTTTGAGTCCGCCTTTTTCGAGGTTACGTTCCTTGCGGACATTCATCAGGTTGATATTCTGCCGTTGGGTGAAGGTGTTGGTCAAATAGCGTACCGAGTCGCGCTCCTCCTGGGTGTCGTAGGTGGTGAGGTCGTCTTTCAACTTCACGTCAGGGTTCAGCGGGTTGTATTCGGGCTGCGTTATGCCTAACGAATAATCGTAATGGACGGGAATCTTGACGTTCCACTTTTCCGGGAAAAGCACCTTTCCGCCATCGATATTGGTGGCAATGTCCACATTGTATTTGGTTTCCTGCGACCGTTCCGTCACCGACTGTTCTATACCGCCGAAGCCAGGTGTGGAGTAGGTGCCCGAAACGGTAACATCGCCCACGTCAGCCAAATTAAGCCGAGCTCGCAACGTGGCGGCAAAGCCTTGCTTTTTATCAAAGCCACACAGCCGCATCTCGTTGATCCACATCTCGACGGACTTGGGCAGCATATCGTCGTCGTCATTCAGCGTTTTCTTCTTAGGATTGCGGATACCGACCATAATCGTCGTCACCTCGCCAAGGTTAGGCACACCTACCACGGTAATCTTGTTGCCGTCGTCCGTCTCTTTGGAATAAGGGACCATATTGCCTGAATGTTGTCCACGACGCACGGCTTTGTTTCTTTCCTGCTTCAACGAGACGAGCGAGTCGAGATAGACATACATCTGGTTGGCTTCCGGCCAAATCGCGTTCGTATCCTTGCCCACGTTCCATGGGGTTATCTCAACGGGCATTTCATACTCATAATAGTTGTCGGTAACGTCAGAGCCCAAACGGATGAATGCGGTGACGTCTCCCTTCCTCAAGTCACCCGAGCTGTGTACATCTTCAGCGTGGATGAACATCTGCAGGTTATTGAACTTGCGGAGGTCATAATTCGTGTTCTTGTAAATGGCGCGGGCATCGCCGTCGGGCAGATCTACCGCCTTCATAGTCAAGGCTTGTTCGTTGATCTGGTAGAGGGTGGTGCCGTAAGCCGTTTCGCGCTGGATGCCCGGTGGCAGCACGTAAGGTATCGGAGTCCGGTTGGAGTTCTCCTCATAACTTACCGTCCCCACATAGAACGAGCCCTCACCGTCGCCTTGCGTGGGCAGATAGTCGCCCTCCTCCTGAAGGCTCAGGTCGTAGGTGCGCCAACTGGCACGCACCAACTCGAAAGTCGCAAAACGGCAGATGATAGGTTCTTCAAATCCGCGCATGAAAACACGCATGAAACGGATGGAGTTGTAACCTGACATGCCATTCACCACCTTGTCGGGGTTGTGTATCGGGATCCTGAACTGATACCATTTTGTCGTGGGGCGAGTGCCGTCAGGCAGCGGGTCCGGCACGGCTTCCAGAACATCATTGATGTAGTTTTTCCCCACAACCATATTCTCGGGAGAAAGGTCAATGACATATTGGTAGTACCGCTCGTCTTCACTCAAGGTGTTGTCGTTGTTCAGGTCCTCCAAATCCGGCAATGAGGAGGCAGAGGTAGGATAACTCTCGGAACTATTGTTGTCAACTGGGGAGTTGGCTTCCGTATTATTATAATATTTGTATCGCTCCACCACTTTCTTGTCGGCATCGTCATAGTCGGTGCCCCGGAAGTAATGGTAATTGTCTGATGACGGGTCTTCGATTGCCTTGGTGTATGCTTGAGAGCCGGTGCCGAACCTGTCGGCGATCATCTGCAGGTAGTTGTCATTGAAATAGGTTATTTCGCGTTCGGTCGAGAGGCCGTCGAGACCCACATCCTGGAAAGTGCGGCCATCTTGGTCGTTGTCGAAAGCATTTACAATCAGTTGAACGGTAGGCACCCTTCCCCAAACCGTAAACTCCACATTCTCGTCGGAGCCGTCGGCGGGCAGACCATTCTCAAAGAATTTCATACCGTCGCGCAAGATGTCTTCAGAGATGTCGCCGAGGTTGAAATAGAGTTTGCCGCCTTTATGGTCGGGGTTGTCGATGAACGGGTCCATCATCCAAAACTCGATGTATTCGTAATTGGCGGACTCGAAATCGGTGTTGTCGAACTTGCGCATAATGCCGCCCCATCGGGTTTTGGGGTCATTCAGCGTTCCGTCTTCATTGACGCCCTTTGAAAAGCCCTCTTCTCCTGCAACATCATAGTTGTAAGGGCCTCTTTCTGACGGATAGAACGCCATATTGAAGACGGTCATATAAGTGGTGAGGGCAGTAGTTCCCGAACGGTCTTTATACGGGAAAAGTTCCGGCTCATAGACGGCGCGGGCGTAGGGCTGAGAAAGGTCGGCGGCGGTGAGGTTTGAGGGGGTGGAACTTGTGCTGTTATAGAAAAGCGGGTCAATGATGTACCACGAGAGGAGGGCGCGGTTGTAGCCGTATGACAGTTTTTTTCTGGAGTCGTCATCCGTGCCGTAGGCCTGCGCCTCCGGGAAAAGGTCAAGCTGCCCCTGTGGTGTGGACGCCAGTTTCCAATTTGAGAAAGTGGTCAAGTCAATCGTGGACTTTGCCGCCTCAAAGTCATCGATGTAGGTAGTACCCGTCTTGCCGATTACCTTGGCATGCCCGGGCACAAAATGGGCAAACTCACCCTCGAGGTTGAGGTACGACTGGGCTGTAGTGCTGTGGAAAGTCAGTTTGTCTATCGCCTTGGTCACAAACGGCAATTCCGTCTTGTAGGCAAAGTTCATGCCCCACAAGAAGTTGTTGATCGGCTCGTCGCCATAGTTCACCTTGTTGGTTTCCGGGCGTTCGCGGAGGTTCAGGAAAGTGGCTCCTACATTGAAATTCTTGGAAAACGTATAGTCAAAGGTAGCTCCGAACATGTTCTTGTCTGCCGAGAAGTCGTCTTCGTTTTCAATTGAAATAGAGATGGGCGTGCCGGAACTGAGGATGCCCTGGTTGATGATGGTCACTGTACCCATGTCATAGTTGACCGTAAAGTCAACGTTCTCTGTAAGTTTGATGCCGCCGGCCATCACCACGACAGAACCTTCCGCCACATTTGTGGAGGTGAAGTGATATTCAGAGCCATACGACGAGCGGTAACTTCCCTCAAGATAGAATTTGTTTTTGTTGGTAATCTGCTGGGCCTGGGTTTTCGTCATCGTATAAAGCGAATCGAAAGCGTACTGCTCGGCAAGGTCCGCCTCGTCGTCGTCAAATATCGCGCGCAAGTCTTTGCCGAAAGGCTCAATGGTCGGGAAGAACACCCGGCCGTTGGAGGCATTGATTGTTCCGCCTGCGGTCTGTGCGCCGTCTATGAAATCGAAAATGCCGTCAGGAGAGGGGTCTTGCTGTTGGTTCAGCCGGTCAAGCCCCATCAAACGGATAAGCGCGATGCCCTTGTTTTTTCCTTTGGTGAAAAAGCCGTTGGCGACACCGTCGGAATCGCCATTATACAAGATGTTGAGCCTGAACTTCTCCGAAGAGACTTGGTATGCCGACAAATTATACACATTCTTCATCATCAGCTTCCAGAGTGCGGACTTCGTGTTGAGCGTCGTGCTTTTCAAGAGTTTCACGCGGATGCAGTTCGGGGCAGACACCTCATTGGCGAACTCGCCGACTTGATACACGGTGGTGTCGCCGATGACCGTATATTGGAATGCCACGGCGAGCACCTGGTCCGATGTCAGGGCCGAGTTCAGCGAGATGAAGCCGAGTTTGGAGTTGAACGTGTATTCGGAAGTGCTGAGCAGCCGCGCACTTTCCACCTTCTCGTAGTCCGTGCCGGCCTTCATCCCGGCAGCGCGCATGTTGTTGGACACGGTTGAGAGGTCGCGGATCATTGCGGTGTCAACCACCGTCGGCAAGGTATTGATGCGGTTGTCGGGGTACTGGCCTCCGGCATAACGGTTGTCGTAATGGACGGCTGACGAGGAGGGCGAGGCCTCACCGAGGTCGGTGAAAGCGACAATGTTTCTGTTGTCTGTGGTAGCGGCGCCTACGGTAGTGCGCCAGACCTCGATTTTAGTGATAACGATGGGTGAGCCCACAAGCGGAAGCGTGCTCATGTACTCGTTGTAATGGTCGCGGAAAAACTGACCGAGGAAGAAATGCTTGTTTTCTTCGTACTCGTCGGCCTTGAAATAAAACTCGTCTTCAGACGCGCCTCCCGTGATGGTAACCGTCTCGGAACTGCCTTTCTTCTGTGCGGCGATGGCCGTCACCATCAAGTTGCCGAACTTCAGTTGGGTTTTTACGCCAAACAGACTTTGGCTTCCCGTGATGAGCGTGCTGTTTATGGGCAGCGTCACGTTGCCGAATTCCACCAGTTGGAGGATGTCGTCCTCTTTGCCGGCGTACTTGAGTTTCACCCAGTCCTGGTTATTGCTGACCGTCAGTTCATCGGTCGTATAGTTCAGGTTAAAGTCAATCTTGTCGCCGATTTTAGCCAGCAGGTTAAGTTGGATATCCTCGTCAAAGTCGAAGCGGAACGTGCGGCGTTGCTTTTCGGGCAGGCTTTTGTTGTCAACCTTGTTATAAGCGACACCGAACTTGACCTCCACGTTGCCGGAGGGGCGTATGTCGATGGTGTTGCTGCCGAAGATGCCCTCAAAGAGGTCGCCGCCCACATGGAGTTCAGGGATCAGGCCGCCGCCCTTGCGGTTGCTGCCGGAGTAGCTGGTGCCGTGTGCGTGCCAATAGTCGTCGATGCTTTTGCGGAGGTCATAGTCGATATACTCGTTCACATCCATATAGGCGCCTGCCCCGAAAGGCGTATTGCCAGTCATATACTGGAAATTGTAGGTATTGGTAAGTGGGTCGTATTGGATGACAGGCCCGATGCCCGGCGGGTCTTTGAGCCTGAACGGGCTGGCCGTGGTGCTCTGCAACGGATTGTTGTTCAACTGGGGTTTTGCCGGCGGGTCAGTGTCCGGCGGCATCAGGTTGCCTTGAATCATGAAAGGCACATCCTCGGCGGGATTCCCCGGCACGAGGACGGTTCCGGCGGCATGCTGGTTCACGGCAAGAAACAAAAATGCCAGAAGAACACTATATATAATGTTTTTACAGTTTGTCGGTTTCAATTGTTGTTCAATCCTATAATAATTTGAGAGACCTTTTTATCAGATCTTCTACCGTTACGTTAACACCCTCTGCTTTGATGATTTTGTCCAGAACCGCATCGGCGGAATTCTTGGGAAATCCCAAAGCAATTAAGGCTGATAACGCTTCCTGTCGGTTATTATTGTATGAAGCGGAAATTTTAGGCACCTTGCTCCAGGTAGCCTTTCCGGCCTTGTCTTTCAATTCCACAATCACCCGCTGTGCCGTCTTCGCCCCGATGCCTTTCACGGCCTGTATAGCCTTGGCGTCTTCGGTCGCGATGGCATTCAGTGCCTCGCCTACGCTCATGGAGGAGAGGATCAGCCGTGCCGTGTTGGGACCTATGCCGTTCACCGTCAGCAGCAATTTGAAAAACTCCCGTTCTTCCTCGTCGGCAAAGCCGTAAAGAACCTGTGCGTCCTCTTTTATAATATAATGTGTAAGCAGCAGCACATCCTCGTTCTCGTTGCCCAGCCGGGAGAACGTGGCCAGCGAAATGTTGACATAAAAGGCCACGCCGCCGGCAGTTTCCACGATGACGTAAGCCGGATTCTTCTCTATCAGTTTCCCTTTCAGGTAATAAATCATCTTCTGTCGTGTTAAAAGGCCGCAAAAATACAAAAAACTATCGCTGCCCTGACAATACAGAGAACAGAAAGAACGGGCCGGCTTCTGCCAAGGATGCCAACCCGTTTCTCAACTTCAACTTCTTAAAAACATTGTTCAGACAAACCTCATGTCTGAATCTTTTATGACAATGGACTCAAATTATTCTTGGCCAACAATGAATACATAGTTGGTGGTTGCCGACCCGCCGATGTTCAGCATCATGGCATTCTTGGCACCCTTGACCTGGTAATTGCCGGCCTTGCCGGACACTTGCTTATAGAGGTCCAGGAACATACGGGCACCGGAAGCGCCTACGGGGTGGCCGCAGCCAATCAGGCCGCCGGAGGGGTTGATCGGTTTTTTGCCCTCAAAGGCAATCGTGCCATTCTCCACAGCCTCGTACTCTTTTCCGGGCTCGGTGATGCCGAAAGCAGAGATGGCGGCATACTCACTCGACGTGAAGCAGTCGTGGGTCTCGAAAACATCAATGTCATCGATGGTCATGCCGGCACGTTTGTAGGCGTCGAGGCAGGCTTGGCGGGTCCAAGGAAGGACGTATGCGGAGTCGGCATTGTCGGCAATCTTCTTGTCGAAGAGTATCGGGGCCGTACGGTGGCCGTAGCCTTTCACGACGGGTTTGTTGCTGAATCCGCGTTCTTTGAGGTATTTTTCAGAACAAAGAACCACCACAGCGGCACCGTCGGTCACTTGGGAGCAGTCGGAGACACCCAGCAGACCGCCGACGCATGCGTTCGACTCAGTTCCGCGGTGAGAAGCCTCTTCGTAACTCATGAACCACTTTCTGGTCTGTGCCAGCGGGTTGCGCTTTGCATTGGCATAATTGATAGTTGAAATCCTAGCCAAAGCATTGAGATAACGCTCTTTGTCTAAACCATATTTGTCAAGCGTGGCGTCTGCCAACCGGCCGAACAATTTCGGGAACGGGAGGTCAAGACCTTTTCCCTCTTTCTCGTAATAGGCGGCACGGCCCAAGATGCTTCCGCAAGTTTTCGTGTCAACAGACTTCATGATTTCCCAGCCGACGACAACACAGACATCGTACTCGCCGGCGGCAATCTTGGTGATTGCGGCATCCAAAGCCACAGAGCTGGAAGCACAAGCGGCCTCATATCTTGCAGAAGGAACGCCATAGAAAGCCGGATTCACCTCTGTCAGAAAAGCGCCAAGATGACCTTGGTCAACATAAAGTTCTGCAATGAAGTTGCCCACAAAAGCAGCAACCCGATTGTCTTTGTTCAGGCGTTTCATTTCATCGTAACTGAAATCCGCGCCATTAAAGCCATCTTCTACGGCTTCCCGCAAGATGGCAATCATGTTTTTTCCTTCTTTCTTCCAGTTTCTCTCGAAATCCGTCTGGGCTCCACCCAGAACATATACCTTATTATTCATATCTAACTAAATTCTTATCCCGTTAAACTTATTTTGCCTTAAAGAAAGGTCTATAGTCATATTTTGATTGTTTGTGTTCAGCCATAATGCGGTCAAAATCCACCTGTTTCATGATTTCAGGGGTCAGATGAGCCTTCATCAACTGTGACAGATCACACACCTTGGAGAGAGCCTCCATCATTGCAAAGGGAGGGCACCAGGTGAAGCCGGTTGCCATCACGTCATCGGCCACCATGATGTCAAAGCCAACGTGCTCTGCCGTATAGAGACCATAGACGACATAGCGGAGCAGGAATCCGAGGCAAATGTTTGCCTCCTGCGAATTGTCCTCCACTAATGTCCTGAAAGCGCCATCATAGTCGCTTTCCTTGAGGCAACTTTTCATTTTGGCCACAAACGGGAAGTTGTATTTGACGGCGTCGCGGAAAGAGTCCGTCTTGATGTCATAGACCATTTGCCGTTTTTCACCGTTTTCGTTGCGGACAAGTTTGTACAGGCCTTCACCCGACTTTCTTCCCAGCTTCTTCTGGTCAATCAGATGCTGAACGTAGGCGGGCAACACAAAAGCCTCATGCACATAATCATTCGTGTTCTCATAGAGGTTATCCACAATAGCCTTGTGGACATCCAGTCCGACGAAATCAGCCGTAGTGATCGGCGGCATGGTACGGCCGGAGAACGGTCCCAGGATTGCGTCAATGTAGTCAATGCCACCCTTGTCGGCATATTTCTCTGCATACTGAAGGGCTTCATTCATGACGTAAAAGCCGATACGGTTTCCGAGGAATGCGGGGAAGTCTTTGCTTTCAGCCACCGTTCTGTAAAGGACGTTGGTGAGGTACTCCTTGATCTCGCCATACAGTTGCTTGTCGGAATAGGGCGAAGCCGTAAGTTCGCAAAGGGTCAATTGGTAAGGAGGATTGAAGAAATGGACGCCATAGAACTGACTTCTCACCTCTTCGGGATAGCACTCTGCCAATTTGGTTATAGAGAGACCGGAAGAGCCCGTGCAGGCGATGGCGCCTTTACGAAGATTCTTGCCGACCTTGGTATGAAGGTCCATCTTCAGTTCCATATTCTCTGCTGCACTCTCGAACACGAGGTCAGACTTGCTCACACATTCAGCCAGCGAACTGTAGTCCACGGGGATCAAGTGACTCACAATACTGTCAGCCTTAACAGTCTTTCCGGCTTTCAATACAGCTTTCTTCGATTTTTCCAGGTCACGGCTCACCATGTACACCGTAGCATTTCCAAAAGACGCGAATATTGCAGAAACATTCATGCCCATGGTTCCGTTGGCGCCCAACACAGTGACAGTTTTAATTTCCATATATAACACCGGACTTCATGTTTAACAAACTCACACCGGATTTCCTGAGCCCTGTGAAGTCCTTTAGCCAGAACCCTGAGAAATCGGCGCGGCAAAAATATCATTTTTTTAATTCGCTCCTTTTTTTTCGATTAAAAATTTTTCAATACTCTAATGCGTTCTATATCTGTATTTTATAATTTTATCGATTTAAAAGTAGCCATTTGGGAATATGCTGCCACCCGGCAGCGCCCACCTTAGGCAGGGTGCCATTTCGGAAGATTTGTCCGCAAAAGCCCTTTGTGTGATTCACGCCCTCAGGGTAAATAGGGACAAATCTCCCTTGTGCGGAACGCCTCTTCCAGCCTTGATTTTGGCGGCAGCATCCTGACAGGCGAACGCCTCAAAGCAACCTTGTCGTGAAAAAAAATCAACCTATCCAACGCCAATTACACGAAAAAGGGATACTTTTGCAGCCTCAAGGCCAGAAGCGGCAGGGCATCCGTCCGGCACACACCGCTCAACCTTGACACAAACGCTCAAAACTGTAGAAAAAAAAAGGCACTTCACACTAACACCAACCACTCCGACCATGCAGAAATACCCCCTCCGTACGAGCCTTAAGATCTGGTGGTTACTGCTTCTTGCAGGGCTTCCTTGGTTGCTGCCGGCGCAGACCCTGCCCGACACGTCAAACATTCAAAGTCCGGAACAAGAATTCTATGACACCTTGCCGCCATTGGCCCATAATTACCATTGGATTTCATACCGGGGCAAGGCCGACATTGCCGACACCGGCGGTGTGAGAAGTTGCAATTTCTATTATGTGAACCGGGTTGACAGCATCCTCTACCTCAACGTCAACGCCCACGGCATCGAAGTGATGCGCATCGTGTGTACCCCCGACACCGTCACCTACGTCAACATGCTGACATACCAATATTATAATGGATCGTATGCCCCGCTGCACAGGATTCTCAAAAGGCCCGTCAGCCTCCAAACTCTCCAGGACATCTTTAACGGGAATGGCGAAGAAGCGCTGGCCAACACGGGGTTCGCCTGCTCCTACCACGATTACGCAGCCATGGACTCCACCCGCTCCTTCTTCACGGAACTGCGGCTGCAAGACCTTGACCGGCTCATAGAAATAACCGCCCGCATTAAAGTCGTTCGTTTCAATATTCCGGGACCTACAGGCATACGCATTCCCAAAAAATTCAAACAACTGTCGTTTTGACCGTCATCTCGTCCACCACAGTCAAGGCGGCAGCCCTCGAAGCCGGCTTTTCCGCTTGCGGCATTGCCCCCGCAGGCGAGCTTTCTGAAGCCAAACGTCTGTTTGCGGAGGCGATTGCCGACGGTCGCCAGGCCGACATGCACTTCCTGGAAAGGGACATCGACAAGCGGTTCAACCCCGAGTTGCTGTTGCCCGGCTGCCGCAGCGTCATCGTGTTCACGCTCGACTACCGCATTGCCGACACGCCCGCCAGCGACAAGTACCGGATGGCGCGCTTCACCTGGATAGAGGATTACCACACGCTGGTGAAAAGGAAAGCCGAACAAATGCTGACCGCTCTCAGAGCGCACTACCCCGACATGCAAAGCCGCATCACCGTTGACAGTTCGTGCATCTCCGAAAAGAACTGGGCGGCAAAGGCGGGAGTGGGCTGCATCGGCAAAAACAGTCTTGTCCACAACGACCAAGGCAGCTTTTTCGTCATCGGAACCATACTCACAAATTGCGCAACAGATGCGTATGATTCTCCGAAAAATTCCGATTGTGGAGAGTGCCGGCTATGTATAGACCACTGTCCGGCACACGCTCTCGAGCCCTACAAACTGGATGCGGAACGCTGTTTCGCATACCAAACAATAGAAAACAAAAACACTGATTTTGAGATATTTAAAAAGAGTCCGCTGCTATTTGGCTGCGACTGTTGCCAAGACGTTTGTCCCCACAACAAAAAAAATTTTCAACCCCTGCCGAGCGTATTGGAAAGTTCTTTATTTTTGCGGCTCAAAAATGAGGATTTGGAAACACTCACTGTTGAGGACTTCAAAACTTATTTTGGAAACACTCCCATCGCACGAAGGAAGTATGATAAGATGAGTCGTGCGATATTGACTAAACAAAAAACTACCTAGCCCGGATGGTGGAATTGGTAGACACGTACGTTTCAGGTGCGTATGCCGCGAGGTGTGCAGGTTCAAGTCCTGTTCCGGGCACCGGAGGAGTCACAAAGGCTCCTCTTTTCTTTTTATAAACCACAGAACAATGAAACTATACATTGTACCGACCCCGATAGGGAACATGGAAGACATCACGCTCCGGGCACTCAACGTCCTCAAGGGGTCAGACTTGATACTCTGCGAAGACACCCGCACCACCGCCAAGTTGCTGAAGCGTTACGACATCGTGCAACGTTGCGCGCCCTATCACATCTTCAACGAGCACGAGCAAACCGCACGCTATGTGAACCAGATAAAAGCGCTCAACCAAGTGTCGCTGGTGAGCGATGCGGGCACTCCGGGCATCTCCGACCCAGGCTACTTGTTGGTGCGGGCGTGCATCTCCGAGGGCATCGAGGTGGAGTGTCTTCCCGGCGCCACGGCTTTCGTGCCGGCCCTCATACAGTCGGGACTGCCCTGCAGCAGTTTCTATTTCCACGGCTTTCTGCCCCACAAAAAAGGCAAAGAAAGCCTGCTGAAAAGGCTTTCGGAAATGGAAGAAACCTCCGTTTTGTACGAGTCCCCGCACCGCCTGCTCAAGACGCTGGAGAAAATGGCCGAAATCATGGGCCCCGACCGCCGCATATCCATCTCCCGGGAAATCTCCAAAATCTACGCCGACACCTTCAGAGGAACCTTGGCGGAAGCCATCGAACATTTCTCAACAAAAGAAGTAAAAGGCGAATTCGTGCTCGTGCTTTCGGGTAAAGATTGATCTGCCGCACCGAAAAGCGCACTTGCGGAGAACCAAGTGCTTACAAAGACCATAATCCTGTTCTCCATATTTGTGCTGCATTTTGTTGATTGTGAGGCAACTACACAAAACATATCAACACAAACAATACACAACCGCTTTATTGTCAATAACTCATGGTAAATTATTGATAGCTTTCTGTGTTCCGGCATCATCGTCGAAGATTTTGTTGCCCGGACGTTGATGTTGGCCCTCTTCGAGGGCCGAGGGTGGCGTGGGCGCGTCGCAGCCGACGGTTCCGCTCCCTTGCGGTCGCTCCACCGCCGGTTATGGAGCAGACTGCCTGCGGCAGCCCGCTTTCGCCCTCTCCGAGGGCGT
>CAVIJD010000013.1:0-47712 GCA_963643165.1 bacterium | reverse complement strand
CATCGGAGATGCCCAATCATTGGCGGCTCGTTGAGCCGCCAATGACCATAACCGGCGGTGAAGCCGTCGGAGCAAGCCACGTCCCGAGTCAAACAGAGCCTCGAAGAGGCTCAACATCGTGTAAAGAGATAAAGAACAACGCGTAACGCTCTACATTCTGCATTCTAAATTCTAAATTCGTGCGGCAGCCGTTTTTTTTTACAACTTTGCAACCTGAATCTATCTGATTTTTTTATCTTTGCAGCCATAATAAAAAAAATGGAAAGGGGGATCAGGGGAAGGCAGACAACCATGCTGTCCAACCGTTGCAAACCCCTAAAATGATAAAGAAAACGAAAACAACTTAAACATGTTCACTACTTACTCCGCTTCAGCCGGCTCCGGAAAAACCACGCACCTTGTTGCCGACTATATCACATTGTGTTTCAAGTATGACGCCCAGACAACAGCAAAAGGCAACGCCTCACCCTTGCACCTTGACAGTTACCGGCGCATATTAGCCATCACGTTCACCAATGCCGCCACTGCCGAGATGAAAGACCGCATTGTTCGCACGTTGAAAGCATTCGCTTTCAATGAACACCAGAACCTCGGCAACAGCGAAAAGGCCATTTACAACATCATCGTCGAAAAGCTGTTCGGGAGCAGCTGCAACCCAACAGTCGTTGCCCACTTTATGCAACAAGAGTCTCTGGAACTGCTCCGGCGCATCATTTTCGACTATGCCCGCTTCTCCGTTTCCACTATCGACAGTTTCAACCAACGCACCATCCACTCTTCGGCCTTGTCGCTTGGCCTCAACCTCAACTATTCGGTGCAACTTGACCTGTACGAGTTCTTCCTGCTTGCCATTGACCAGATGATCAACAGTCTTCAAGCCGGCTCTGACCTCGCCAAACGCATCATCCATCTTGTTGACAGCGAGATGGAAAACACTGGAAAGGCTAATGTTGACAAACAACTGCAAAGCAGCCTCAATGTGCTCTATGATAACGCCGACAGGAATTACACATACCTTAAAACACTCTATGCCACGAACTCTGCAACCCTGCAAGAGAACATAAAGAAGGCAAAAGCACAACTCAAAAAAGACCTCGAGGGCATCAAAAACAACATTGAACCTTTTGCGACAAAGGGCAACAGCCATATTGCAACCGTCAAAGCAGCCGGATTGAAACTTACGTCCTCGATTGAAAAATGGTTCAACGAGCGGCTGAAAGACCCTTTCGGGGAAGGTTGCGAGCTAACCCCTGCCGACTGCAAGGGTAGATATGGGAATTATCTCAGAAAGGAGAATTTAACGGCAGACGAACAGTCCGTCGCCGACGCGGAGATTCCCGAGATAGAAAAATGTATGAACGACATACTCGACATCCTCAAATCTCAAAATTCGAAAGATTACCGCGACAACCTCATCCGCAACAAAAAAGGGACAACACTGCTGATGCTGAAAGACTTGAAAGAGAAGATGGACGAGATAAAAAAACAGCGCAACTTTTTCATCCTCAGTGAGGCTAACACATTCATCCGTGAGAAAATCGAAGAACTCGGTTTCGAGACCATCTTTGACAGGGTGAAATACGAGAACTTCTTCATTGACGAGTTTCAAGACACCTCCGCCACGCAATGGGAAGACTTGAAGCCGGTGCTGATAAACAATGCGCTGGCGCAAGGACACGACGTGGCTCTCTTCGGAGATGTGAAGCAAGCCATCTACCGATTCCGGTCGGGCGATTCGGAACTCTTTTACAACCTGATTGACTATTCCCGCTTCTGCACCGACAAAGAACTTTCTAACGTTGTGGACAAAAGCCATTACAACCCCATCAATCTCGGCACCAACTACCGGTCGCTCTGGTCGATTGTGGATTTCAACAACCAGTTTTTCGGTTTTTATCCGAAAGAAAATAACGCCGACAAATATTATAAAGAGGGAATGGTGCAGAAAATAAACCAGCAAGCCAAGGGAATGGTGCAGGTTTGCTTCTTGGACGAGGACGAATCAAAAAAGTCAACCGGACAGGCCCCAACCGATGACAAGACGGCACTTTCCGACCTGTTTTCCCCCGAAGAGGCAGCGGTTCTGCGCGGAATCATGGCAACCCAAAAGATCAAGCCGGAATTTTTGGAGGTTCTGCGTGCCGTGAAAGACGCCCGCAGCAGAGGCTATCGCGACGGCGACATTGCCGTACTTTTTAGAAAAAACGACAATTGTACCGACATAGCCAACATTATGCTTGCATTAGGATGGAATGTCGTCACGCCGAAGTCGTTGTGTTTAAACAACTCCCCACACGTCAACCTCATCATCTTCACCATCCAATGCCTGCTGAACCCCTCCGACAAATTAGCCCAATACACCATACTGCACAGCATATCAAGACTTTTCCCGTCCCAGACCCCTTCCTCTCCAAACAACACGGACGAGAGTTCGGACGAGAACAACGGACAAGACACGGACAAGAAATCCAGTTGGAAAAAATTCAACAAGCACGTAAGAGAACATCTTGGGAAAGAACTCTCCACCAAATGGCTTTCACAGCCCCTATACCTCTTAGTGCAGAAGATCATGACCTTTTATGGCATGCACAAACTGTCAGACCCTTTCCTTACCGGCTTCGAGAGCCTTGTGCTGAAATACACCGCCGAACGGAACGGCGAGCCTGCCGACTTTCTGCTTTGGTGGCAAATGCTGAAAGACAACGACAAAATGCCGTCGCTGACATTGCCGGCCGGGCAGGATGCAATCCGCATCAACACCATACACAAATCAAAAGGGTTGGAATATCCCGTAGTTATTCTTCCCTACCCAGCCCCCAAAGATAATAAGCGCGTTGTGTTTTGGGACCGCATCAACAATGACACCATTGCATACATCGATCTGGGCGAAAAGGATTTACCCTATTCCTCTTACCAGAGCCGTTACGACCAAGAAAAACTGGACAACACAATGGACACGGAGAACCTCCTCTATGTGGCCCACACCAGGGCGTGCGACATGCTTTACATCATCACCGACAAGGCAAAGGAGAAAAGTAAGGCAAAGGAGAAAAGTTACGGAAACATTCTGTCTCGTTTTGTGACGGACAACCCTTCTGTGTTCACCCAACACCCAAGCGACTCGAACCGTTATTATGCGGGAGACCTGGACTGGAAAAACACATCCAACCCGCCAGTGTCGAAAGATGTCATCCTTCCGACGGTCACAGCTTCAGACTTCAGCATAGACGGCATCTTCAGCGCAATGGCTATCATCAAAGAGGACGACCCTCGCGCTGAAGGCATTGCCATCCACGACTTCCTTTCCCGATTAGAAGAATTTCCTCAAAACGAACAAGAGACCGAGCAACTTCTTGAACAAGCAGAACCGCAATACAAAGAGCACCTGCGGAATTTCTTCAACAAGATTCAACAAGAAGAAAAATGGAAAGAGTTGTTCTTTCCTGCTTCTGATGTCAAAGTCCTCAACGAATACACCATCATTGACAGCGACGGCAACGAACACCGTCCCGACAGAATTGTATTTCTGGACGGGAAAACGGTAGTCATCGACTACAAGACGGGGGATGAACATAAAGAATACCGCAAGCAAGTAGAAGAATACTGTCAGTTGCTGCGCGGCATGGGGTATCCGAACGTGTCGTGGGAATTGCTGTACTTTTAGCGGGGTTAAACGATCTCCTCTTTCAGTCGTTCCGCATTTTCGGCAACCTGCAAAGCCTGCAGCACCTCTTCGATATCGCCGTTCATGAAATTGGCGAGATTATACATCGTATAATTGATGCGGTGGTCGGTGACGCGGTTTTGCGGGTAGTTGTAGGTTCTGATCTTTGCGGAGCGGTCGCCAGTTGACACCATCGTCTTCCGTTTTGAGGAAATCTCATCGAGATACTTTTTGTACTCCATCTCAAACAGCCGGTTACGGAGCACCCGCATAGCCTTGTCGAGGTTCTTAATCTGCGACTTCTCGTCCTGTATTGAGACCACGATGCCTGTCGGGATATGGGTAAGGCGCACGGCGGAGTAAGTCGTATTGACGCATTGGCCGCCGGGACCGGAGGCGCAGAACGTCTCTTTCTTGATATCGGACTGTTTGAGTTCCACGTCAAACTCATCTGCTTCGGGGAGCACCACCACCGAGGCGGCGGAGGTATGCACGCGTCCTTGGGATTCCGTCTGCGGCACACGTTGCACGCGGTGTACGCCCGACTCATACTTCATAATGCCATAGACGCCATCGCCGTTCACGGAGAACACAATCTCCTTATAGCCGCCGACGGTGCCCTCAGTCATAGAGACCACCTCAATCTTCCACCCTTTCTTGTCGCAATAATGCTGGTACATCCTAAACAAGTCGCCGGCGAAAATGCTGGCCTCGTCGCCGCCCGTGCCGGCTCTGATTTCCATTTGGGCGTTCTTGCTGTCTTGCGGGTCAGACGGCAGCAGCAGCAATCTGATATCCTCCTCAAGGCGTTCCTTTTCGGCACCGAAACTGTCGAGTTCGGCTTTGGCCATCTCCCGGAACTCCTCGTCCTTCTCGTTTGCCAGAATCTCCTTGGCATTGGCAATATTGCCAACAACATCCTTATACCTCTTGTAAGCGTCAACCACAGCCTGCAAGTCTTTGTAGTCTTTGCTCATCTTGATAAACTTCTTCATGTCAGACATGGCGTCCGGCTTCGCAATATCCTCTCCTATCTGCAGCCAACGCTGGTAGATAAGTTCCAATTTATCCAATAAATCATTCATTCAATGAAAATTTCAAATTCGGCGGCAAAGGTACAAAAAAAGGGGCATTTTTTCGTACTTTTGCATCCTGTTTCTGAAAGACACTTGTTATATGAAAGACAACGAATTTGCTGAGGATGCTCTTGTGATTTCCGGAGCCAGGGAAAACAATCTGAAGAACGTTTCCATCACCATGCCGCAGCACAAATTGGTTGTCGTCACAGGACTGAGCGGCAGCGGCAAGTCGTCGCTTGCTTTCGACACCATCTATGCGGAGGGGCAGCGCCGTTACATGGAGACTTTTTCCTCCTATGCGCGCCAGTTCATCGGGCACATTGAGCACCCCGACGTGGACAAGATTTCAGGACTGAACCCTGTAATATCCATCGAGCAGAAGACCGTCAACAAAAACCCTCGTTCCACGGTAGGCACCATCACAGAAGTATATGATTTCCTGCGTCTTCTCTACGCCCGCGTGGCCGATGCCTACTCTTACAACACGCAAGAGAAGATGGTTCACTACTCCGAGCCCGAGTTGGTAAATCTCATCCTTGCCCGTTACGAGGAGCGTTCCATCACCCTGCTGGCTCCGATTATAAAGCGCAGGAAGGGGCATTACCGCGAGTTGTTCGAAAACCTCCGCAAGCAAGGTTTCACCCGCATCCGCATTGACGGCATCATCCGCAAGTTGCTCCTCAACATGCAGGTTGACCGCTACAAGACACACGACATCGAGCTTGTTGTTGACTCCTTGAAAGTCACGCAGTTTTCAAAAACCCGCGTCAGCAACAGCATCCATCTTGCCATGAAATACGGCAAGGGGGCGGCCATGGTGCTGGACAACGACACCGAAGAGGTCAAGAATTTCAGCAGGTTTCTGATGTGCCCCACAACCGGCATCTCCTATCCGGAGCCGGAGCCCAACACCTTCTCATTCAACTCTCCCTACGGGGCTTGCGAATATTGCGGCGGCTTGGGCATCATTTCCGAAATAAACATCGAGAAAATCATCCCCGACCCCTCAAAATCCATAAAGCAAGGCGGCATTGTCATCATCGGGGAATACAAGAACACGCCGTTGTTCAGAACGTTAGACGCGTTGGCCGAGAAATGCGGGTTCTCCCTGTCAGACCCCATCAGCGAGTTGACGGAGCAAAACCTCAACATGGTCCTTTACGGCTCTCCCGAAATCTTGTACGTCAAGCGGGAGGCCGCCGGACTGTCGCCCATAAAGAAAACCTTTGACGGCGTCATCAATTTCATTCATACACTCAGCGGCGACAACATGCCGGCATCTATGCGAAAATGGATCAACCGTTTCGTGAACATGATACCTTGCCCGCACTGCCACGGGGCGCGGCTGAAGAAAGAGTCGCTCCATTTCCGGCTCAACGGCAAAAACATTGCCGAACTCGCCCACATGGACATCTCGGAATTGGCAACATGGATAAAACAGTTGCCCCAACATCTTGACGAAAGCCAGAACCTCATCGCGGGCGAAATCCTCCGGGAGATCTCCTCGCGCCTTGGCTTCCTCTGCAACGTCGGCATTTCGTATCTTTCCCTTGACCGTTCCACGGCCTCGCTCTCCGGCGGCGAGGCGCAACGCATCCGACTGGCCACCCAGATTAGCTCACAGTTGGTGAATGTCATGTACATCCTCGACGAGCCCAGCATCGGACTGCATCAACGCGACAACCACTTGCTGATACAGTCGCTGAAAGAACTGCGCGACCTTGGCAACTCCATCATCGTGGTCGAACATGACCGCGACATGATGGAAGCGGCCGACTTCATCGTTGACGTCGGTCCCAAAGCCGGCGAACTGGGCGGCGAGATTGTGGCGTCAGGCACCTACCCCGAGATTCTGAAAGCGCATTCGCTGACCGCCGAATACCTGAACGGCACCCGAAAAATTGCCGTGCCCAAAAGCAGACGAAAAGGCAACGGACTTTGCCTCACCGTGTCCGGGGCTTGCGGCAACAATCTCAAACACGTCACCGCACGTTTTCCTTTGGGCACGCTCACCTGCATCACAGGCGTCTCAGGCAGCGGCAAGTCAACCCTCATCAACGAGACCCTCTACCCTATCCTGAACAGCCACATCTACCATTCAGAAAAAAAGCCTCTGCCTTACGATGCGATCGAGGGCCTTGAATATATCGACAAGGTTATCGAGATAAACCAACAGCCCATCGGACGCACGCCACGCTCAAACCCGGCCACCTACGTCGGCGTATTTGACGACATCCGGAAACTTTTCGCCGACATGCCAGAGTCAAAGATCCGCGGCTACAAGCCCGGACGCTTCTCCTTCAACGTCTCCGGCGGACGGTGCGAAGAGTGCAAAGGCGCCGGCGTTCAGACTATCGAGATGAATTTCCTGCCCGACGTATATGTCACTTGCGAGAAATGCGGCGGCAAAAGATACAACGCAGAAACACTGGAAATACGCTACAAAGGCAAGTCTATCAACGATATCCTCGAAATGGACATCGAACACGCCATCGACTTCTTCGAGAACATCCCGGCCATCGTTGCCCCCCTCAAGACTATGGCAGACGTAGGGTTAGGCTATCTCCGGCTGGGGCAATCCTCCACCACCCTGTCTGGCGGCGAAGCACAACGTGTCAAACTGGCTGCGGAACTGTCGAAAAAAGAGACCGGACAAACTGTTTACATCCTCGACGAGCCCACCACCGGACTGCATTTTCACGACATCTACATTCTGCTGGACGTGCTGAACAAACTGGTGGACCGCGGCAACACCGTCATCGTCATCGAGCACAACATGGACGTAATCAAAACCGCCGACCACATCATTGACATGGGACCCGAGGGCGGACGCGGCGGAGGCGAAATCCTTGCCGAAGGCACTCCGGAAGAAGTCGTCAAAAAAGGTGTCGGATTTACCGCCAAATATTTAGCCAAAGAACTTTCATTATGATAAAACAGATGACCCATTTTTTGGACATGGACGACGAACTTTGCCAGTTCGACCGTGCCCACTACGCGCTTCTTGCCGTACCCTACGATGGCACCAGCACCTTTATGAAAGGGGCTGACAAAGGACCGCAAGCCATCCTCGACGCTTCTGACAGCCTCGAGTTGTACGACATCCAATACCGGCACGAAGCCTGCAACGCCGGCATCTACACCGACCGTTTCAACTATGACCTCGCCACCCCTGAACGTATGGTAGAATCTGTTTACGGACGGGTCCGCCATTTTCTGGAAGCCGGGAAACAGGTTATTCTGATCGGCGGCGAACACTCCATATCCGTCGGGTCCATCAAGGCAATGAGCGAACAGTACCAGGAACTCACGGTACTTCAGATTGACGCCCATGCCGACTTGCGCGACGAGTACCACGGCTCAATCTACAACCACGCCTGTGTCATGCGTCGCGCCCAAGACTTCGCCCGGGTGGTTCAAGTCGGCATCCGCAACGTTTGCACCGAAGAGATACACAACGTCGTGCCTGAAAACATGTTCTACGCCCACGACATCTACGACAACGACCGCTGGATTGACCGTGCCATAGAACGGCTTACCAAAAATGTATATATCACTTTTGACCTTGACGGTCTCGACCCCTCCATACTTCCTGCCACGGGCACACCGCTGCCCGGCGGCTTGCAATGGTATCCGACCTTGCGATTCCTGAATGAGGTTTTCAAAAAGAAACACGTGGTAGGCTTCGATGTTGTGGAGCTCTGTCCGCAACCCGACAACAAAGTCTCCGATGTGCTCGCTGCCACGTTGGTTTACAAGATGATTACACTCAACGAGATAACGAGAAAAGCAAATCGTGCCGTGCTTTAGGCGACGGCACGATTTGTATGCACTGAATTCCGGTTACAGCTTAAACGCTTTTCTGACTTCCTCCACAAAATCGAGTTTCTCCCAGGCGAAAAAGGTCATTTTGCGCTTACCTTGCTCTGTCTGGATTTCTTTCTCGTACCAGTCGCGGCCAAAGTGCCCGTAGGTGGCGGTTGGCTGGTAAATCGGGTTCTTAAGTCCAAAGCGTTCGATGATAGCGTAAGGGCGCATATCAAACATACTGTTGATTTGCTCCGCGATGGCCGAGTCGTTCAAGCCGACTTTTGCCGTATTATAAGTATTGATGTACAATCCGACAGGATTTGCTTGGCCTATGGCGTAAGCCACCTGCACAAGCACCTGGTCGCACAGTCCGGCGGCGACCATATTCTTGGCAATGTGTCGGGTAGCGTAGGCTGCGGAACGGTCCACTTTTGACGGGTCTTTGCCGGAGAAAGCGCCGCCGCCGTGGGCGCCGCGTCCGCCGTAAGTATCCACGATGATTTTCCGTCCCGTGAGGCCGGTGTCGCCGTTAGGACCGCCAATCACAAACTTCCCGGTAGGATTCACGTAAAGGGTGTAATCGTTGCGGAACAGGCTTCTGACCTCTTCCGAGCATGTGTCCAACACACGCGGCAACAAAATGTTGCGCACGTCGCATTCGATGGTTTTCAGCATCTCGTCGTCGCTGCCGAACTCGTCGTGCTGGGTAGAGACAACAATAGAGTCGATACGTTCCGGCTTGCCGTCTTCGGCATACTGCACGGTAACCTGCGATTTGGAATCGGGGCGGAGATAGGTCATCATCTTGCCCTCCTTGCGGATAGCCGCCAACTCTTGCACCAGTCTGTGTGCCAATTCAATAGGCAGCGGCATGTAGTTGTCGGTCTCGTTGCAGGCATAGCCAAACATCATGCCTTGGTCACCGGCGCCTTGCTGTTTGCTGTCGGCACGTTCCACGCCCCGGTTGATGTCAGGCGACTGGCTATGGATGGCCGAGAGGATACCGCACGACTTATAGTCAAACTGATAATCGCTTTTGGTATAGCCCACCTCCTTGATGACCTTGCGCACAACATCGTCAACAGGCACGTAGGCTTCGGTTTTCACCTCGCCGGCACAGACAACCAGTCCGGTTGTCGTCAACGTTTCACAAGCCACTTTTGATTCGGCATCTCTTAACAGGAAAGCATCGAGCAATGCATCCGAAATCTGGTCGCACAATTTGTCAGGATGTCCCTCCGATACGGATTCTGACGTAAACAAATAACTCATAGTTTGCACATTTTTTTTAATTAAACATTATTCGGAAAACGTGCAGAAATGACTGTTTTTAGCATTTTTTTCTGTGGTTGCAAGCATCTCAAATCTGTCCACGTTTTCAGACCGCAAAAATATAGAAAAGCCCTATACGCTCGGCATACGGCAAGATTTTTTATGGAGAGCCATAAGCGGTCTGGCCGTATGCCTTGCCAGGGTGTCAGTTAGGATAGATCTCGATGCGGCTGCTGCCGGAATTGCCGATTTTCACCACTCGGATTTGCGTTGTAATGCGTTCAGACATCGTGTCCGTATGGCTGATGACCCCAACTTTCTTGTTTTGCGATGACTGGAGCATAGCCAACGAATCGATGACCGTGACCAGCGTGTCAGGGTCGAGCGTGCCAAAACCTTCGTCTATGAACAGGTTCTCAAACGAGATGTTACGGGACGACAATGCCGACAAGCCCAATGCCAATCCAAGACTGACGATGAAAGTTTCGCCGCCGGACAGCGAAGTGGTGTCGCGCACGTCGTCGGCGCGGTCGTGGTCTATGACACGTATGCCGAGAGAGTTTTTGACCTGTTGCAGTTCGTAACGGGTATTGAACTTCCGTATTTCCACATTGGCATGCTCTATGAGAAAACGGAGCGTGTAACATTGGGCTATCATGCGGAACTGTTTGCCGTCTGTGCCGATGGCTTTGGTTATCTCTTCCCATTCGTTCTTCAAGGTCTCCGCCTCCTTCATCTTCTGGAGCATATCGCCCATCTTGTTTATCGCATCGTTGTGATTCTTCAAACGGGCCTGGGCACTGACAAGTTCCTCATTCGACAAATTATCGAGTTCTGCCTTCCGCTGGGTCAGAGCCTCTTTGTCCGTCTCCGGTTTCTCAAGCTGATGATTGGTGTGGTCTTTGTTTTTATTCTGCAATGTAGTCTTGGCCGAGGTATATGCGTTCTGGCATTCTTCCTGATTGGAACGTAGTTCTTCCCAATTCTCGGTAGAAGAGGAGAGTTCGGCAATGTCATTCGTAGTGAGTTTCTGCTCGTGCAAATCTTCTTTGTTATAAAAACTTAGCCAATTGTCAAGTGCTGTTTCTTTCTCCTTTTTTTTCGTTTCCTCCTGTTGCTTGGTTTCCCCTTGGGTTTTTATACTGCCTTGCAGACCTTGCAAGTCGCCTCGCAACTTTGAAATCTCCTCGGTTTTCACTTTAACATCCTCGTTGGCAGCGTCTTTTGCTTTGGTCAGTTGATGCTCCAAAGCATCAGGGGTAATGTCGCCGATAAGGTCCTTAAGTTCTTTTCGCTTGGCATCCATATCCTCGTGAACTTTTGCAAGCCCATTCGTTGCATCATTCAGATTGTCCGTCTTTTCCTTTTCCATTTTCAAGAGGTTGTCTGTCTGTGCTCGCTCCACCTCCAAAGTAGTGTTGGCTCTGTTCTTCGTTTCCTCAACTTTCGCTTGATGCTGGCTGGCTGTTTCTTGGTATTTCGCGAGTTTTTCCACTGCACCCTCTTTGCTTTTGCGGAAGTGCTCTACATTCTTGACGATATTGTAATATTCGGTCCATTCATTCGTGGCATTCGTCTTTTCATTGTCCACATCTGCCTGAAACTTGCGGAGCTCGTCAGCATCTTCTGGCCAGTCAGGATGACACTGATGCAGCGGTTTCCATTCGTTGTTAAGTTCCTCAATGCCCTTTTCAAGGTCTTCGATCGTGATTTTCAGCAATTTGAGTTGACCCTCATTCTTGCTCTGCTCCTGCAAGAGATCGTTTTGAGTTTTTGTCTGCTCCTTGAAGTTTTGTCGTTTTCCCTCAATAAGCTCTTTCATTTCGTTGATTACAGGCTGAACGATTCCCGCCACATGATAAGGATGCTCTTTGGCACCGCAGAGCGGGCACGGCTCGCCATCCTTAAGACTGGCTCTTTGTACTTGCCAATCGTTGCCCGTCATCAACGTATAAGAAGTTGTAAGTTTTTCGAGTTCGGCTTTTATTGCGTCAAGGTCTATCATTTTAAGTTGCCCGACTATCACTTGATTGCGTGCTTTCAGACTTTGTTGTTCTCTTTCTTTTTTGTCCTTGTCTTGGCGTTTTGTCTTGAGTTCAGATTGTATGCGGAGAGCGTCCTTCAAGTCTCTTGACTTCACCTCGGCCGCAGTCATCGCTGTCTGCAATTGGGTCATGTTTTTGCCGGCAAGTTTTTGGCTTTCAGACGCAAACAGATTTGTGGCTTTCTCCACCTCCTTTTGCAGCCGTTGGCTTTCTGTTTTGATTTGTTCCGTCAAATTTTGAAGGTCGTCATTGGCCTTGTTCAGTTCGTCATTGGCCTTTTTGATAGCATTGGCATTATCACTTGTTGCTTTCCTTGCAGCATCCAACGCTTTTTCCGCATCTTTTTTCGCATTTTCTTTTTCATTGGCCGTCTTGTCAAGCTCTTGCAACGCTACATTTATCTCGCGTGCTTTGTTGATGTTCGGCTTTTGCCGATCCAGTTCTTCGGACGCTTTCTTGGCCAGTCCGTTCAATGTGGTGAGATTCCGCTGCGCAACGTCTATCTCCTGGTTCTTCTTTCCAACATCTGTTGTCAGTTTCTTCAGCGTTTCCTCATATTTGGCAATATTATTCTCACAAGTCTTAATCTCCCGGTAGAGGTTGACGGCTTCGTGCGTGGAGTCATAAAGACGCAATCTGTCTGCGGCGGGCTTTAAATCCTCCAGATTTTGGTTTGCTTCATCAAACTGACGCTGACAATCGGCAATTTCCTTCGTCAAAATGTCTTCTTTTTCATACCAATCGAGCGATTTTTTCACCTTCTCCAGTTCTGCCTTTGCTTCCGCTTCTGCTGCTTCCAATTCTTTTATACGCTCATTGAGTGCAGCAAGCTCACACTCCGGTATCACCGAATTTTCGTAAGCCTCGAAATTTGCCGCTATCTTTTCGTAAGCCTTTGCTACCTCATCTTTTTTCTCTTTTATTTTGCTGGAGATCTCTTTGTACAAATCCTCGCAACCCACAAGTTTTTCTAAGAGTTTGTATCTCTCTTCTTCCTTTGCCGTAAGAAAGTTGGCAAAAGATCCTTGCGCGATGAGTACGGTGCGCAGAAACTGCTCGTAGTCAAGTCCGACAATCTGTGGCAGGTCATCCCACGCTGCCTCTTCCTCAACGGGGAGGCCGCCTTTTATGCCGAGAACATAAAGTTTAGTATTCGCTTTGTCGTAATTCTTCATCTTTTTTTCGACATGCCATTCGGCCCTATAGACATTGCCGTTGTTGGCTCGAAAGGTAAGCTTGCTGTATCCCGTTTTCTTTCCACGGGTAAGGATATTGCGAGCATCGGTAGGTGCCAGGCGATTTTTCTCGTCCTCCTGCGGTTCACCAAACACTTTTATATTCTGATTGCGCTCGTTTTTCATTTTCGGGTAGCGCGGCGCACGGTTGTAGAGGGCCAGGCAGATGGCGTCTAAAATCGTTGACTTGCCGCTCCCGGTTGGTCCGACTATGCTGAAGATGGTGCTGTTGCCCAGCGCACCCTCTTCAAAGTTGATGATTTCGCCCTCTTCGCGGTCAAGCGAGGCAAGGTTTAACAATTCTAATTTAATGAATTTCATACGCTGCTAATTGTTTTCGTAAGTTATTGATTCCAAGAGTTCTTTGAGCATCTGCTCCTGACGCTCGTTCATCTCCGTTTTGTTCACTATGAAAAATGATTCCTTGAGCGTCTCGAGCGGGTCGCGTTCCAATATGTCGTCCACACTTTGTATCTGCTGGCCGTCTGCGATGGTGGACAAGTCAACAGAGGATATAATCTTGTGTATCCCGCAGAGTACGGCATTCTTCTTCTCGACAAGACTCTCCAGTTCCTTGATTTGGTCATTATTCACTTTCTCCTGTTTCACCTTGATGGCAAGATAAACGAAATTGTCGTCCAGTTTGCCGTCTTTGCGGTTTTCCAGCTTCTCGTCAATGTGTTTTAAGAGCTTTTTGAACGTCAGTTCTTCGTCATTCTCCGGCAATATACACAACTTGTGCGGCGGCGTATATTCAAGGAATTCTACTTTAGGACGACTGCCGGCATTGATGTTCAGCATGTCGATGCCGTGTTTGTAGTCAACCTCAGCGAACGACATTGGCAGCACGCTTCCCGTGTAGCGCGCCCAGTCGGTATTCCAGATATGCTGGCGTTTGTGGATATGCCCGCAGGTCAGATAGTCGGGATGGTTTGTCCAACCCTCCATGTTCACCTCCTCCTGTCCTCCGATGATGATTCGCTCGCTGGCATCTTTTCTCGCGATGTCGGCGCCTTTGGCGTACATGTGCGCCATCATCACGAGTGGCGTTTCCGGGTATTTCTCCCTTGCTTTTGCGGTCAGTTTTTTGAGAAAGTCATTTGCACCTTGGGAATAATTGGCATTCTGCAGCACGTCCATACGCAGAAACGGTACGGCAAGCACTACGGCTTTAGTACCATCCTGCCCCGTTATGGGAATCATCAAATCCTCGTAATTCACCACCCAACCGCCGCCATCTTCCGTCTGTGCCCATTCGCGGTGTACGTTACCCCGCACTTCCACATGGTAGCGTTCAAGCAGTTGACGCGGTGCTTCGAGCCGGCTGGCGGAGTCGTGGTTGCCCGCCGTGATAATGATGCACATGTCAGGGAATTGCTGTGTGACATTCCCCAAAAAAGAATAGTAAACCTTCTGCGCTTCCGCCGACGGGTTGCTGTTGTCAAAAACGTCGCCCGCCACCAGCAAAGCGTCCGGACGGTGTTCTTCTATCCTGGCATACAGCCAATTAAAAAAATGTGCATGTTCGTGCAACCGGTCGCTCTGGTGAAACTTGTGGCCGATGTGCCAATCGCTCGTCATGAAAATCTTCATAGATGTTTTGTTTAAATGTGCTACAAAAATACATTTTTATCGGGAGCCGCGCTTCTCTTTTTTTACATATAACAAATAAAATCGGCTTTTTGCAAAATTGGCGACTTGAAGCGTTAAATCATTTACACTCAAACATTTAGAAGCATTTATAATATAATATGATTGACTGCGGCGAAAAAAATTACCGATTTTCCGGGAAACTGTAAATTTGCATCCCTTTTTTATTACATGCACAATACATACTAATTATTTTTAATGCATGAATGAACACGTTTTAAACTTCGAGAAATGTATTATGGCGGAAGACTTCGCATCAGGGCATCGCCTCAATGAGATACAATTTCTCGTCCTACCGACAACATTCCCAGAAACGACAAGGTTGTGGTGTATGGCGAGAATGACAAGGACTTCACCAAATAGCGGTCACCCCTGCTGTTTGATCAGTTGACCGCAGGCGGCGGCTATATCCTGACCGCGACTCTGTCGCACATTGACCACCATATTGCAGTCTTCCAAGTACTTGATAAACGCCTCTCGCCGGTTAGGATAGGAACGGTGATAGGGGCTGCCTGGCGTTTCGTTGTACTCGATGATGTTTATTTTTACGGGAAACGGACGGCAAAAGCGGGCGAGCCTTTCGGCGGCCTGTGGGGTATCGTTCACTTCAGAGAGCAGCAGATATTCAATCGTGATGCGCGTGCCGGTTTTCTTGTGGAACAACGAAAGAGCGGCTTGCAAGTCATGGAGGCTATTGGCTTGCGTTACCGGCATAAGTTTTTCACGGACAGATGGTTCTGCACTATGCAACGACACGGCCATGCCCGCGGAGAAACCCTTTTCGGCCAAAGCCCGTATGCCTTTCACAATGCCGGCGGTGGATAGCGTGATACGCGTGGGTGAAAGTCCGATGCCGTTCGGGTCTGTCAGAATTTGCAAGGCGGAAGACACATTGTCGAGGTTCAGGAGCGGCTCACCCATGCCCATAAACACGATATTGGTGATACCTCTGCCGTAGAGTTCTGCGGAGCGGCGGTTCATCAGAAAAAACTCGTCCATGATTTCGCCATAGTACAAATTGCGCACAAAGCCCATCTTGCCCGTGGCGCAGAAAGCGCATCCGAGCGGGCAGCCCACTTGCGACGAGACGCAAGCCGTCACCCGGTTGTTGCCTGAGGGGATAAGCACCCCCTCGATGCGTTTCCCGTCGTGCAGGCGGATGATGAACTTGGCCGTCTTGTCTTTGCTGTGCGCCTCCTGCTCGATCTGGGCGTGGCAGAATGAGAAATGGGCAGATAGTTTCTCGCGGAATGCGGCTGAGAGGTCTGTCATTTCGTTGAAACCGGCTGCACCCTTCACCCACAGCCAGGTGTGTATCTGCTTGGCGCGGAACTTCTTCTCTCCGGCAGCGAGGACAAACGCTTCGATTTGGGAGAACGGAACTTGTCGGATGTCGTCCATAAATAATATAAAGGTAGGGCTGCCGTGACAGCCCTACCGGATTGATTGTTCTTTAACTATTTATTTCACAAGATTATAGGTATCCATTGCCATTACCAATTCTTCATTGGTAGTGACGGAAACCAGTTTTACCGTAGAGTCGGGAGTAGAGATGATGCCGTCTTCGCCGGCGTATTTCTGGTTTGCTTCTGGGTCGAGTTTAGCGCCGAGAAATTCGAGACCGTTGCAGATAGCCTCGCGCTGGAACCATGCGTTCTCGCCGATGCCGCCCGTGAACAGGATGACATCAACACCGCCCATAGCGGCAGCGTATGCGCCGATGTATTTCTTTACACGGTAAGCAAACATGTTAAAAGCGTATGTGGCACGTTCATCGCCGGCATCACGTCCGGCGCGGATGTCGCGCATGTCAACACTCTTGCCCGAGATGCCAAGCAGTCCAGACTTCTTGTTAATCAACGTGTTGAGTCCTTTAGTATCCAACTTCTCCGAGTCCATGATATAGATCAGTGCGCCGGCGTCAATGTCGCCGCAGCGTGTGCCCATCATCAGTCCCTCCACGGGGGTGAAGCCCATGGAGTTGTCGATAGACTTGCCGTCCTTGATGGCGCAGATAGAGGCGCCGTTGCCCAGGTGACAACTCACGATCTTGCAATGTTCGTAGTCATAGCCTGCCAGTTGTGCGGCTTTCGGTCCCACATACTTGTGGCTGGTGCCGTGGAAACCGTAGCGGCGGACTTTCTTCTCCGTATAGTACTCGTATGGAATGGCATACAAGAAAGCCTCCGGCGGCATAGTCTGGTGGAAAGAGGTATCAAAGATGCCGACATGCTTAACGCCGGGAAGCATTTTCTTCATCGCATCAATACCGACCAGGGAAGCGGGGTTGTGCAGCGGGGCCAGTTCGCAGAGCTTTGCAATCTCTTCGCGCTCTTTGTCGCCAATGACCATGCTGCTTTTGAAATATTCGCCGCCGTGAGCCACGCGGTGACCGACGGCATTGATTTCGTCCAACGACTTGATGACACCGTGTTTCGGGTCCGTCAGCGCATCCAGCACCAGTTGAACGCCGGCTTCATGGTTCGCGATGGGCGTTTGCACATAGTATTTGTCTTTTCCGCACGGCTTGTGTGTAAACTCTCCCATTTCCAAACCTATACGTTCAACAAGCCCTTTAGCCAGCAGTTCAGGTTGCGGTTCCATCTCCAAAAGTTGGTATTTGATGGAAGAACTGCCGCAGTTTAAAACTAAAATCTTCATCTTATTCTAATTATTTAAGTAGTGTTTCTGTCGTCAAAACCGTAATCCTGTTATTTTTAACGGGTGGCAAATATACAAATAAAATCAAAACTTCCCCGTTGTTTTTTTTGTTTGAGGCAATAACGGTGTCTCTTTCTGGGGGTGCTGCGTGGAGTGTTGTGCCCGTGGAGGCACGAAGAAATTTTTTATTATGAAAGTCGGCGGCGGTTTTGCTATTTTTATACCTTTGCACGCTTTTTCCGTAAGGATACATATATTACAACAACTTAATACAAAAGACTATGGTAGAAAAGAAATTCATGACATGCGACGGCAACTGCGCCGCAGCGCATGTCGCCTACATGTTCAGCGAAGTGGCTGCTATTTACCCCATTACGCCCTCGTCACCTATGGCCGAGTACATTGACGAATGGAGTGCTGGCGGCAGAAAAAACATCTTCGGCGAGACAGTCAAAGTCGTCGAGATGCAGTCAGAGGCCGGTGCCGCAGGTGCCGTACACGGTTCTCTGCAGGCTGGTGCCCTGACTACCACCTATACGGCATCGCAAGGTCTCTTGCTGATGATCCCGAATATGTACAAAATTGCGGGCGAGCTGCTCCCCGGCGTGTTCCATGTTTCCGCGCGTGCCCTGGCCGCACAGGCTCTCTCCATCTTCGGCGACCATGCCGACGTGATGAGCACGCGTCAGACGGGCTTTGCCATGCTCGCCACCGGTTCCGTACAGGAGATCATGGACCTCGCCCCGGTTGCCCATCTGGCCGCCATCGAGGGCCGTGTCCCGTTCCTCCATTTCTTCGACGGTTTCCGCACCTCTCATGAAATCCAGAAAGTGGAAGCCGCTGACCAAGACGAACTTGCCAAACTCATCGACTGGGATGCACTCAAGGCTTACCGCGAGCGTGCCCTCAACCCGGAACACCCTGTCACCCGCGGTACCGCTCAGAACCCTGACATCTATTTCCAGACCAGAGAAGCCCAGAACAAATTCTATGACGCCATCCCCGACATCGTAGCCAAATACATGAAAGAGATGAGCAGAATCACCGGCCGCGAATATGCTCCGTTCACCTACTACGGCGCAAAAGACGCTACCGACATCCTCATCGCCATCGGCTCTATCAACGATGTCATCAAGACTGTCATCGACAAAGAAAACGCTACAGGCAAGAAACTCGGTCTCATCACCGTCCATCTCTACCGTCCGTTCTCCGTCAAATACCTGCGTGCCGTACTTCCGGAAACCGTAAAACGCATCTGTGTGCTTGACAGAACCAAAGAAATCGGCGCAAACGGCGAACCGCTCTACCTCGACGTGGTGGAAGCATTCAAGGATTGCCCGAAGAAACCCATGATCATCGGCGGACGCTACGGTCTCTCTTCCAAAGACACGACCCCGGCACACATCCTTTCCGTGTTCAACAACCTGGCTTCTGAGAACCCGATGAACCAGTTCACCGTTGGCATCGTGGACGATGTCACCAACCTCTCCCTGCCTGTACTTCCTGAGATTTCCATTCTCCCGAAAGGCACGTTCGAGGCCAAATTCTACGGCCTTGGCGCTGACGGCACCGTGGGCGCAAACAAGAACTCCATCAAGATTATCGGCGACAACACCAACAAGTACAGCCAGGCCTACTTCGACTATGACTCCAAGAAGTCAGGCGGCTACACCTGCTCGCACCTGCGCTTCGGCGACGAGCCGATTTTGGCTCCTTACCTGGTAGGAACGCCCGACTTTGTGGCTGTCCATGTGCCCTCTTACCTGAGCAAGTACGACTGCCTCCGCGGCCTGAAAGACAACGGCACATTCCTCTACAACTCCCCGTGGGACGCTGAAGAGACGAAGAAACACCTGCCTGACTTTGTCAAGAAATACCTGGCTCTCCATCACATCACGATGTACACGATCGACGCCACTAAGATTGCCGCTGAGATCGGTCTGGGCAACAGAACGAACACCATCCTCCAATCTGCCTTCTTCAAAATCTCCGGCGTTATCCCTTACGACCTCGCTGTAGAACAAATGAAGAAATTCATCGTCAAGTCATACGGCAAGAAGGGCGAAGATGTGGTGAACAAGAACTATGCCGCTGTTGACCGCGGCGGTGAGATCACCAAGATCGAAATCCCGGCAGAATGGGCAAACCTCAACTGCACGACGGACTTCGTTTTCGCTCATAATGACAACGACCCCGAGTTCATCAACAAAGTGATGCGTCCTATGGTGGCACAGTGCGGTAACGACCTGCCTGTCAGCGCATTCAAAGACATCATCGACGGCACGTTCCCGGCCGGAACCACGGCTTACGAGAAACGCGGTGTCGCCACAGTTGTTCCGGAGTGGAATCCTGCAAATTGTATCCAGTGCAACCAGTGTGCGCTCATCTGCCCTCACGCTGCCATCCGCCCCGTGGTCATGACAGACGAAGAGCTGAAGAATGCTCCCGCCTCGATGAAAGCCATCGACATGAAGGTCCCGAAAGAACTCGCCGGCATGCATTTCCGTATGCAGGTGTCCGCCCTCGACTGCACGGGTTGCGGCAACTGCGCCGACGTTTGTCCTGCCAAGGAGAAAGCACTCGTGATGAAACCGCTCGAGAGCCAACTGCACGAAGCCGAAAACTGGGAGTTCGGACAGAAGAATGTCACCTACAAGGACAACCTCATCGACAAGTTCGCATCCGTCAAGAACAGCCAGTTCGCACAGCCGCTGTTTGAATTCTCCGGTGCCTGCGCAGGTTGCGGTGAGACTCCGTATATCAAATGCATCACCCAATTGTTCGGCGAAAGAATGATCGTGGCCAACGCTACAGGTTGTTCTTCCATCTATGGTGGTTCTGCTCCCGCAACACCTTACTGCAAGAACTTCAGAAGCGGCAAGGGCGTAGCATGGGCAAACAGCCTCTTCGAGGACAACGCTGAGTTCGGCCTCGGCATGGCCACCGCTACACGCCAGATGCGCGACCGCGTGGAACGCATTATGCATGAAGCCATTGAGAAATGCAACTGCTGCTCTCAAGAACTCAAAGACCTCTTCCAGCAGTGGATCGACAACCGCGAGTGCGGCAAGACCACCCAAGAACTGGCCGAGAAGATCGTTCCGATGGCAGAGGCCTGCGGCTGCGACTATTGCAAGCAGATTGTGGACCTGAAAGACCATCTCGTCAAGAAGTCACAATGGATCTTCGGCGGCGACGGCTGGGCTTACGATATCGGCTTCGGCGGCCTTGACCATGTGCTGGCAAGCGGCGAGGACGTGAATGTGCTCGTGCTCGACACCGAAGTCTATTCCAACACCGGCGGTCAGTCCTCTAAGGCCACCCCGGCCGGCGCTGTGGCCAAATTCGCATCCTCCGGCAAGAAGGTGCGCAAGAAAGACCTCGGCATGATCGCCAAGAGCTACGGCTATGTGTATGTGGCACAAGTGGCTATGGGCGCAAACCAGGCTCAGTATTTCAAAGCCATCAAAGAGGCTGAAGCTTACCACGGTCCTTCTCTGATCATCTGCTACGCTCCTTGTATCAACCACGGCATCAAGGTGGGCATGGGACGCACACAACACGAAGAGGCCAAGGCTGTGGAATGCGGATACTGGCACCTCTGGCGCTTCAACCCTGAAGAGGAAGATGCCGGCAAGAACGGCTTCCACCTCGACAGCAAAGAACCCGACTGGAGCAAATTCCAGGATTTCATCATGGGCGAGGTTCGTTACAACTCCCTGCTCAAGACTTTCCCGGATGAGGCCAAGGAACTCTTCGAGAAGACTCAGCAGTTTGCCCAACTCCGCTACGAGGGCTACAAGAAACTGAGCGAAGGAAAATAATCCTATCGACATCATATCAAAAAGGTGCATCTCAAAGATGCACCTTTTTTTATTGTCTTCACCTACAACACGAAGAATGACTCTACATATATATTATTGTATCTTTGCACGCACTTTTGAAATGCCGAAAAACAGTAACAGACGGCAAATCAGTTGCAAACTGGAATAATCATCGCACTAACAAGAAAGAATAATGAACATGAACAGAATGAAAATGATGTTATGCTGTCTCCTCTTGGCAGCTTCTCTTCCGCTCTTTGCACAGCATACGGGCGAAAACCCCGACTACGGCATGGAATGTACGACGATAACCGTCGGCAAAAAGGCTTCTGCAGACGGCTCTGTGATGACCTCACACACCGACGACAGCCACCGCTCACGCACCAACATATTGGTAGAACCCGCCAAAGACCACGAAAGAGGAGCACGGCAGACACTCTACAAGCGGCAATGGGCACCCCGCAAGACCGGCGAGATGGCGCGATATGAAAACATCCCCATCGGCGACATCGAACAGGCTTCCCACACCTTTCAATTCCTGAACACGGCCTACCCTTGCGTCAACGAAAAGCAGCTGGCCATCGGAGAGTCCACCTTTGGCGGCAGAGCAGAACTGAAATCTGACAGCGGACTCATTGACTGCCAAAGGCTTTGCATGCTGATGTTGCAGCGGTGCAGCACCGCCCGCCAAGCCATCCGCATGGCTGGCGACTTGCTGAAGCGTTACGGCTGGATTGATGCCGGAGAGTGCCTGACCATTGCCGACAAAAACGAGGTCTGGCATCTTGAAATCCTCGGACCGGGCGAGGGCAAAGTAGGCGCCGTCTGGGCCGCCCAACGCGTGCCCGACGACCATGTGGCCGTCAATGCCAACGCCTCCACCATCCGCGAGATTAACCTGAAAGACAAGGACTATTATATGGCTTCTGACAATGTCTATACCTTGGCGAAAGAAAACGGCTGGTGGGACGGACAGAGCACCTTTAGATTTGCCTACGCATATGCGCCGCAGACACGCACCATGATAGCCTGCCGCCGCAGAGAGTGGCGCGTGTTTGACCTCGTAGCCCCCTCGCTGCATCTCGACCCCAACGCCGAGAACTACCCGTTTTCGGTAAAACCCGACACGCTCGTTTCCTTGGAGAAGATGATGAGCATCTTCAAAGACTACTACGAAGGTACGCCTTACGACATGCGCAAGACACTGACCGTGACCGGCAAAGACGGCAAAACCGTCATTTCGCCCATGGCAAACCCGTTCATGAAAAGCGACGAATTGAAACTGCACCGCATCAACGGCGGATGGAATGAGCTGGGCGAACGCAACATTGCCGTTCACTTCACGGTTTATGCCACCATCATCCAATGTCGCGACAACATGCCCGACGAAGTAGGGGCGTTATGCTGGTTTGCGCTCGACAATGTGGCCTCCTCCATCTATGTGCCCATCTATGCCAACGTCACCGCCTTGCCCAAAGCATACGAAACCGACGGACGGCTGACGGGCTTCAGCCGCGATGCCGCCTGGTGGGGATTCAACCGTCTGGGCACTATCGCCGCCCAACGCTGGGGCGACATGCACAAGGTTATCGATAACGTCTGGACCCCGCTGCAAAAAGAGTTCATACAGCAACACGAAGAGGTAGATACAAAGGCACTGGAACTGCTCCGGCAGGGTAACCGCGACGAAGCCCTCAAAGTGCTCACGGACTTCACCGGATTCTGCGGCAACACAGCCGTAGAGCAAGCCTGGAAACTGGGCGACTATATCTGGACCAACTTTGACGGGATGTGGTAACCGCCTCATACTGACAAAAAAAGGAAGAGCCTGCAGAAGCAGGCTCTTCTTGTTATATCGAACTCCTTATTAATGTTTAAAATTTAGGGCTGCTGTCTATTTTACTAAATCAACAATAGCCTTGAATGCCTCAGGATTGTTCATCGCGAGGTCGGCAAGAGCCTTGCGGTTGAGTGCAACGCCCTTCTTTGCCAGATTGCCCATCAGGACAGAATAGGAGACGCCGTATTCGCGGGCACCCGCATTGATACGGGTAATCCACAAACTTCTGAAGCTTCTCTTCTTGTTTCTTCTGTCGCGGTAAGCATACTGTTGGCCTTTCTCCCACGAATTGACTGCAACGGTCCAAACGTTTCTGCGTTTGCCGAAGTACCCACGGGTACGTTTCAAAATCTTTTTTCTTCTTGCTCTTGAAGCAACATGATTTACTGATCTTGGCATAATTAAGTTCCTTTCTATTTCTTACGTCAGCGGTTTAACTTTTAAACACTTGATTGGCTGACAATAAAGTTTTTTGTTTGTTGATAAATTGTGTTGATTAGCACTGTCCGAGCATCTGTCGTACGGTGCGGTCTAAGTTCTGTTCGACAATGGCGCTATAGGCCAGGTTACGTTTTCTCTTGGTAGATTTTTTCGTAAGGATGTGGCTGTGATAAGCGTGGTGTCTTTTGATCTTTCCGGTGCCGGTCAAAGTGAATCTCTTCTTGGCAGCGGATTTCGTTTTGATTTTTGGCATTTCTTTAAAGTTTTAAAAATTTATGTTTAGAGTTCAATATATTCCTTCCTTATTTTTTCGGTTTCGGGCTGAGCATCACCGTCATGTTCTTTCCCACAAGCGTAGGCATCTGGTCCAGTTTTCCGAACTCTTCCAGACTTTGCGCAAAACGGAGCAGCAGCAATTCGCCTTGGTCTTTGTAAATAATCGAACGGCCTCTGAAAGTAACCATCACCTTAACCTTATAGCCGTCTTTCAGGAAGCGTTCCGCATGGTTGCGCTTGAAATTGAAGTCATGGTCATCCGTCTGAGGCCCCATGTGGATCTCCTTTACGGTAGTTTTGGCACTGTTGGCCTTAATTTCCTTGGCTTTCTTCTTCTGCTCGTACAGGTATTTCTGGTAGTCCATCACTTTACACACCGGCGGATTGGCCTGCGGAGAAATCTCTACCAAATCCATCTCGTATTGGTCTGCAATGGCCAAAGCCTCGCGCAATGAGACAATCTTCGGCTCGAAGTTTTCACCTACGACCCTGACGGTCTGCGCTGTAATGAAATTGTTGATTCTGTGTTGGGCTTCCTTTTTGGAACGAGGACCGGACTGTCTCGGTCTGTTTTGAGGCGTTGTGTTCAAGGTTCCTTTCTTTTTTCTGTAATAACTTTATTATAATAAATTTAAGGCGGCAAAAATACACTTTTTTTCGTGCTGATTCCGAATAGTGCAATTTTTTTATTTTTGCAGCGTTTTTACGGAAACTTTTTGAAAAGGATGAAGAACAGTCTCTACTCCAGACTCACGTCAATCAGATGGCGGGTATATGTCCTGACGCTGGCGATAGCACTATCTGTTTGGCAGAGTGCCGAGGCGCAGCGTTCGGAGTTCGGCGTGTTAGCCGGCACCATGTTTTACTTAGGCGACCTGAACCAGACCAAGCTGTTCAACGTCAACCTGAAAGACCCGTCGCTCAATCAGGTGCATTTCTCCGGCGGCTTCATGTACCGCTACAACCTGTCGCCACGGCTTGCCTTGAAAGCGGACTTTCTGTTCGGGAAGGTTTCGGCGAGCGATGCCGGCACCGCCATGGCGAACCGCAACCTCAGCTTCTCGTCGCCCGTGACGGAGTTCTCCGCCGAGGTGGAGCTCAATTTCTTTGAACTCTACAACACTACGGGCAAAAACCGGTTCGCCCCCTACATTTTCGCCGGCATCACCGTCTTCTCTTTTGACCCCACCACCATTTACAACAATAGTGAGTACCACCTGCAAAGCCTCGGCACCGAGGGGCAAGGACTCTCCTCGGACGGGCTGTCGTTCAACAATTCAGATGCCAACAACGATGCCATAGAGACCAAAAAGCAGTACTCGTTGACCAGCATGGCCATTCCTTTCGGCTTCGGCATCAAAGTCACCTGCGGCCGCATTTTCACTTTCGGGGCGGAATGGGGCATGCGCTGGACCTTCACCGACTATCTGGACGATGTCAGCGGCTGCTACTATGACAACGACTTGCTGCGCACACGACGCGGCGACCTTGTGGCAGACCTGGCAGACCGGTCGCCGGAACTGCAAGACAACAACGGCAACAATTTGTCGAAGCACATCGCCGGACATCAACGCGGAAACAACACCACGCACGATGCCTACTCGTTTGCAGGCATAACGATGACGGTCCGGTTCGGCAATTCAGACCGGGCCTGCTACCTTAAACCCGCAAGAAGATCAAGAAGATAAAAGATTAGACAATGAAAGAGAACACAAACAATTTGCCGCAGCATATAGCCATCATCATGGACGGAAACGGACGTTGGGCCCAGCAACACGGCAAAGAACGCTCATTCGGGCACCAGGCCGGCGTAGAATCTGTCAGAAGCGTCATTGAGGGTGCCGCTGAGATGGGCATAAAACACCTTACCCTCTATACTTTCTCCACCGAAAACTGGAACCGCCCGAAAGAGGAGGTCGATATGCTGATGAACCTGCTGGTGCAGTGCGTACACAATGAGTTGCCCGCTCTGATGAAGAACAACGTGCGACTTCTCATGTCCGGACGCACCGCAGACCTGCCCGAAACTTGCCGCGCAGCGTTGCAGTCGGCACTGGACCAGACCGCCGGCAATGGGGGGCTCACCGTGTCGTTGGCTTTGAGCTACGGCGGACGCGCCGAACTTACCGACGCCGTGAAAGCCATCGCCGCCGAAATCACCGCAGGCACGTTAAATGCTGACAACATCAACCAAGACACGGTAAAAGCACACCTCTACCAACCCGAAGTTCCGGACCCTGACCTGCTGGTCAGAACCGGAGGCGACTGTCGCATCAGCAACTTTCTGCTGTGGCAGATAGCCTACGCAGAACTCTTCTTTGTCCCCATCTTATGGCCGGATTTCAGGAAAGAAAACTTGCGCGAAATCGTCCATCAATTCATGTCGCGCGAACGCCGTTTCGGGAAAACGGGAGAACAAGTGCGGGAACAATGATTTTTTTAACTATCTTTGCCGTCAATTTTTGAGAAAGAATGAAATTCTACAAGTGTGTCGCATTTATCGTACTGTCGGTAGCATGTTGCTGGTCGATAAAGAGTTACGGTCAGGTCATTGTCAACAACGGCGGAACGGACGGACAAGTGAAGGTTGACTATGCCAACCCGCACGAGTATGAAATAGGCGGCATCACCTCTTCCGGAACGGCCGCGCTCGACCAAAGGCAACTCTATTTCCATGTCGGAGATGTCATTGAAATTCCCGGCGACGAGATCTCCAAAAGCATCAAGGCCCTCTGGAAATCAGGGCTGTATGAGGATGTGGAGATTACCGTGACGCGAATAACCGGCAACGTCGCTTTTCTGGACGTGCGGCTCGAAGACCGCGCCCGCCTGATGTCGTTCGGCTTTAAGGGCACAACCAAGAGCGAAGAAAACGACCTCCGCGAAAAACTGCACATCTCTCAAGGCAACATCATCAACGACAACTTGAAGATCACTTGCGCAAATATCATCCGCAAATACTACGTGGACAAAGGATTTTACAGTTGTACCGTTGACGTGCAGGAACTCGACGACGAGAAAGTCAAGAATGTGAAAAATCTCCTCTTTGACATCAAGAAGTCCAAAAGAGTGAAGATTTCCAAGATAGACATTGAGGGCAACCACGGTGTTTCAGAGGCCGTGTTGCTGCGCGCCATGAAAGAGACCAAGGAGAAATTCCTTTTCATGCCTTTCTACAAGATGGACACCGCTATTGCCTACTGCTTCAAACACCCCGGCTATTACCAGTCTATGGACATAAAAGACCATCTTGACAACTATTTCGCCAACCGGGTGAAACTGCGCATTTTCAAGAAGTCGAAATTCACAAAAGAGACCTACGAGACCGACAAAGTCAACCTTATAAACCGCTACAACGAACTGGGATACCGCGATGCTGTCATCGAACGCGACACCTACTATCTGGACGGTCACAACATGCGCATCGACATCAAGGTGAACGAAGGTCCGCAATACTATTTCAGGAACATCTACTTTGTGGGCAACACCAAGTATCCCACATCCTTGCTGCAGCAACTGCTCGGCATCAGCAAGGGCGACGTTTACAACCAGACACTTCTGACGAAAAGCCTGACAATGAAAGAAGACGGCGAAGACATCGCCTCTTTGTATATGAACAACGGCTATCTTTTCTTCAACGCCAATCCGGTGGAGGTGGCCGTTGACGGGGACTCCATCGACATTGAGGTCCGCATACGCGAGGGCAAACAAGCCAAGTACAACAAAATCTCCATCAGCGGAAACACCAAGACCAACGACAAGGTCATCATGCGCGAGATCACCACGATACCCGGGCAGCTCTTCAACCGCGCCGACATCATCCGCACGCAACAAGTGCTGATGTCGCTGGGCTACTTCAACCAGGAAAAAATGGACGTTCAGCCGAAACCGAACGAGGCAGACGGAACCGTGGACATCACCTACGTTGTAGAGGAAACCTCCTCCGACCAGCTTTCGTTGAGTGCGGGCTACGGCGGCACCGGCTTTGTGGCCACGGCTGGCATTGCCTTCAACAACTTCTCGACCCGAAAACTGTTCAAGAAAGACGCGTGGACCCCGATACCGGGCGGCGACGGACAGCGCCTGGCACTGAATGTCTCCACAAACGCCAAATATTACCAATACTACAACCTCTCCTTTACGGAACCTTGGCTCGGCGGCAAAAAACCGAACGCCCTCACCGCCGGCCTCTACTATCAAAAACAAACAAACGGATACCTGAGGTCTGACGCCTCTAACTATAAGTACTACAGCATTTCCGGGGCATCGCTCTCGTTAGCCTCAAAACTGAAATGGCCGGACGACTATTTTCAGATGTCACACACGCTCTCATACGAGTATTACAACGTCAACTGGTCTAACTACTTCATTTTCAACAATGGTGTCGCCAACAGTTTAAGTTACATCTTCACCTTGTCGCGTAATTCTGTAAACGCCCCCATTTACCCGCGCGAAGGCTCCAGCCTCACGTTCAGCATGCAGTTGACACCGCCCTATTCGCTAATCAACCATAAAGACTACAGCAACGCCACAGACCAGGAGAAGTACAGATGGCTCGAGTTTCATAAATGGAAACTGAACATGTCGTGGTTCACCCGCATCGTTGACAACCTGGTGCTGAACGTGCGCCTCAAGATGGGCTTTATGGGCTGCTACAACAAGACCATCGGCATCAGCCCGTTCGGAAGATTCTATGTGGGCGGCGACGGACTGTCCAATTATTCGTACGACGGGCGCGAGATTATAGCCTTGCGCGGTTATGACGACTATGTGCTTTCGCCTTACCAAGACGGCAGCAGCGTCGGCGCCAGCATTTACAACAAGTTCACCGCCGAGTTGCGCTACCCTATCTCACTCAACCCCTCCGCCACCGTGTATGTGCTGGCTTTCCTGGAAGCCGGAAAGGGCTGGCTCGAGAAGTACAACCCGTTTGAGATGTACAAGTCGGCAGGCGTCGGCGTCCGTATCTATCTGCCGATGTTCGGACTGCTCGGCTTCGACTGGGGGTATGGTTTCGACAAAGTGCCCGGACAACAGGCCTCCGCCTCCGGCAGCCACTTCCACATCTCCATCAACCAGTCAATCGATTAACATAATAAAAACAGAAAATTATCGTTAGTTCCAACGTAAAAAAACAAGCATACTATGAAGAGATTATTTTTATCAGCAGTTGTTATCCTGATGGCATTGACAAGTTTCGGTCAAAAATATGCCTATATCAATTCTGAATACATCCTTTCCAACATGTCGGAATACAAAGAGGCACAAGCTGAACTTGACCGCGTGGCCGTGTTGTGGCAGAGAGAGATTGAGGCTAAGATGGCATCCGTTGACTCGATGTACAAAAAATACCAAGTGGAATCGATTACGATGCCGGAACAGATAAAGAGCAACCGCCAAAATGCCATTATGGAACAAGAAAAAGCCGTCAAGGAACTGCAGAAGAAACGCTTCGGACAAGACGGTGACCTGTTCAAGAAAAGAGAAGAACTGGTGAAGCCGATCCAAGACCGCGTGCTCAACACGGTTAATGACTACGCCAAAGAGAAAGGCTTTGCTTTTGTGTTTGACACCGCCGGCGACTTGACCATTATCTACGCCGACCCCAAATGGGACATCAACGAGGCTATTATGCAAAAACTCGGCGTGTCTGTCAGCACGGACACTGACGAATAGTCTTGATTAAGAATAATATTGTAATAAAATAAATCTATTTGCTCGATGAAAAAAAAGTTGTTATTGATTGTTGCCGCCCTATTCTTCATTGCAGGCACGGCAGATGCTCAAAAGTATGGCCACGTCAACTCAAGCGAAATTCTGGAAGTGATGCCCGGCATTGACTCCCTTCAAATCAAGTTGAATGCTTTCAAAACTGATTTGGAAAGCATGTATGCCAGCATGATGACCGAATACCAGCAGAAGAAAGACAAGTTTGACCGCGAAGTCGGGACTATGTCCTCAGCCGTCAGACAAGTACGCGAGAAAGAGTTGCAAGACCTTGCCACCCGCATACAAGAATTTCAGACAAACGCCCAGAACGACTTGGAAGACAAGCAATATGAATTAGCCAAACCTTTCCAGGACAAGATTCAGAATGCGATTGACAAAGTGGCAAAGGACAATGGCTATGCCTATATTTTCGACACGAAAATATTGCTCTACTATGCCTCTGGGGACGACATCACACCGATGGTTAAAAAAGAATTGGGTATCCGATAAGACTGTCTGACATGAAAAAGTACATCATAGCAATACTGGCGGTTCTGTGTACCGTGACAGGCTTTGCGCAAAAAGCGAAGTTCGGACATGTTGACTACGGTAACATTATGAAAGACATGCCGGGAATTGATACCGCGCAAAGCAACTTGCTCGCCTTGCAGAATGAATTGCAGGAAACCGGACAACAAATGGCCACGGAGATTCAGACGAAAGAGGCCGACTACCAAAGACTGGTCAACGCGGGCACCTCGTCTGCCGTGCTGAAGGTCAAGGAAGACGAACTTCAAAAACTCTATTCGCGGTTTCAGGAGTTTGCAAGCAACAGCGAACAGGAACTGCAGGCCAAGCAGATTGAACTGCTGAAGCCGTTTCAGGAGAAGTTGCTCGCCGCCATCAAAGTTGTGGCAGAAAAAGGCAAATACACCTACGTTTTTGACATCACCACGCTATCGTTCTATAGCGACAGCGACAACCTGACCAATGCGGTCAAAGACCAATTAGGGATTGTGAAATAATAAGTCAAGAAATAAAAGAAAAAGGCGTTCAAATGAACGCCTTTTTCTTTTTGAATGTAACTCCTTTTGATTACTCTAGGCTGATGGCTTCGCAAGGGCAAACGTCAGCGCAAGCGCCACATTCGATGCAAAGATCAGGGTTGATAGAATAAGCTGCACCCTCAGAAATAGCCTCTTGAGGACATTCGCCTTGGCAAGTGCCACAAGCGACGCAATTGTCAGGATTAATTTTGTAAGCCATTGTTTAATTGATGTTTGTTGTTGTTATTATTATGGCGGCAAAAATACACTATTTTTCCGTTCATTCAAATTAAAAATTCAACATTAGTCGGGCATCTTCAAACATCGTCATCATCGTTCAGAAATCGCATGATGACCAATGATTATCCTAAATTTTTGTCAAAAAAAAGGCGCAAAAACAATTCTTCGATGGTTGTGCCGACAATTTTAGCACACATTCTTCCGGATGTGGCAAATTGAAAGGCCTTGCAGAAAACCCTTTTTTGGGGGTCACTTCGGCGGCTGAGCGACAAAAAAAAGGCTTTGAGCGCGCTCAAAGCCTTTTTTTAAGGATTGTTTGGGCATTAGCAATCGATGATTGTACACCAGTTGTATTTGTCTTCGATTTCGCCGTATTGGATACCCATCAAGGTCTCGCGCATCTTGGTACACCACGGACCGGGTTTGCCGTCTTTAGCGATGACATACACCTTGCCGCTCTCGCGGTCTTGAATCTCGTGGATCGGAGAGATGACGGCTGCGGTACCGCAAGCGCCGGCCTCTTCAAAGGTGCCGATTTCGTCGAGTTTGATGTGACGTCTTTCTACCACAAGACCAAGGTCTTGAGCAATCGTAGTCAAGCTCTTGTTGGTGATAGACGGCAGAATAGAACCGGAGTCGGGGGTAACATATTTACCGTCCTTGATACCGAAGAAGTTAGCCGGGCCAGCCTCGTCGATGTAGGTTTTGGTTTTGGCATCGGCGAAGATCGAGGCGCTGAAACCTTCTTTGTGAGCTCTTTCGCCGGCGCGCAGGGATGCTGCATAGTTGCCGCCAACCTTCACATGGCCGGTGCCCAGCGGAGCGGCACGGTCATAGTCGAGTGCGATCTGCATATTCGTCGGCTTGAATCCCTCCTTGAAGTAAGGACCAACAGGCATGACGAACACGACGAAAAGATATTCGTCAGCGGGCTTCACACCGATAGTAGCGCCTGTGCCGATCAACAGCGGACGGATATAAAGAGAGCCCTCGGTTCCGTAAGGCGGAATGTAGTCGGCGTTCAGTTTGACCACCAGTTCCAAAGCGTCGAAGAACAGTTTCTCCGGGATCGGGGCCAACATAATCGTATCGGCAGAATTGTTGAGTCGTTTCCAGTTCTCGTCCCAACGGAACAGACGGACCTTACCGTCTTTGCCTCTGAAAGCTTTCATTCCCTCAAATGCTTCCTGTCCATAGTGCAAACACGAAGCAGCCATGTGCATAGGAATGTTCTCGTCTGAAGTAACCTCTAATTTTCCCCATTCGCCGTTTCTGAAATAACAGCGAACATTGTAATCGGTTTTCACATAACCGAATGAAAGGTTTTTCCAATCAATGTTTTTCATTATGCTAAAAGTTATTTATTGATGATTATTATTACTAATATTACAATTGTATCAAACTGTTGACGGTATATCCCGACAATTTTTCCCTCCCCGCCAAGGCTGTCAGTTCCATCAGGAAAAGGGTAGAAACGTATGCCGGGCTAAAATGTTGTATGAGATTGACGGCCGCGCGCATCGTGCCGCCGGTGGCTAGCACGTCGTCAATCACGAGCACACGCTTGTTTTGCGGCATACACCCCTGGTGCATTTCGAGTTCCGCAGTGCCATACTCAAGTTCGTAGGACTCGCTGAACGTTGCCCCGGGCAGTTTCCCTTTTTTGCGGATCGGCACGAAAGGCAGTCCCAACTCGTACGCGACAACCGGTGCGAAGAAGAACCCGCGGGTCTCCAGCGCGGCAACAACATCGGGCTTTTCCGCTCTTGCAACAGCAAGCATGTCGTCCAATGCCTTGCGGTATTCTGCTGCATCGTTGAGCAAAGTGGTGATATCATAGAACTTTATCCCCTTCTTTGGGAAATCTTCGACAATACGCACTTTGGAAAAATCAAACATAACAATAATTATATATATCCGTTTAGACGAGCGCAAAAGTACACTTTTTTTTGTACTTTTGCCGCCTTACGTAATAAAACAACAATTAAAACTCAAAGATATGAATATTACAAAATTAGACCAGATTGTAGAACTGGTGAAATCCAAGCCGAAGAAAAGACTTGTGGCTGCCAACGCAAACGATGAACACACCATTCAAGCTGTCAATGCCGCCGTTGACATGGGTGTAATTGACGCCACCTTGGTAGGAGACACGGCCGCCATCGAGGCTGTCTGCAAGAATCTGGGCATCGACACGGCAAAGTTCAAGATTGTCCACGAGACCTCCGACGTGAAGGCTGCCGCCATCAGCTGCGACCTCATCAACAATGGCGAGGGCGACATCCTGATGAAAGGTCTGCTGCCCACGGACAAGTACATGCACGCCATCCTCAACAAGGAGCGCGGACTTTGTCCTCCGAAGGCCACCCTCTCGCATGTGACCGTCATTGAAAATCCCGCCTATCACAAACTGCTCATCGTCGGCGACGTGGCCATCATTCCCGCCCCGGACTTGAAACAGAAGAAAGTCATCCTCCGCAATGTAGTCAGCACAGCCAAGGCCATGGGCATCGAGAAGCCTAAAGTGGCGCTCATCGCTTGTTCGGAGCAGTTGCTTCCGGGCGTTCAGGCCTGCATTGACGCCGCCCTGCTGGCAAAAGAAGCAGAACGCACCCGTATGGATGCCTACGTTGACGGTCCGCTTTCGCTCGACATCGCCATCAACAAAGAGGCTGCCGACCTGAAAAGAGTGGAGAACCCTGTGGCCGGCGATGCCGACTGTCTGGTATTCCCCAACATCGAAACCGGCAACGTCTTCTACAAATGCTGTACCAAGTTCAACCATGCCGAGTTGGGCGCCATCATCATGGGTGCAAAGATCCCGTGCGTGCTCTCTTCACGAGGCGACACGGCCAAAACTAAATTGTACTCCATCGCATTAGCCGCCCTGTTGGCGAAATAGTAAAACCTACCGGAGATGACAGAAGCACTGGGGTTCATAAATTTTCGCATCATCGATGTTATCGACATTCTCATCGTGGCTATTGTGCTGTATGAGCTGTACAAGCTTACGAAAGGCACCGCCGCCGTGAAATTGTTCTGGGTGGTCGCGATTTTTTATGTGGGTTGGAAAGTGGTGACTTATTTCCATTTCACGATACTCTCGGAACTGCTCGGAGAGGTTATCAATATCGGCATCTTGGCAATCGTCATCCTCTTTGCGCCAGAAATCCGCAAGTTCCTGCTTTTCCTCGGCGACGGCAGGCTGCTGCGGTTTTTCAGCGACAAGTTCGGGCGGCAAGAACGCTCCAATGCCTTCACGACAGAAGTGGAAGCCGTGTGCGAGGCCTGCCAACACATGTCTGACAGCAAAACAGGCGCACTGATTGTCTTTGCCCGGAAAACGCCGCTCGACGACTACCTCAACACCGGGAAGAGCATTGACGCCATGCCCACGTCAGAACTTCTGGAAAACATCTTCTTCAAAAACAGTCCGCTGCACGACGGTGCGGTGATCGTCAAAGACCACCGCATCGCGGCTGCACGCTGTATCCTGCCCGTTTCCAAGAGCACAAACCTCCCTCAAGGCACCGGCTTGCGCCACCGCTCCGCACTCGGCTCAACCGAACTGACAGACGCCCTTGCCGTGATAGTCTCTGAACAGACGGGCACTATCTCTCTCTGCAAAAACGGCCAACTTACCCGAAACCTCAACGCTTCCACATTGAGACAACTATTGCTTGAGAACCTTACAAAAGAATAGTCCCCAAACGGGATTGTCATATAAATCAAATTATCAACAAAAACAAAACAACAATGAAAAAGTTCGTATGCAAAGTGTGCGGATTCGTCTATGAAGGCGATGAACCGCCGGCAAAATGCCCCCAATGCGGTCAACCGGCCGACAAGTTTGAAGAAGTCAAAGACACCGAACTGTCGTTCGTCACTGAACATGTGTTAGGCGTGGCAAAAGACACTGACGAGGAAATGATCAAAGACCTGAACGCTCATTTCATGGGCGAAGCCACCGAAGTCGGCATGTATCTGGCCATGAGCCGTCAGGCTGACCGCGAGGGCTACCCTGAGATAGCAGAGGCTTTCAGACGCTATGCCTTTGAGGAGGCTGACCATTGTGCCAAGTTCGCCGAACTGTTGGGCGACGTGGTCTGGGATACAAAAACGAATCTTGAAAAACGTATGCTCGCCGAAAGCGGCGCCTGCGCCGACAAGATGCGTATTGCCAAAAGAGCCAAGGAGATGAACTGGGACGCTATCCACGACACGGTTCACGAGATGGCAAAAGACGAGGCTCGGCACGGCTGCGGCTTCCAAGGTCTGTTCAACAGATATTTCAAGAAATAGCCTCTGCCACCGCACAACACTGAATTCTAAAGCCCTTTTTCTGAAAAGGGCTTTTTTTGTGGTGTGATTCTCTTTTGATTTCTGATTAACGGTAGAATATCCTCTTTAAATCTTCCTTCCCCTCCTCTTCAGCATTCTTTTTGCTGATATTCAGCAGCACACCCATGGCGCAGCCCGACACAAGCAAAGACATGCCGCCGCTGCTGATGAACGGCAGAGTCTGCCCCGTGGTCGGCAACAATTCACAGTTTACGCCGATGTGGACCAAGGCTTGGCAGGTGAACCAAAAGCCGATGCCAAATGCGAGCAGCCCCCCTAACGAGTCTGACGCCTTCTTGGCGATGCGCCACGAACGGTAGAAGATTACCAAATAGGAAAGCAATACAGGAATGCCGACCAGCAACCCCGTCTCTTCAAACAAGGATGCGTACGCATAGTCTGTGTCATTCTCCGGCAACCTGTTTTTGATGACCCCCTTGCCGGGGCCGGCAGGACTGAGCCCGGAACGCGCTATGGCGGCACGCGACAGAATCATCTGGTCACCATAACCGTTGCTGTTGTCTTTGGTGAAATAATACTCAAGCCGGTTCACAAATGTGCCCATTCGACCAATCTTGCCGCCGTTGTCACTTTTGATGACCACAAAAGCAAGGATGGTAACCACGGCAACCGCTATGCCCAACAGTCTCAAGATATGTTTGAACTTGAAGTTCCCCACGAAAAAGATGACCAGCCCCGTGATGAAAAGGATGATAGCCGTGGACATGTTCAAGACGGCAATAGCACCGCAGAACCCCAGCAACAAGACCCCTAAATAGGTCATATCAGAATCCGACAGCTGACAATCTCGTTTATAGCGGCGCCCGATGAAATTGCACAGAAAGATAATGACGAAAAAACCAATGACATAGAAAGTCTGAACATTGCGCCCCATCAAAGTGATGCCTCGCACCGCACGGGACCCCAACGTCAATATTAGCAGCAAGATGGCAAAAAGAAGCATCAAGAAAGAGAAGTTCTCCGCGAGTTTTCTGTAACTTACTGTGTAGCAGAAGACCAGCCCGACATAGCAAGCCAACAGATGAATAAGATGGCCGCTCACTTGTTTGCCGCCCGTACTATATACCATCAGGGTGGATATGAGCGTCAAAAAGATGACAATGCCGAGGATGACCTTGTCGCCCTTAAAAGACAACACTGCTTTCTTTGCTTCCTTTTCCATAACGCTTTAGAGTTGCCCCACTGCTTTTTGGAATCTGTTGCCGCGTTCGCGGTAGGTCACTTGCGCCGTACCGTTGACACCCGGCGAGAAGAGGACGACATACCCCTCTTTGCTGCTGTAGTAAGCTTCGCGCACGGCATCGTCAATGTTCATCTCGATGCACATCGGAACATCAAGGGTGGAGAGACGTTCATAAACCTCCGTATTGTAAACACCTTGAATCACAATACATTTCACTTTCTCACGCACTACGTTCAGCAGGTCTTCGGTCAGATTTTCGGCCTCGTCAATGTTTGTAATCCACACAACGGGCTTTGTCATGCTCTGCAGTGCGAACCACACCGCATTGGTGTTCGTGGACCGTGAATCGTCAATGAAATCGACCCCGTTGAGGGTTTTTACATGTTCCAGTTTATGCGAACTCCCCTCAAAGTCGGACAAGGAGTCGGCTATATTCTTCTTTCGTATGTTAATCAGGCGTGCATTCAAGGCCGCCGTCATCGTGTTTGTACGCTCTCTTTCCTGCTCGAAAAGGTGGAAACTGTTTGTTCTGTTTGTGGGCATATTGTCAAAGGTTTTATGGTTTGTTATTAAAAATTATCTGACTTTAAGGGTGGCTACGGCAAGCACGGCAAGGATAAGCCCTATGATGATGAAGCGTTGCACAATTTTGGCTTCGTGCATGCCTTTTTTCTGGTAATGATGATGCAACGGCGCCATCAAGAAGACACGTCTGCCCTCGCCGTAACGTTTTTTCGTGTATTTGAAATAGGAAACTTGTATCAACACAGAGCACGACTGGGCAAGATAAATGCCGCACAGTATCGGTATCAGCAACTCTTTGCGGATGATGATGCACGAAACCGCCACAATGCCGCCCAACATCAGGCTGCCCGTGTCGCCCATGAATATCTGGGCAGGATAGCAATTCCACCAATAGAAGCCAAGACACGCCCCTATGACGGACGAGATGAAAATCACAAGTTCCCCGATATTTGGTATATACATAATATTCAAATAGTTGGCAAATATCACATTGCCTGACACATAGGCAAGCACGGCTATGCCGACGGCTATCACAGAGGTGGTTCCAGTAGCCAGGCCGTCAAGACCGTCAGTAAGATTGGCTCCGTTGGAGACAGCCGCAATGATGAAGACGACCACCAAGATGAAAAATACGAACGACCATTTGCCCGTAGTGTCGCCGAGCCAACGGGTAAACCAAGCATAGTCAAACTCATTGTTTTTCACAAACGGGATGGTAGTCTTGGTGGAATGATGCGGTGTGCCAAACAGATGAGAGGTTTTGGGATTGCCTTGATTTTCAACAGAAAGGGCACTTTCCACGGGTGTCATTGTTGACTGTGTGGCGGTCTTTTCGCAAATCTTGGCATCCGGGTGAAAGAACATGACAATGCCGACGAGGAGTCCGAGGATAATCTGTCCGGTCAGCTTCTTGCGGGGAGAAAGTCCCTCTTTGTTTTTCTTGAACACCTTGATATAGTCGTCCATAAAGCCGAGCAGTCCGAGCCATACGGCCGTAAAGATCATAAGCAGCACATAGATATTCTTCAAGTCGCACAGCAGCAATGCCGGTATCAGGATGGCCGCCAAGATGATAAGGCCGCCCATCGTGGGGGTGCCGGCTTTCTCGTTCTGTCCCTCAAGGCCGAGTTCGCGAATTGTTTCGCCGATCTGTTTTCTTTTCAGGAAACGGATAAAATACTTGCCTATGAAGATGGAGATGAAAAGAGAAAGGACAAAAGCCACCGCTGATCGGAACGAGATATAGTTGAACACGCCCGACCCCGGGAGTCCGATACTATACAGCCATTTGAACAAATAGTAAAGCATTTTCTCTCTTGATTATTGATTAGTTTTCGTTTACGAAAAAGGTGTTTATCTCTTCCATATCATCAAAATGATGCTTCTGATGATTGATTTCCTGATAGTTTTCGTGTCCCTTCCCGGCCACAAGCAGCACGCCGCCAGGTTTAAGCAGCATACAGGCAGTCTTGATGGCCTCGCGGCGGTTTTCGATGACGAGCATGTTTTTCTTTTTCTCCTCCGGAACTCCGGCGAGCATATCGTTGAGAATGGCGGCGGGGTCTTCGGTGCGCGGATTGTCGGAGGTGAACACCACGCGTGTGCTGTATTGGCAGGCTATGGCGGCCATCTCCGGTCGTTTGGTCTTGTCGCGGTCGCCGCCGCACCCCACCACGGTAATCACTTCGGCGTCTTTGCCGGCAACCTCGCGGATGGTAGAGAGCACATTCTGCAGCGCGTCGGGCGTGTGGGCATAATCGACGATTGCGGTACTGCCATCGCTGCGGTGCCGTTGCTGGAAACGCCCCGAAGCGCTGTCCAGCGTGCTCATCTGGGTCAAGGCTTCGTGTTCGGGCATGCCCAAAAGCACGGCCGTGCCGTAAATGGCCAACAAGTTGTAGGCATTAAAGCGTCCGCACAGTTTAAAATAGACCTCCTGCCCGTTGATGCGCATTTGCAGTCCATGAAAACAGTCGTTCAAGACCACCCCTTTAAAGTCGGCAGCCGTCTGCAAACTGTAAGTGTGGACCTGAGCCCGGCTGTTCTGCACCATCACCTTGCCGTTGCGGTCGTCAATATTGGTGAGTGCGAAAGCACTTTTGGGCAGATGGTCGAAAAAGGCTTTCTTTGCCGCGATATAGTTAGCGAATGTCTTGTGGAAGTCCAGATGGTCGTGGGTGATATTGCTGAAGAGCGCACCGGCGAACTGCAGTCCGGCGATACGGTGCTGTGCCACTGCGTGGGAGCTGACCTCCATAAAGCAGTACTCACACCCCGCGTCTGCCATCTGTTGGAGCAGACTGTTCAGTTCAATGGCATCGGGTGTAGTGTGCGTGGCCGGAACCTCTTGCCACTTGATCTTGTTCACGATGGTGGAAAGCAGTCCTGCGGGATGTCCAGTCTGCATAAACAGCCGATGCAGCAACGTCACGGTAGTTGTTTTGCCGTTAGTGCCGGTGATGCCGACCAGTTTAAGGCGGCGGCTCGGGTGTCCATAGAATGCCGAAGCCATATTGCCGAGTGCGACGGTGCTGTCGGGCACTTTCACGAACGTGACCTCCGGGAAACTTTCTGCCCCGCCATCGGGCAATTCTTCGCAAACCACGACACGGCACCCTTTCTCAACAACCTGCGGCACAAACCTGTGGCCGTCCGTCTGCGTGCCTCGTTGTGCCACATACAGCGGACTCTCACCCGGCACTCCCGTGGCGGCAACCTTTCGCGAGTCGAAAGTCATCTCCGTGACATTAACCTCGGGGCTTCCGAAAAGCTCGTATTGCTTCAGCGATTTCAAAAGTTCTGCTAACGGTTTCACTTCTTTACTTTTTTATAGTTGGTTTCAGTTTTTATTCAAGATATAGTTTTACAGTCCTGTTTTTCGTGTCACATACCTGGGCCTTCACCGTTCCTCTTCCGTGGAGAGCCACCTTATAACCGGCCTTTGTCAATGTAGTCACGGCATCTGAGGCAATCATATTTTTAACATCGGGGACACCCTCCACCGTCGAAGCCCTCAGCGTCTTCACGACAGGCATATATTTGGGGGTCTTGGCATTGCGCGCGGAGGTCTTCTCGCGAGTCATCGAGAGAAATTGCGCTTGGGTATCATACGCCACCGTGTCGTAGCCCATATCATGGAGCAGCACATTGAAATAGCGTTTATTCACAGGGTTGTTGAAATATGCAGGCTTCACTGAAAATTCGGTAATGCTGTGCATAGCGCTGAAATTATTGCTGTTCATGATATTGCGTGCAATTTTGGAGAACACATCGACGGCGACCTCGCTATGTTGGGGCACGTTGTAGATATAGACAATTGCCGTGTATTTCGGTTTTTCTTTCGGAAAATAACCGCAAAACGAGACCGCGTTGCGGTCATAGTTGTAGGCCTTGGCTTCAGCGTCCCAGATGTCGCGCGTGCCGGTTTTTCCCGCAAACGGGCAAGTTGAGTCCTTGAAATGGCGTCCCGTGCCGTATCTGCCCCACACGACACTGTCAAGGTAGCAGCGAGCGGTCTTCAGGGTAGCGTCGGAAACAAAATGCTCCATAAGCACCTCTGCCTCGTAGGTCTGCAGCGTGTCATAGTCGTTGGTGACATACTTGACGAAGAGCGGGGCAAGCATTTTGCCGTTGTTGGCGATAGCGTTATAGTAGATGAGGGTACGGAGGACGGGCACGTTGAATCCGGCACCGAAGCAGGTGGCATAATAGTTGTCAAAGCGTCCGTCGTTGCGGATGCCCGCGGGCATCAAGTCGCCGAGTTGGGTATGTATCGTGTCAAAGAAACCGAATTTGGCGAGTTGCGCCTTGTAGGAGGCAAAGTTGCGCATGCCGTAAGCGTCAAAGATCATCGAGGCGATGCCGATGTTAGAGGAGCGTTGGAAGATCTCGTTGGAGTTGCCGTAGGCCTCACCGCGCGTCTTGCTGTCGCTTTTCGGATAGGCCCGCTCGTTTCCCGACTTGCTCTTCACCTTAAAAGTGTGGTTGAACATCGGATAGTGTGCCGTGTCTTTCTTGTTCTCGCGTTGTTTCTTCTCGAGGAATGCCAACAGGGAGGCCAGTTTGAACGTTGACCCCGGCTCCACCTTGGCATTAAGGGCATATTCCATGCTCTCGTTATAGAACGAGCCGTCCTTGCTGGCGCGCCGCAGATTTGAAACAGCCTTCACAGCACCCGTAGCGGTTTCCATAACAATCACGCAGCCCCATTCGGCGTTCAGTTCCTGCAACTTGCGCGACAATTCGTTGTGAACGATGTTCTGTATCTCCAAATTCAACGTTGTGTGGATGTTATAGCCATCCACAGGGTCGAGGCGCTCGTTGAGCGGCACCACGGCATGGTTGAGTTCCAGGTACTTTTTGCTTCCCTTCTCGCCAGCGAGCACATTGTCCATATAATACTCCAGCCCGTAATGGCGTCCTTCCGTGTTGAATCCCAGCGTTCGGCGAGCCATTTCCCCGTAAGGATTGATGCGCACGGGACAGGATACAAAGTTGAGGTAGCGGCAGAATCTCACCGTATCCATCACGAGTGAGGTCTTCTTGTCGAGCACCTTACGCATAAGATAGGGCCGGTTTTTGAGAAATGACGTGTCGATAGAAGTCACCCACAACTTCTCGTCCCACACCTTGACGGGGATAACCGTGACATATTGCCTTTTTTTGTAGTTCTTTGAGAAAACCGAATAGTAGTGTTTCTCAGAATATTTGGGATAGCGGTCTTTGAATTGTTTGTAGAAGTCGGCAGAAAGGCATTTGAGGATGTTATCGACTTCAGCCTCTGTATATTTGGGCGTATCATACTCTTTGGCGAACTGTTTCCCGTCGAATGCTATTTCAAAGACATTATAGTTGCCCATGAGCAGGCGGCCGTGGTCATCATAGATCTCGCCGCGTTGCGGACGCAGGGTGTTGGCTTTCACGAAGCAATTGCACGACGTGTCGGCATCGGCTTTCGGGTTGTCAACGGTCAGGTCTATGCAGTCGTCACCGGCGCCTTTGGCGAGCGACCGTTCAAAAATGGACAGGTAGAGAATCTGCCCAAGACACGCAAGTCCTAACAACAGCACAAAAAACCGCACTATCGTCATCCTGACAGCATTAACCTCGCTCTTGCTCTTTCTCTTATTTTCCATTTTTCCGTTTTTTGGAGAACAAGCGGCGCTTTTCAGGAGCTTTGCGCTTCACCCTGATGGTATAATTATGTTCTTCGTCCAGCACATAGCCCTTCTCCTGCATCTTCCGGATCAGGATTTGGTTTTCCTCGTAGGGTATAAACTGGTTGTTGGCCTTGAGGCGGCTGAGTTCTGACTTGTATTCGTTTTCGAGTTTTGTGATTTTCCGTTTTTTCTCCTGTATGCTCTGTTCGCTCACGATGGTAAGCATCGTCAGCAGCAGCAGCACGGCGACATAGTAATACCAGGGGCGCATCTGCTTGCTGAGAAGAAACTCCCCGCCGAACACGTCTTTCAGGACATCCGAAATCCCCCGTTTTTCCTGTCTTTTTTCTTCACTGTTTTGAGAAGTCGATTTCATGAGGATTGACGGTTATTTTTTCGGCGATCCGCAGTTTTGCGCTGCGGGCGCGCACGTTGGTTGATATCTCATCTTCGCTTGCCGTAATCACCTTGCGGCTCACGACCTTAAACGGGGTCAGCGGGTTGCCGAAGAAATCCTTTTCCACGACACCCGTCATGTTGCCGGCACGCATAAAGTTCTTCACTGCCCTGTCTTCGAGCGAGTGGTAGGCGATGACCACCAGTCTGCCGCCCGTCTTGAGGGCGTCGGCCGTCTGCAGCAGAAACGACTCCAGCACTTCCATCTCCTTGTTCACCTCGATGCGGATAGCCTGAAAGATCCGCGACAGGCTTTTGTTCTCCTTGCCTTTCGGGAGACAAGGTTTCAGGGCTTCAGCGAGTTGCAAGGTAGTTTCAAGGGGTGACACCGCGCGGGCCTTCACAATCTGGCGTGCCAGCTGCCGCCCCGACGACAACTCTCCATAGTTGTAAAAAATCCTGCTGAGCTCACCCTCGTCATATTCATTCACGACATCTTTTGCCGACATGCCGTTCTGACTGTTCATGCGCATATCGAGCAAACCGTCTTTCGCGTACGAGAAGCCGCGTTCCGGCGTGTCGATCTGGTGCGACGAGACTCCCAGATCGGCCAAAATCCCATCCACGGGATAAGCCTTGTAATACTGAAGAAAGCGGGTCAGGTTCTTGAAATTGGAGGGCACGAACTGGAAACGGTCGTCCTCGATGAGGTTTTGGCGGCTGTCGGCATCCTGGTCGAAAGCAATGAGCCGCCCCTCCGGACTCAGCCGGCTGAGGATGGCGCGCGAATGTCCGCCGCCGCCAAACGTGGCATCCACATAGATGCCGGACGGGTTCACCACCAACGCATCTACGGAGTCCTGCAGCAGGACAGGATTATGATAACTCATCAGAAACCTCCTTTTCTGCCAGAAAACGCCCCGAATGAATCTCTTCGTTCAGTTGCTCCAAAGCCTCCGGCGTCATGTCGAATTTCTCGTGGTATCTGCTGCAGTTCCATATCTCAATTTTGCCGTTGTCCAACAACAGCACAATCTCTTTCTCTATGGAATATTGCTCCATCAACGGCTTCGGTATGACTATGCGATCCTGCGAGTCACATTCCAGATACGCCGTGTTCCGCAAAAAGGCATTCCGATACTGCTTCACGATGGTGAGATTGCGGTTCAATGAGTTCAAGTATGCCATCTGCTCCCCGTACGACTTCTCCGACCACAACATAATGTGCTCCCCGAAACCATGCGTGACATAGAAAGCCTTTCGCTCGTCCTCGGGCAATGACTTGAGCAGCGCTGCCGGCAACTTCAGCCGACCGCTCTTCTCAATGGACACCTCCCAATAACCGTAATCGAAACTTGGCATGTTAAAAGATACTTTCAGAGGACAAAAATAAGATTTTTTCTTCCTCTTTCCATATAAACACTAAAAAAGTTTTCAACAACCCGAAAAATGCTTGTAAATTGTTGAGTATCAATATGGAAATTTATGGGAATATTTTTTCGGAATCCAAGTTTTGAAGATTAAAATGTTGATAACCCGACATTTAATGCCTGGACAGACCATTATTAGATTAAAGTGCTGATTTTTAAGTATATAAATAAAACAATGATTGACTTCCGCCAACCCAACCCTTTACTATTTCGCACAGAATTGGAATTTTCAGGAAAAAAATGGAAAAATAAGGAATGTGCATTTCTTTTGTACTTTTGTGCCTCTATAACTTCGCCGCAATGAAGAACTGCTTTCTACTTTTAGCCCTGAGTCTGACATGCCTCGTCGCGAAAGCGCAAATTGACGTGTCGCACATCGAATTGTCCGACAAAGTCTATGTGTCCGGCATCAAGAGCGCCACCATCCTGCCCTCGGGCGAGATTCATGGCGAACCCGTGGCCCGTCTCGGCGGCGGACGGGGACAGCTGACCTTGACCTTCGACGACCTCGAGTCGGAGGACCGTTACCTCAAATACACGTTCGTCCACTGCACCCACGACTGGCAATTGTCGGACATGAGTCCGATTGAGTACCTCAACGGCTTCTTTGAAGACGAATTCACGGACTACACCTACTCGTTCAACACCATCACCCGCTACATACGGCACAGTCTGGACTTCCCGACTGCCAACATGAGTTTCTCGCGTTCGGGCAACTACATTCTGTTTGTTTATGACGAGACGCCCGACCGTCCGGTGCTGACCAAGCGCTTTATGGTCACGGAGAGTGACCCCGTAGCCATTGCGGGCAACGTGCATGCCGCCTCGGATGTCAACTACCGTTTCACCCGCCAGGAGGTGGACTTCACCGTCTATGCCGGCGGTCTCGGCATCCGCAACCCGGCCGCGACGGTACACGCCACCATCAAACAGAACGGCAGGTGGGACAACGCCATCGTCGGGCTGACCTACCGTTCCGGGTACGCCGGCGAACTGAGTTTTGACTACGACGACGGGCGCAACACAATGGACGGCGGCGCCGAGTTCCGCACTTTTGACATCAGCACCCTCCGCTCGAATGCCGACCGCATTGTAGGCATCTCTTTCGTGAATCAGGAAAACCAAGCCTACGTGATGCAGGACGAAGCGCGCCCGTTTGGAGCCTACGAAAGCCGCAGCACCATGAACGGCGACTGCTTTTACCGCAACCGCGACATGGCAAACGAATGTTCGGAAGACTACGTACACACCCACTTCACGTTGAGCAGCACCTTTCCGTTCGACAACGGCGACGTCTATGTGTTCGGCAAAATCACCGACTGGTCCATCCTGCCCGAAGCGAGACTCAAGTATAACGAGAAGCGGCGGTTCTGGGAAACCGCCTTCCTGATCAAGCAAGGCATGTACAATTACCAATATGTATATGTGCCGCACGGCAGCCGCGCCATCGACGCCACCTTCATCGAGGGGTCACATTACGAAACGCACAACAACTACACCATCATGGTCTATTACCGCGAGGAGGGCTCCTCGTACGACAAACTGGTCGGACTCAAAACTTTCCAAATGGGAGAATAGATACTGCCCTATCGTTCTCTGCGTGACGCACAAACGCAACACGCCCCTCCTGCCGTATTTGCACGCCATAAAGCGGAAACGTTATGTCAGAAAAAATGTATCAATGTTGCAATTATTCGTTAGAAAAATTGTATTATTGCCGCAATTATTCGTTAGAAAAAATGTGAATCATGAAAAGGGACATCTATAGGCTTTTGCTGGATTGGAAAAATAAAGAACAGCGCAAACCATTGATTATCAATGGGGCTCGACAAGTAGGCAAGACTTACATTCTGCGTCAATTTGGGGAAAACGAATTCAAAAAACTTGCATTCTTCAGTTTTGACCGAAACACCAAAGCAAAAGAAGTGTTTGAGTCCGGCGGCACCGTCGCGGAGATGACCATGGCCTTGTCTGCCGTCAGCAAGGTGGACATCACACCACACGACACCCTTGTCGTGCTCGATGAGATACAAGACTGTCCGAAAGCGCTCGAAGCGTTGAAATTTTTCAACGAAGAAGCCCCCGACCTTCACATAGCCGTAGCAGGTTCGTTGTTAGGACTTTCGTTGCACGAAGGGGTGTCCTATCCTGTTGGCAAGGTCGAGGAATTGCCACTCTATCCGATGACTTTTCTTGAATTTTTAGAAGCCTTGGGCAAAGACCAGCTTGTCAATTTGTTGACCTCCGCCAACTGGAATGTCATCAATATGCTGTCACAAGAACTCATACCGCTGTTAAGACAATATTATTATGTCGGTGGCATGCCCGCCGCGGTATTAGCCCACGTTGAGCAGAAAGGACTTTTGGAAGTGCGGCGCATACAAAACCAGATACTCAGAGATTACCGGCGTGATTTTTCAAAGCATGCACCGGCGCGCGAAGTGCCGCGCATCAACATGGTGTGGGACAACATTCCGGCGCAGTTGGCCAAAGAAAACAAGAAGTTCATATACAGTGCCGTCAAGAAAAGTGCAAGAGCTTCCGATTTCGAGCTGGCCATACAATGGCTCTCCGACGCTGGACTTGCCTACAAAGTGTGTCGGGTAAGCAAACCCGACCTCCCGCTCAAATTCTACGAAGACCACGCTGTGTTCAAACTTTTCATGCTCGATGTGGGACTCATGGGGGCTATGGTAGATGCTTCTGCCGAGTCGATGTTAGTGGGCAACAGCATCTTTTCAGAATATAAAGGGGCATTTACAGAACTGTTTGTGTTCACTCAGCTGAATGCAATGGGGCTTCCGCTATTCTATCATTCGGTAAACAATTCCACCATTGAACTTGATTTCCTGACGCAATGGCACGAAAAAGTTGTCCCCATCGAGGTAAAAGCGGAGGTGAGTCTCAAGGCAAAGTCGCTCCGTACTTTCATCCTCAACAACCCGTCTCTGAAAGCCATTCGCTTCTCGATGCTTCCCTATCGGCGAGAAGACTGGCTCACGAACATCCCGCTGTGTGCTTGCCAAAGCCTGAAAGAGGAAATCCGCACCCTATAGTTTCCATCACGAAGCGGCAGACAATGCCGACCCTATTTCTCGACGCTTCCTTCATCGAGGGGCACGGCTGCTGCACGAATGCAGAATGTAGAGATGTTATGCGTGTTGTTCTTTCTCTCTTTCTACGATGTTGAGCCTCTTCGAGGCTCTGTTTGGCTTGGGGCGCGGCTTGCTCCGACGGCTTAAAGTCGTAAGTCTTATCTATGCTATCAAAATTGGGTTAAATTCAACCGTATGTTTTTGCTGTCGTTTTACTAACATCCGTATAAACATCACAAAATCAATATTTTATAAGTATCCATAGGGGGGGGGCGTTGTGTTGTTTTTTTGCTATCTTTGCACCGTTTTTAATTTGAAGATTCGCCTGCCCGCTCAGGCTCACTACACGACAAACTCATCACGTTCTTTCGCTACGTGCCAGTCCCAAAAAATGGCACGCAAGCCTTGACTATTGATGTTTCCCGACAAAACCCCACAACGCAAATAATAACAAAACAATACTCTTTATGAAACAACATTTACCTCTTCTATTTCTGGCAGCCGTGCTTTGCTGCCTGACGTTCGGCACAATACCGCAGGCCGTCGCAACTTCAAACCAAAGCGCCGGAACCCAGGGCGTGCTCACCTACGATGATGCCGACGTGGTCGTCACGCTCCACTACGGCGCGTGCGACACGCTGCTGCACATCACGCCGCCCGCCGTCACCTCGGCGATTGCCGCTTGGCAGAACAGCCTCGTCTTCTCCAACAGCGCCAGCACTTCCGCCAACGAGGGCGCGCTGCTGGGACGACTCGCCCCGGGCACCCAC
>CAVIJD010000012.1:0-48812 GCA_963643165.1 bacterium | reverse complement strand
CTCGAAGAGGGCGAAAGCGGGCTGCCGCAGGCAGTCTGCTCCATAACCGGCGGTGCAGCGACCGCAAGGGAGCGGAACCGTCGGCTGCGATGTGTCCACGCCCTATGGACCCTCGAAGAGGGTCAACATTATCGTGCATGACAGCGCGCATGGCAAGGTCGTCAAAGCGAAACGCCCCAGTTGCAATCAGTTGGCTCGTTTGTGCGGTAGCCCTGTTTTTGAAAAGTGTTTCAGAGGTCGGAGAGGAGTTTTTTTGTGTGACTCGTTAAATTCTGAAATCACACGATAATACATTTTTAAGTCTTCAAGATGGTGGATGAGCTTTAGAACAGCCGGCTGTTCCCGTTACGGAGCTGCTCGTCCGTAGGTTCCATCTCGGTGATGGTGTCAACATTTATTTCAAGCGGTCGCCCGTATATGACCCGGGTCCTTTTGCGTACAGGCTTGCCGTCGGCTTTACTGGGCTGCACTTTTGTCAAGGTGTCTCCAGAAACTGGCTTTGTGTCGATGTCGTGTTCCTCTATGGCCGCTTTCTTTGCGGCAGCGGCGGATGTGGAACGCACCTTTTCTTCGGGCAAGCCAGCTTTTTCCCGCAACGGCTTTTGTAAAACCAAGGTGTCCGTTGTTACGATAGAAGAGTCTGTGGCCGCAATTTCTACAGGCATCTGCGGTTGCGTGCGTGTTTTGTTGGCATGTATGAGAATGCCTGTCACGACGCCGGCGGTTATGACGACACCGGCTGCCACGGCCAATGCTTTGTGTGGCCCCGTCAGGCGTGAGCCGGAAGCATGCCCGGCTTTGCGGGAAAAACTGTCCCATGCGGCATCCCGATAGGGATACTGTGCCTGTTCTGCCTTCTCTTTGATTGCCTGGTCAAACTCTTTTCCTGTCATAACGCTATAGGTTGTTCATTTTCAGAATTTCTTTTTTGAGACGTGTGCGTGCGGCGTTTACGTGCCATGCGGAGGTCCCCTCGCTCATTCCCAGCCGCGCCGCGATTTCGGCATGCGAATAGCCCTCAAACGCAAAGAGGTTGAAGACGGTCCGCGTGGCGGGCGGCAACTGCTGTATCAACAGGGTCACCGCTTCGGCAGTCAAGCGGTCGAGCGCTGCGTTGACGTCGCTGCCAATCTCGGCGCAGTCTTCGATTTCCGTCAATTCTGCCATCGTGACTTTAGGAATATACTTCCTGCGGTAGTCAAGCGACGCGTTTACCATGACCCGTGCCATCCACGATTCAAAAGAGCCTGTGTTCTCGTATTTCCCGATGTTGGAGAATACTTTCAGGAACCCTTCATTCAACATGTCCTCCGCTTCCTCCCTGCTGCCGGCATAACGCATGCAGATGCCAAACATTTTGCTGTAATAATGCTTGAACAGCTGGTGTTGCGCCCGGCGGTTGCCCTCACGGCATCCCTCAATCCAACGGAGTGTTTCCGCATTTTCAAACGTTCTCATATTGTTAAACGCATTTTAAGGGAAGAACCTTGGGTGAAATGTGATTTTTTTTGTTTTCCGCAAAATCGACAAGACAAAGTGCCCGAAACCCGTTTCCCGGCAAGCGGTACGAAACAAGGTACGCTCTGTGGAACGCGAAGAGCCTGCCGCTGTCAAAATGCTTGCGAACTGCCATGATCAGAATTGGTAGAAATAGCTGAATGCCAATACGGAATTGTATTGTTTTTTTATTCTCCTGTTGATGGCCCAGTTGGGGATTCTGACAGGTATGACGGAGTTGGTGTAGCGGAAACTCAGCCCGTGGTGCTCATTGAACATCCACGACAGCCCGGCCATGGCCGAAAACTCAAAGGTGCGAAAGTCGGGTCTGCCGTTGATGATGCCATATACGTCGCGCTCTTTCTTGAAGATGTTGATGCCGAACACGGGGCCTGCTTCGAACTCGAAGTCGCTGTTTCCCATAATGGTAATCCGTGCGAATTTCCATTTCAGCAACACGGGCAGTTCCAGATAGCCGAGCGTGAGCACATATTTGGCACTGGGGTTCGCGGCTTGCTTGGGCGGTGTGTAGTTGCGGCTGCCTTTCATGGTGAAGTCAATCTCGGCTTGCAACTTGAGATTGTCGCGGTCATTGAGCGGATATGTGGCAAAGAGTCCTGCCGTGGCGCCGATCTGGTGAAACCCCATAAGGTCATCGCCAGAAATCTGCGTGGCGGTCATGCCGGCGCGCACGCCGCCCCGGAAGTTGCTGCTGGTGGTGGAACGCTGCCCGTAAAGCGCAACAGAACAAATGGTCAGGAATATGATGGCGAAGGTGCGTTTCATTTTTTTTCAGTTAGCGTGGATGTCTTTTGGAACCCGGAGCCAATGCCAGTAGTCGTCGCCCAATATGGTTACGGCCTTGGACCAGATTTTGTCCGGTTCGGTCTTGAATACAAGTTCTGGCGTGGGGTTGCCAACTACCCACCGGTTGTCGCGCAACTCTTCGTCCAACTGTCCCGGACTCCATCCGGCATATCCCATCAGGAAACGGTACTGCATGGCAGGGATGGCGTTGTGCTCGATAAGTGCCAATAGGGTGTTGTCGTATCCCACAAAAAGGCCGGGCGCGACTTTGAAGGCCGACTTGCAATTCTCAAAGTTGTGCAGCATAAAGAGATGCTCGGGTCTGACGGGACCGCCGATGTACAAAGGCGCGTCAGACCGGATGCCGTCTGTCAGTTGACTGACGCGGTAGCGCAGTTTGCGGTTGAGAACCAGCCCGGCGGTGATGTCCGGGCCGTAGTCTGTGAGGAGTACCACCGTGCGGTTGAAGAAAGCATCGTTGCTGTAGGGCACAGAAATCAGTATCCGGCCTGCGGCAGGCTCGAACTCTGTCTGTTTTAATTTCAGCAAGTCAATGTCGTACGGCATGGCTGGGTGTTTGAATTGAGATTAGATTTTTTCTATTTCGTTGTAAATCAGATTTATGGCATCCGGCTGTGCGAATTTGCGCAGGTTGTTTCCCATCTTTTCGCAACGTTCCGGATCGTTGGCCAGCTGCATAAGGGTGGGCATCAGTTCGGCACGGGCCTGCGCGTCGGGCACTAATATGGCCGCGTCTTGTGTCGAGAGCGCTTTGGCGTTGTAGGTCTGATGGTCTTCGGCCGCGAACGGGAACGGCACCAGTATGGACGGCACGCCGACGATGGCGAGTTCGGAGATGGCCAGTGCCCCGGCGCGGGAGATGATGATGTCGGCCATGCTGTAAGCGTCGTTCATGTTGCGGATGAACGGGAGTATGCGAACGTGGTCGTCTTGCTGTGCCAGCAGCGAGGAGTCCATGTTGAGGTAGAACTGCTCGCCGGTCTGCCATAACAGTTGGAGGTCCGCTTTCCGGAAGTCGTCCAGGTGCGCCGCCATCGTCTCGTTGAGGGTGCGGGCGCCAAGACTGCCGCCGACGACAAGCACGGTTTTCTTTTCGGGCGAGAAGTCGAAGATTTTGTATGCCTTGGGGTCTTTGCGTTTCAGGTTGAGGATCTCAGCCCTCACGGGGTTGCCCGTGCGGATGATTTTCTCGGCCGGGAAATATTTTTCCAGTCCGTCGTAGGCCACACAGATCCGTTTTGCTTTGGCGGCCAGCATCTTGTTGGTGATGCCCGGATAGGAGTTTTGCTCTTGCAGCAGGGTGGGAATGCCCATCTGATCGGCGGCTTTCAGTGCCGGCCCCGAGGCGAAGCCGCCTACACCTATGGCCACGTCGGGCTTGAACGCTTTGATTATTTTCCGCGCCTTATGCATGGCAGACATCATCACGAACGGCAGTTTGACGTTTTTGCCAATGCCTTTCAAGGAAAAGTCACGGCTGATGCCGTAAATCTCGAGACCCTCTATCGGATAGCCGGCTTCGGGCACGCGCTTCATTTCCATCTTGTCACGTGCGCCGATGAACAGGATTTGCGCTTCCGGGTTCTCTTTTTTTATTTTGTTGGCGATGGCCAGCGCCGGGAAGATGTGCCCGCCGGTGCCGCCGCCGCTGATAAGGAATCTGTTTTTCATATTCTCTGTAAGAATTTAGTATTGGTTCTTTTCGGGGTGGTTTTTTGGTTATTTGCTATGGGTGCTCGTGTCGGGGTCAAGTCCTTTCATCACGAACTGCGTGGTGCTGCGGCTGGTTTGTTCGAGCAGCACCTCCCGCCCTGCCGTTATCCGGTCAATGGCCGCTTGGTTGTAATGCCTGACCGTAATCAGGTCCACGTCTTCATTGTACCGCACTTTGTAGTGTTCTTTCAGCGCTTCCATACACTGGCGGACGCGGACTTTGTCGGAGCCGGTGCAGACGGAGAGGCTGAGCGCCGAGTTCTGCATCATGTTGACGCGGATTCTGAATGTCGAGAATTGCGTGAAGATCTCTGACAGGTTGTCAACATCCATGAAGGAGAAGTCGCGCGGCGATACGGTGAGCAGCGTCTGCCGGTCTTTGACGATGAACGAGGGTGTTTCAGCAGAAACGGTGCATGCCGTGATGACGCTTCCCTCGTCCTCAGGGCGGAAAAAGGATTTGACATACAGCGGAATGCCTTTGTTCTGCAACGGCTTTAAGGTTTTGGGATGTATGACGGAGGCTCCGTAAAAGGAGAGTTCAACGGCCTCTTCGTAGGGGATGCGGGGCAGCCTTACGGCATCGGGGAACCGTTTCGGGTCGGCGTTGAGCAGCCCGGGCACGTCTTTCCATATCGTGACGCTCTCGGCATTCAGGGCGTATGCCATGACCGCGGCCGAGAAGTCAGACCCTTCCCGCCCTAAGGTGGTGGTCAGACATTCGGCAGTTCCGCCGATGAAGCCTTGCGTGACGACTATCCTGTTGTCTTGTCCCGACACGGCCTCCCTTATTTGCGCGGTGGTGGTGTCCCAGAGGATGTGCCCCTCGCGGTAGGTGCTGTCGGTGCGTATCAAGTGGCGTGCGTCCAGCCAGGTGTTGGCTATGCCCGATCGGTTGAGGTATTCCGATATGAGTGTGGTGGACAACAGTTCCCCGAAACTGACAATCTGGTCGTAGTCAAAGTCGTAGTTGTTGGAGTGCCGGGTCTGAAGCCGGGCGCGAAGTTTGTCAAACAGGGGGCGCATGACCTCGTCCAGCGTTCCTGAATCAGCCAGCAGTCCTTGGGCGATCTGTTCATGTCGCTGTTGCAGTTCGTCGGCCATCAGGAGCGCCTCTTCAGGACGATGATAATAGGCGTCTAAGGTTTTTTCCAGAAAATTTGTGGTTTTGCCTATGGCAGAGATGACGACGGCAAGACGCTCTTCGGGATACTGCCGCAGGATGTTCCGGAGGTTTTCGATGGCGGCAGCGTCCTTTACCGACGCCCCGCCGAACTTGAAGACTTTGTATGGTTTCATTTTTCGTTTCTGATTACGTGAAGCACCGTGGTCCCCACAACGCCCAGTGTTGTCTTGTCAATGTTTTGGACGTTGTCGTTGAGGGTGTGCCATGTGGTCGGGAACCCCGTTCCGGAATGACGGTCGTAATGGATGATGTCTATCATTTTGAACGGGGCGTATTTGTTGACATAATAGTGGTCGTCGGTGATGATGCCGCCGGGCTGGTTGACAAAGTAGTCGCCGTGTCCGAGTTCGTAGGCGGCGGACCAGACTTTGGCCACGACGGGCTGGGCGTCGCGAACGGAGAAGCTCTCCTGATAGAAGCGGGCGTTTGCCGCGCCTACCATGTCCAGCAGTATGCCGTAACGCGCAGTATAGTCCGGGCGATGGAAGTGTTGGGCCCAGTATTGGGAGCCCAGTCCCCACCAGTCGCCGTCAGGGGCACTTTCGCCCTCTTTGGGGCCGTAGTCTTCCAAGTCGAAGAATACGATGTCGATGCCTATTTCAGGGCGTTGCATTTGGAGTTGGCGGGCCGCCTCGAGCAGAACGCCTACGCCGGAAGCGCCGTCGTTGGCGCCGTCAATGGGCTTGTTGAGGTTTGACGGGGCGGCGTCGTGGTCGGCAAAGGGGCGCGCGTCCCAATGCGAGGAGAGCACGACACGCTCGCTCTTTTCGGGCGAGAAGGAGCCTATGATGTTCTTGCCGGTATAATGTTTCCCGTCGTAAGTGACGGCCGGAAAGGTCTGGACCATTGCCGTGTCGCAATACTGCGAGAGCTTTTGCAGCAGATAAAGGGCGCATTGTGCGTGACTGTCGCTGCCCGGAACGCGTGGTCCGAACGCGGTTTGCGCAGCCACGAAACTGTAAGCGGAGTCACAGTCGAAGGCCGGCATGGCAACGGCAGGTTTTTCAGGTTCGGTCCGGTTGTCTTTTGAACGGCTGCTGCACCCTGCACACAGCAGGCATGCCATAACCAGCGCAAGCAAGTAGTAGTGTTTCATCTTCCAAAAAACCAATAATACGTTCTCATAACGAAAAGCTCTTCCCTTTAGTATTTATTGCGGTGCCCGTAGTTGTTTTTTATTGAGAAACACAAGAGTATGTGCGTCATATTCACGCAGTTCTGAATGGTTGTATTTGACTGCTATTTCTTGTCAATGGCACTGTCGCCGCCCGTTCACTGCCGGTTGCAGATGATTTTAAAGTCGCAGTATTTGCAATGTCCTACGTCCGAGGCCTGATCGAACGGTTTTCCTTTGTCTAATAGTTTTCTCAGAATATCGTCCAGTTCAGACTCGATATTATTTAACGTTTCTGTGTCGAATGTTTGGAATATATCCTTTTTTGCGCGAGAAGATGGAGAACTTTTGGCATAGTGCAGGTATTCACCGCTCTGCTTGTTCGATTCTTTGATGCTGATGAGTCCGCTCTTGTACTGGCATTTCTCCCGGTCAAGGTCTTTGAAGATTTCATTGTCGGCTTGATGGCACAGTATCATGTAAAATACGAGTTGCACGAGTTGTTCGTGGCCGTTGCCGTCGAAAATCGATGCCGGATTGTCCCGATAGGCTGTTAATTTGTCACTGATACTTCCGGTCTTGTAGTCGAGCACGGTCAATACGCCGTTTTCGATTTGTATCCGGTCTATTTTGCCTTCCAGTTTGATTTTCACACCGTTAATGTCCCGTTCGGTTTCCAACTTCTGCTCATTGCCGAGTATGGTGATGCCGCCGGCCGACAGCTCGTTCTTTGCTGCGGTAAGGTAAGTGCGAACGTCGTTGGCGATGATGCGCTTAGCCAAGTAGGGCCTCCCGGCAGTGAGGTCATTTTCGGTGAGCCTCAATTCTTCGTTATCCAACAGTTGTGTCTGAATGTTGTTGTCAAGGTTGTCCTCTTGTATATAGTCGTCAATGATGGCGGCATAATCGTCTGGTGTTCTCTTTATTTTGTCAAAAACGTCTCGAAAGCAGTTGTGTGCAGCATCGCCGATGATGTTGCTGTCTGTGATGTCACAGAAGGTGTCAGGCACTTTGATTTTGCAGATGTAGTTGAGATAAAATTGTAAAGGACAATTGATGTATTTGTTGAATGAGGTGGGAGAGAACTCGAATTTGCGGATTTGCTCTATGATTTCATCGGTCTTTTCGATGGTTATGCTGTCCTGCTTTTTCGGCTGGTAAGGAAGCTCGGTGTCCGCATATTCTATTTTGACTTTTCCGAGTTTTTTTTCTGTCACCATGAACTCCAATTGGGATATCAGACGGCTTTTCTCGTTCAAGGTTCCTTCGCTGTCGCTGCTGTTGTAGAGCAGTGTGATGTCTGTGGCACGTTGCAGCAGACGGAAGAAGTGGTAGGCATACACCTGGTCTTTGTACAAATAGCTGGGGAGCGACTTGTCGTCGTACTTCAACTCGAAGGGCAGCAGCGTGTTCTGGCTGATGCCTTTGGGCAGGACGCCCTCGTTGACGGACAACAGGATGATGTTGTCGAAGTCGAGCGTTCTGGTTTCCAGCAGTCCCATGATCTGCAACCCTTGCAGAGAACCGCCGGCAATGGGCACGGTGAGGCTGCCGGTCTGAAGCCCGATGAGGTATTTCAGCGACGAGAAGTCTATGCTCTTGACGCCGAGTTGCTGCAAGGTGTCCTGCGTTTTCTTGAGTGCGTCATGCAAAAGGGAAAGCATGGCGATGTCGCGTTGTTGTTTTTTCGCAGTGGCTTGTTGCAGCAGGTGTTCCGTATAGTTGACGAGTGCCGGGAGACAGTTGCTCGGGTTGGCGGTGAATGCCGGTATGGCACCTTGGGGCAGTTCGTCTTTCGTATAGAGCACTTTGATGCTTTTGGCAATATCGTTGGTGGTTTCCCAGACGGTTTTCCAGTCGTTTGAGGCATAACGCTTTACCAGCGGGTTGTGCAGCAAGGTGGTAAGGTCGCGCCGATGATAGCGCAGCTCTCCGCCGACATTGCTGTGGAGGGCAATGGCGGCATCGTAAAGTTCCAGCAGGGTGTTGAGCATCGTGCTGGCAGGGGTGGCCGAAAAGGGATAGCCCATCGTGACATTCGCGTTTTCGGGACCGTAGGCTGACAAAAAAGGCACCAGCAATGACTCGTCAGCCAGCACCACCGCCGTGCTGTCCAAGTTGCCCTGCCGTTGTTTTATCTCTTCTATCTTTTTGATGGCGAAGTATATCTGGTTGACGTTCTGGGAGGCTCCTACGACTTGTATCTGCTTGTCTGTCGTCTCGAAGTGACGTTCGCAGAATTGAAGCTGTTCGGGCGCGAGTTGCAGTTCCTCACAGATCTTGCGCAGAAAGTACGCGGTGGTGAACCGGTCATCCTGATTGAAGTCGCAGTAAAACGGGTCGATGTCAAAGTAGAAACGGGTGTCGTAGTTCTCATTTATGTGTTTGACTACGGCAATTTCGGCGGGCGAGAAGACATGGAACCCGGCAAAGATGAAATGCTTGGCGTCCCATGCGGGACGGTTGGCGTATTGTTCGATGTTCTCGGCACAGTCGCGGTAACGGAAGCCGGCATACGATTTCCGGACTTCCCGCATCTTGTCGTGGAAAGCGGTGTAGAGTGCCCCGAAACGGGCATAAAGCGCCATTTTTTCCTGCATGGCTTCGCTGTCTTTGTCAACACCTGACATGGCGATGGAGAATTCTTTGTCAAAAGCCAACTCTCTGAACACTTTTTCGCCGTTCTGCAGTTGCATGTCTATTTCGTCGATGTCAGACAGAAAGGCCGGAGCCCAGGAGAGCATTTCATTGAAGTCGTTTGAAATGGCGGGCTGCAGTGTCTTTTGGGTTTCAAAAAGGAGTGCCAGCGTCTCGGTCTGCTCCATGTCTTTGAGCGGCGACAATTGGCTGATGAACTCGTCGATGGTGAGGATTTTAGGGGCGAAGACTGGCTTGTCGCTGCATGCGAGATGCTGAAACAATACTCTGCCGGCACGTTTGTTAGGCAGGATGATGAAAGTGTCTTCCAATGCAAATCCGGACTCTTTGATGGCGGCAGACAATTGTGCCAAGAATGTGGTTGTCATGGTTCTGTTATTTTAATTTTTATTTGGATATCAATCAAGTTTGAGTACGGCAAGGAAGGCTGACTGGGGCACCTCTACGTTTCCAATCTGGCGCATTCTCTTTTTGCCTTTTTTCTGTTTTTCCAGCAGTTTGCGTTTCCGGGTGATGTCGCCGCCGTAGCACTTGGCGGTCACGTCCTTACGCACGGCCTTGACGGTTTCACGGGCGATGATTTTGGAGCCGATGGCGGCCTGTATGGCGATGTCGAACTGCTGTCTGGGAATCAGTTCCTTGAGTTTTTCGCAGATGCGCCGGCCGAATGCGTAGGCGTTGTCGGCATGGATGAGCGCCGAGAGGGCATCTACGGAGTCGCCGTTCAGCAGGATGTCCAGTTTCACGAGGTTGGCGGGCCTGAAGTCGGTGATGTGGTAGTCGAAGGAGGCGTAGCCTTTGGAGATGCTTTTGAGTTTGTCGTAGAAGTCGAAGACGATTTCGCCCAGCGGCATGTCGAAGGTCAGTTCGATGCGGTTGGCGGCCACATACATCTGGTTGACGAGCGAGCCGCGCTTGTCGATGCAGAGTTTCATGATGGGGCCGATATAGTCGTCTTTGGTGATGATCTGGGCCCGTATGAAGGGTTCTTCCACATGGTCGATTTCGGTAGGGGCGGGCATTCCGGAGGGGTTATAAACCTCCAGCCACTGTTTTTTGGTGGTCATCACGCGGTAGGAGACGTTGGGCACGGTGGCGATGACGTCCTGGTCGAACTCGCGGTCGAGCCTTTCTTCGATGATCTCCATGTGCAGCAGTCCGAGGAAGCCGCAACGGAAGCCGAACCCGAGGGCGGCTGACGACTCGGGCTCAAAGGTGAGCGAGGCGTCGTTGAGGCGCAACTTTTCGAGCGAGGAGCGCAACTCTTCGTATTGGTCGGCTTCGGTAGGGTAGATGCCGGCAAAGAGCATGGGCTTCACCTCCTGGAATCCCTCGATGGCTTCGGCGCACGGTCGCGCCACGTGGGTGATGGTGTCGCCGACTTTCACCTCCGTGGAGGTCTTGATGCCTGTGATGAGGTAGCCGACGTCGCCCGCCGACAAGGTGTCTTTGGGGACGCGGTCCATCTTCAGGATGCCGATTTCGTCGGCGTCGTATTCTTTTTTGGTGGATATGAACTTCACGAGGTCGTGCGTCTTGACGGTTCCGTTGAAGATGCGGAAATAGGCGATGATGCCTCTGAAGGAGTTGAAGATGGAGTCGAAGATGAGCGCCTGCAATGGGGCGTTGGGGTCACCCTCCGGGGCGGGGATGCGTTCGATGATGGCCTCGAGGATCTGCTCCACGCCTTGCCCCGTCTTGCCCGAGGCTTCGATGATGTCGGACTCGTCACAGCCGATGAGGTCAACAATCTGGTCTTTGACTTCTGCGGGCATGGCCGCGGGCATGTCCATCTTGTTCAGCACGGGTATGATCTCCAAGTTGCTGTCGATGGCCTGATAGAGGTTCGAGATGGTTTGCGCCTGCACGCCTTGGGTGGCATCTACCAACAGCAACGCGCCCTCGCAAGCGGCAATGGAACGCGACACTTCGTACGAGAAATCCACATGCCCCGGCGTGTCTATGAGGTTGAGGATGTAGGTCTGCCCTTTGTATTGGTATTCCATCTGTATGGCATGGCTCTTGATGGTGATGCCGCGCTCGCGCTCGAGATCCATGTCGTCAAGGACCTGGTTCTGGAACTCACGGTCGTTGACGGTTTTGGTGTATTGCAGCAGGCGGTCGGCCAACGTGCTTTTGCCATGGTCTATATGGGCAATGATGCAGAAATTTCGGATGTTTTTCATAAGCGTGCAAAAATAACATAAATCTTTGAATGCAGGCCCCAGGGCTCAGAAGTCAGCGTCAATCTCTTCTCTGTCCTGCCTGGAGTTGCGGTAGTCAATGTAGGAGATGACTAACGGGGAGGTGGACCGGTAACTGCATTTGGAGAGCACAATCTGGTTGCAGTTGCCCGTGACGGTGTCTTTGTTGACGTTCCACACGGTATAGTCGGTCGTGTAGTTGACGAAGATTTCCTCCTCTTTGAGGTTTTTCACTTCCGTGAAGTCTGTGCCGTATTTGATCTGCAGTTTTTTCTTCAAGATGTCGTACGAGTAGCTTGTGCTGTGGTTGAAGCGCACCAGCACGCTGGCGATGAGTTTGGTTTTGGGGGCGTTGCGCACCTCAATGCGCACCCGTTCCCCGGCAAACGTGCCTTTCATGTATATGGTGTTGTCGCGGCTGGTGGGGTCTTGCGTGAAACCTTTCCCTTTCATCTTCGACATGAATGTGGTCATGGTGCAGTTGAGGTTCACCCCCATGAATTTCATGGGCTGCGTCTGCGCTCTGCCGGCAAGTCCGGCACTGAAGATTAAAAGGGCAAGAAGAAGTCTTTTCATATTGTTGTCAGTCTCTGTTGGTTGTTGTGAACGAGACGGCCAGCCGTTGGGCAGACCGTCTCTGTGTGGCCGTCTCTACATGATGCCCAGCAGCGCGAGCGGCACATGGATCCAGTGTGCCGCGATGCCGGCGACAAGTCCGCCGACGGTGTGTGCGGCGATGGCTTTGCCGATGAGTTTGCGGTAGCCCAGCGAGTCAAGCATGGCCGTGTGGGTGCTGAGGTATCCGCTCCAGCACATGCCCATGGCGGTGAACACGGCGATGGCATTGCTGTCGATGATGCCTTGGGCGATGAACTTGGGAACCAGACCCAAGGCCGCGCCTACGGCCCCTAATGCGGTGATGGGGAAGGATATGAGCTGCGGGAACTGGAATCCGAAGAGCCAGTAGAATACGACGTTGACTTTGTCGGCAAGCTTGGTGATGATGGGGACACCCTCGTAGGCCACGCCTAAGTAGGCGCCGTTTTCGCCGGAGGGTCCGAAGGTCATCATCATCACGATGGTGGAGATGACTAACACGCCAGGTATGACGGCCAGTCCGATGTTTACGCCCTCTTTGCCGCCGTCAAGGATGCCGTTGAGGAAACGCATGAACGGAGAGCCCTCGCTCTTGTAGGTGATCTGCTGCTCGTCGCCCTCCAACTGGGAAGAGGCGGCCGCGGTGTCGTTTGCCACCCCCTCTGGCTGTGCCGTGCCGGGCAGCGGCTCCCCCTCTGTATCGTCAATCACGGGTGTGTCCAGTTCGGGAAAGGCTTTCAGCGTAAAGCGCTGCATAAGACGGGTGGATATTATGCTGCCGATGATGGCCCCCACGATGCCGACTACCGCGCTTTTGCCGTATCCGATGCCGGTCATGAAGGCCAATACCATAAGCCCCATGCCGAAAGCGGTGCCGAAGTTGGTGAGTGACACTAACTGGTATTTCTTGAAGTAACGGCTGAAGTTCTTGTCTTTTGACAGGGTGATGATGGCCGGGTTGTCGCTCAGGAATGTCAAGACTGCCCCTAATGCCGCCACGCCGGGGAGGTTGTAGAGCGGCTTCATTAACGGCCGCAGGATGTTTTCCATCAGGCGCACTACGCCAAACTCTGTCAGCAATTTTCCGATGGCGCCGGTGAGCACACAGATGGCCATGATGTAGAACACGGTCTCCATCAGCAGCGAATAGGCCGTCTGCATCATGGTGCTCAACATCTTCGGCAAGGTCATGATGTGTGCGATGACCGCAAAGAAGGTAATGAAGAGGATGAGGAATAGGAGGGCTTCTATGGTCCGCTTCCCGGTGAACGTCATCGGCCGTTTTATTTTTTTCTCTATTTTCGAGAAAATATTTTCTACTTTTTTGTGGTAGGAAAATGTCTTTTTCCGTTCTGTCTTCATTTTACCTTTTTGTTGATGTATTTGAGGAAATTGAAATTGCATGATATGCCGAGACTGGCGGCTATTTTGTGCTGCTGGTCTCCCGGCACCAGGTCTTGGATGCCACGGTCAAACCCGTTGAGGGTGCAGAAGTCGGCCACGTAGGCGTGCAGCCTCAGGTCAGGGCAACTCTCGGGCCGGTATTCGCAACCGAAGCCGCCGAAACAGTAGGTCTGCCCCGGCACGGAAAGGCAGTCCCAAGCCAGCTTCGTCTCCAGATAGGCTTCGTATTCGTCGCGGTCTTTGTTCTGTTCGTAGCCTCCCTTGACAAACAAGCTGACCCCTTTGCCGAGCATCACGTCCGCGCGGGCAATCACCCCGAAGTTCTTCAGCAACTGCTGCACGCTGTTGGCACGGTGTATCAGGTCAACATAAAGACTCCACCGCGGATAGGTCACTTTGTTGCCGAGGGCGATGTAGTTCATGAAGTGCCCCTCCCGGTCACGCTGGAACATGTTGATGGAGTAGAGGGTCTGAAAGTGATCGTACCTCCCTGACCAGAAGAGGTTGTAACTTAACAGGGAGTTCTGGAACGCTGACCCGTAATGGACGTAGGGGGAGTTGCCGACTTGTGCCATGATGGTGTTTTTGCCGTCACTGGTGTGGTAGGCGACTGACGCCGCCAACTGGAAGCAGTAGAAGTAGTCCCAGTAATAGGCGTTGAAGAAGACGTCGATGGGTGGCGCGTCGTACTCGAAGCCGCCGACGGCCAAGGCGTCTTTGCCGGCGCGCACGCTCCAGTTGCGGTGAAAGCGGTAGTTGAGGTAGAGGAAGTCGGTGTTGTCAAAGAACTTGCTGCTGCCCTCGTTTGCGATGATGCGCTGCCGGAAGTAGTAGGAGAGCTTGCTGTTGAGATTTCCTCCCATGTGGAGGTTGAAGTAACGTCCCGTGAATCCGTAATCGTTCTTCCCGGAGATGACGGCGCCGTTGACGATGTCCATCGGGTGCGCGAAGTCGGCGTCTGCCCGCATCTCGAGCCGCAAGGTGTTGAAAAGCGGGACGGAGTCTGTCTGCGCTTCAGCCCTGAGGGAGAGCAAGCACAACAAAGCGAGGCAAAGAGATAGTCTGGTTGCTTTCACATTCTTTGGTGTTAATGGCTGGAATGTGTTTTAGTCGATATGAAGGTCATGTCCCATCTTGTCCTGCTTGGTTTTGAGATAACGTTTGTTGATGGCGTTGGGTTGCACGATGATGGGGACGGTTTCTTCGATGTGGATGCCGTGTGCGGAGAGTCCGACTCTCTTGGCGGGGTTGTTGGTGATGAGGCGTATGTTGGTGGCGTTCAGGTCGCGGAGGATCTGTGCGCCGATGCCGTAGTCGCGTTCGTCCGCCTTGAAGCCGAGTTCGAGGTTGGCCTCAACGGTGTCGCGTCCCAGTTCCTGGAGGTGGTAGGCGCGGAGTTTGTTCACCAGTCCGATGCCTCGACCCTCTTGGCTCATGTAGAGGACCAGTCCTTTGCCGGCCTCTTCAACCATCTGCATGGAGCGGTGCAGTTGTTCGCCGCAGTCGCATTTCTCGGAGCCGAAGATGTCGCCTGTGGCACAAGAGGAGTGTACGCGGGTGAGGATGGGTTCGCCCTCTTTCCAGTCGCCTTTTTTGAGTGCCAGGTGGGTGGCGCCGTTGTTGAGCTGGGTGTAGGCGATGAGCTGGAACGTGCCCCAACGGGTGGGCAATGTCACTTCCTGCTCTTTGCGGATGAGTTTCTCGCGTTCCAGACGGTAGGCGATGAGTTTTTCGACGCTGGTGATCTTGAGGTCGTGTTTCTTGGCCACTTCGATGAGTTGCGGCAGCCGGGCCATGGTGCCGTCGGGGTTGATGATCTCGATGAGGGAACCTACCGGGGTGAGCCCGGCAAGCCGTGCCATGTCAACGGTGGCTTCGGTATGGCCGGCGCGCACCAGCACGCCGCCGTCGCGGGCCATCAGCGGGTTGACGTGGCCGGGACGCCCGAAGTTGCCCGGCTTCATGCTCGGGTCGGCAAGCGCCTTGATGGTGGCGGCGCGGTCGTGCATCGATACTCCCGTGGTGCAGCCGTGCTCCAACAAGTCAACGGTGACGGTGAACGGCGTTCCGTGCAACGAGGTGTTGCTGTTGACCTGCATCTCGAGGTCCAGTTGCTGACAACGCTCTTTGGTGAGCGGCGCACACAAGACGCCACGCCCGTATTGGAGCATGAAATTGACCTTTTCAGGGGTTATCTTTTCGGCGGCAATGATGAAGTCTCCCTCATTCTCGCGGTCTTCGTCATCCACCATTATGATAAATTTGCCGGCTTTGAAATCTTCTAAAGCTTCTTCAATGGAATTGAGCTGATACATTTATAGGTATGTTTTGTTTGTTTTAGCTATTTCTGTGATTTTTCGTAGATGCTCATGCTTCGCACGCTCCATCGTGTGCCGTCAGCATTGCCGCTTTTGCGGTAACGGAGCGCGATTCTGAAAGTGCTGCCCCCGACAGACGAAAGACTGAGTTCGTTGCTGTTGCCGAAAGAGGACGGGAAGGTGTTGATGTTTGGACTGAAGGCATGCCAGTCGCTCTCGTTGACGGCCCCGCCGCTGTAGGTGGTGGAGTAGTAGGCCTGATAGTAGGTGGCCGGACTGCCCGCCACATTGTTGGCATGGTCGATGACTAACACGGCATCCGACAGGTCTTCAATGTTGATTTCTGGCGAGATGAGCCAGTCGTCGCAAGCCTCGTCCGTCTCCAGATGCACCATGAACTGGTTGCCCTGGAACGACTGGTAACGCCATTCGTTCTCGGGCCACGAACGCCACCCGCCGGCTGAAAGCGACTGGTCGTTGAAGGTGAAATTCTGGAGCACCACATCTTCAACATGTTGTGCAAATTGTATGTCGTCTCTTGTCCGCAGCGTGAGTTGGTATTCGGTGTTGTAAACGGACAGGATGCCGTACAGGCAGTATTCTGCATCCGCGTCGATGAGGTCAGACCTGAAGTTGGCGTAGTTGGAGGTGCGGACAATGAAACTCTGCCCGTTGATGGTGGCGTCGCGGTCGGTGGTGAAGTCGTTGCTGGCAAAAGGCATCCCGTCACAGTCTTCGGCAAAGCGCACGCCGTTGATTTTGACGAAACGGTTGACATTCTCGAGCGAGAGCTGGGTGGCTCCCGTGACTTCTAAGGGTTTGGACAGATACGGGTGGTCAGGGTCCGGAAGCCCGTCTTTGTGCAGGTATTTCTTGAGGGCTTCGGCATGGATTCGCCCAACGGCCCCGTTGTATTTCCAGCCTATTTGGTATTTTTTGTGGTAGTCGCCCACGATGAGGCCGCGGCAGTCGAGATAGACGGTTTGTCCCACGGGATATTCGTTGTAGAGGCCGCTGCGGTCGATGGCGATTTCTATGCCGCCGGTTTCGTCCTGTATGGTCAGGTATTTGTAGCAGTTGCCGCCCTGGTCGGAGCTGACTACCACGGCCTTGACGATGAAGGTCTCGTCGGAGGAGCAGATGGAGTCAAGGTTTCCGGAACTCAAGGTGTGCATGGCTTTGATGTCGGCGATGGTGCGGTTGGCCTGCGGGCCGTCGTAGGCCGGCACCTGGAATTCTGGGTCTTCCCATTTGTTGCAGGAGGAAAGCAGTAGTGTGAAAGCCGCAAGCAGACAGAGGCTCAAAACGTTTCTTTTCATTGTGGTCTGTAGTTTTTATTGGTTTACGGTGGCCGAGATGTTGATGTTGCGGATGGCCCAAATTGTGGCGTTGCCGGAGTATCTGTAAGCGAATCTGAAACTGGACGTGCAGGCGGATGCGGGTATGCTGAAATGCTCGTCCCGGAAACTGCTGCTGTACCCGCTGACGGGTATTTCGGTCCACGTTGTGGTGTTAACGTCGCCTGTGTAATTGCCGGTGTAGTAGCATTTCATTGTGGCGTTGCTGCTGTTCCCGGAGACGCGGTGGCTGTAGGTGAGCGTAGGTTCTGCGGTGCCGGCGAGGTTGACGGCGGGCGAGATGAGCCAGCTGTCGGTCTCCGCTTGCGGCTGTATCAGGAAGCCTGTGAAGGAGGAGTTGGAGAGCACGCCCCACTCGCTGCCGGAGGTGACGCGGAGCCAGCCGTCCGCGAAAGCATTCTCGTAGTTCACGGTGAAGATGTCGGCCGTGTGCGGAGCATTCCCGAACCCTTGGAGGTCGTCCAGGTCGCGGATCACGATCTGCAAGGTGTTGTTGTATCGTGTGAGGATGCCGGTTATGGTGCCGGTGCCTGCGGGAAGGGTCTCTTGCCGGAAGTCGGCATAGTTGCTGGTGCGCATGGTGATGGTGGTGCCGTCGGCCATGACGATGTCGCGGCTGGTGGCGGAGTTGTCTGCCGAGAAGTTGGCGGTGCCGCCCTCGACGAACGAGGCGTTTTCAAGCACGGTCAGACGGTTGAAGTAGGTGTCGGGGACGTCAGCGGCTCTCGGTATGGTGGTGAGCCGGATGGCTGGCGTGAACGGCACGGGCGACCCGTCCAGGAACACATGACGCGAGACTTTGTTGGACGGGAGCTGCTGTATGGAACCGTTGGCCCAAATGCCGAGACAAGGCAGCTTGCGGTAGTCGCCCAGGTCAAGGCCGTTGCACTTGACGTAGATGCGCTGTCCTACACGGTATTTTTTGTAGAGATAACTGTTGTTGATGCGGACTTGGATGCCGCCGGTGCCGTCTTCGATGTTGAGGTATTTGTAACAGTTGCCATGCTCGTCCGAGGAGGTCACAATGCCGCTGATGACAATGTCGGCGGAGTCCTCCGAGATGTGGTCGTAGGAGTCGGACGAACCGATCTGGTGGAGTTCGAGCAGCTCGGCAATGGTGGTGTTGGCCTCGCCCGAGTATGTGGGGATGGGCGCGATGTCAGGATTGGTGTCGCAGCCGGCAAAGCATCCGGCCACAAGAACTGCCAGCAGGCAGATGATGGGTGTATGTTTACGTTTCATGAGATCGGAATGCGGTTAGTTGAAGGTGAAATTCAGGCCGATGTAGAATGTCGTGCCAAAAGCGTAATAGTATTTGTTGGCGTATTTGTTGGGATTGTAACTGTAATAGTCGAAACGGTATTGTTCGTATGCGGTGGTAATCAGGTTCTTGTTGTTCAGCAGGTTGGTGACGCTGGCGTTGACGCCGAGGATGTAACGTTTCTTGATTCTCCATGATTTGCTGACGGAGAGGTCGAGGGTGAACTGCCCTTTCATGCGGGTCTGGTCTGCAATCTGATGGTAGAGTTCGGAGTTGGCATCCAGGGAGCCGCGGGCGGCAGAGGTTCTCCGCTCGGGGTTCAGGTCGCAATAAATCTTGTCGAAATAGTTGGCGTTGACAGTGACCCACCAGTAGTCGTGGTTGAATTTGAGCCCTATGGTGGAGGCCGTTTGCGGCGTGCCGGCCACATGGAAGTTTTTCCAATAGACGGTCCGCTCAATCTCGTCCTCGAAGTCGGTGCCGTTTTCGGCGATCATGACCACGGAGGCCTGGTCAGAGTAGCGGTAGTCGCCGTATGTGCCGGCAAGTATCAACGTGAACATGCTGCCCAGTTTGATTTCGCTGCCGAGTTCGATGCCGTAATGCCGTTGGTCGATGCCCGAAACGGAATAGTTCACCATGCTGGAGAAGTCGTCATGGTAGAAACTGATCAGTTTGTTGATGTCCTGCATTTGCGTGAAGAAAGCTGAGACTCTGAGTTTGATGACGGGATGGTTGAGCACGTAGGAGAGGTCTGCGGAGTAGAGTTTCTCATTGGAAAGGTTCTCCACGAGACCGTTCTGGATGCGCGGCGACACGAAGGCGTTCATGACGGATGGGGCGGACGACCCGAACTGGCCGTTCAACACGAGGTAGTTGCGGCCGGTGATTTTGTAGGTCACGCCGGCCTTGGCAGCGCCCTCGAGGAATGCTTTCTTCTCAGAGTTGCCGAGGGAGTTGTTCTGGTAACGTCCGTTCTGCATTTGACCGGTGCGCCAAAACTCCGTGCCGCCGATCTGTCCGCCTACATGGAAGTCGATATGGGGGAATGAGAACACGGCGGTTGCCCACAGACGCTGGGTGTAGATGTGATAGTCGTAGTTGTAACCGAAGATGTCCCCCTCGTGCAGGGTGTCGTTCTTGTGCAGCAGGTCGTTGTACTGCACCTGCTGGTCTTCGGGGAAGTCGCCCTCTGAGAACTTGTCCACGTCAAGCCAGTAGGATCCGCCCAGCAGGTCGTTGATGGTCTTGTAGTTTTTCTGTTTCATCCCGCGCACGTCAAGTCCGGCGTACAGTCTGGCGTGTTTGGTGAAAGCGTAGGAGAGGTGGGAGGCGCCGCCCAGCAGGATGTGGTCACGCACGCGGTTCTCAATCATGTATTGAGCCCGTTTGCCTTGCGCGGCCGCCAATTGGTTCACTTCGTAGAGGCGGTCCCAGTTGATTTGGGTATATGACTGGTCGTTCTCGGTCCAGAGGCGGCTGATTTCGCCGTAGTAGTCGGCGGTGTCGCCGTTGCTGATCTGGTAGGAGGGCAGGTAGCGGTAGTAGTCAGGACGCGGGTCGGGCGCGTCGTACCAGTTGAGCGAGGTGGTGCTGTTGCGCCCGAATGTTGCGCCCAACGTGCTGGTGACCCGCAGCCGGTTGTCTTTGGGCGCGTAACTGTGGGTGAGCAGGACGACAGGCTCGCACACGGTGCGCACACGCGCATTGCGCTGCTTGCCCTGGTACCAGCCCCAGTTGGCGTTGTAGTAGTTGTCGTCCAGCAGGTCGTAGGCCTCTTGCACCGAACTCGACTGCATGCCCCGCGAGGTGTAGTTGGCAAAGGCTGCAAGGTTGAGACGGTGCGCGGAATTGAAGATCTTCTCCACGGCTATGAAGCCGGCAAAGCTGTTGTACGAGGTGCCCTCCACGTAGGAGATGCCGTCGCCGAAGCGCGCTGACAGCGACCCCGCCACCGACCATCCGTTTTTCATCACGCCTGTGGCGCCGGTGAGCATGATGCGGTTGTTGTAGGTGCGGTTGGCGAGCGAATAGGAAGCCTTGACCTGACGGCGGAAGTTGCTGGCGCAGAGGTTGTAGTTGCCGGCACCGCCAATGTTGCCGAAGGCAAAGCCCGCCGCATCCATGTTGGTGATGTATTCCGGATAACGGAATATCTGGTTCAAACCGCCCCATTGCGAATAGGTGGCCCGCCCGGTGACACTGCTGTTCAGGGAAAATCCGTTCATGAACACGTCGGAATACTTGCCGTCATAGCCGCGCGCCTTGAAGTAGGCGATGCTGAAGTTGTAGGACGTGTTGCTCGAATAGACATCCCTTGAGGAGTGCAACAACCCCGGCATGGGACTCGACGAATACCCGCTCTCGTCCTCTTGCATGTCGTTGATTTCCGAAAAACCGCTCACGTCCTCGAGGTCGTCGTTGTCGATGACGAAGGTGGCGTCTTTGGCTGCGGTGTCTGCCGGCGTTTGCGTTTTGTCAACCCGCCGGTCTTTCTTTGCTGGCTTCTGGGCGAATGCGACGCTCCCGGCCAGCATAACCGTTGTGAATATCAGAATGAAATGTAGATTTTTCATCAAAGCCTTACGATTTTGTGGTATAAAAAAAGTGCGCAAAAATACAAAAAATGCGGTTAGTCTGAATATGGGCTGCCGCACGAATGTAGAATGTAGAGCGTTACGCGTCTTGCTCCGATGGTTTCACCGCCCCAATTTCTAAATTCATCAAATCCCGTATCACTGCCGAGGCGGCGAAACAACCGAATACCGCGGGCATGTAGGAGATGGTCCCGACTGTTGACAGTTTGTTGATCTCTTCGTCTTTGTCGATGACTACCGCCTCGCCGGGCACTTTCTCGGGCGAATAGACGACTTGCACGCCTTTGCGGACGCCCAAACGGTATAGCCTTTTGCGTACGGTTTTGGCTAACCTGCAGTACGACGACTTGGAGATGTCGTCAATCCTGACCATTCCGGGGTCTGTCTTGCCGCCGGCGCCCATCACGGAGACTATCTTCAGCCCATGCTGTATGGCCTGGTAGATGAGATAGACTTTCGGCGAAAGCGAGTCGATGGCGTCAACTATATAGTCGTAATTGGCAGCCGTCAGCAACGCTTCGGTGCGCTCGTCGCGGATGAATTCTTCGACGCAATGAACTTTAAGGCTTGGGTTGATGTCGAGCAGCCGCTGCCTCATCACTTCCACTTTGCTTTTCCCGATGGTGGAATGCAGGGCCGGCAACTGGCGGTTCAGGTTCGTCAGCGTTACCTTGTCGGCATCTACTATGGTCAGTTCGCCAATGCCGGCGCGGCACAGCATCTCGGCCGAGTAGGCGCCTACACCGCCTAACCCCACTTGCAGCACATGCGCTTTTGAAAGCTTTTCAAGCTTGTTTTCTCCTAACAACAGTTCCGTTCTCGATAGCCAATGTTCGTCCATGTTCAAGTGCTCTCCGTGCAGTTATTTCTGTTTTATATAAATATGTGTTCTCTTTTTTATGTAAATGAAAGGAATCCAAAATCAGCGTTTTCTGTTTTCCGCTTTTAGGAGTTCAAGGAAAATCTCCTGGTAGTAGGTGCGGTATTGACGGCAGCAGAAATGGTTGTGCCACAGGATGATGAAGTCGCCCTCGACGGCCTCGCAGCGCTGCCGCAGCGATGTGGCGAGGCGGAGTCCTTCTTGCGGTTTCATTTTCAGGTAATCGACAATGCTGCCGTCCATGACGACGAGCGGGTGCTCCACGATGTCTGTGGGCTTGTCGGCGATGTTGTCGTAAAGCCGGTACGGGTGACACGTGCCGCAGCGGAACCCAGGACGCTCGGCATAGCCAAGCGTGTAGTCGTCTGTCAGCCCGGCAGCTTGCCACACTTTTTGTGTGTTGGTCCCATCCGGTGCGGGTGCCGACCGGAAACGAAGGTAGTGCTGCCTCCCTTTTCGGACCTGCCGCCCCGACACTTCCTCTAACCGCGCTTTTTCCCTGACAAGAAGGTCCGGAGCCGTGTGACTGCCGTAACTGCCGTGCAGCCCGATGTCATGCCCTGCATCCAGGAGCGCGTCAATGCAGTAGCGCACATTCGGGTCGTATATGTCATAGGTGGCATCCGGCTCTGACGGGACGCAACTTTTGAAGAAGAAAACGGACTGCATGCCGCCCTCTCTTGCCATTTTGGCGTAGGACAGAATTGCGGTAATGTAAGGGTCGCGACGGGTGTCGGAGTGTGAATGCCCGTATTCTTTCAGGGAGGTCAAGGTGTCGGCAAGACTTCGGTTCAGCAGCAGGTCTCCGCCGAAGATGGACTTGAAAGCCTGTGTCGGATTGTGGAAACGGTACAGGATGTCAATGTCGTGGGTGGGAATGAAACGGTATGTTCTATGTGTCAGCTTTATAGATGGGCGGAATGCTTCCAGAATCCATTTCCGCAACAGCATGGCATATTCGTCCGCAAGGGGGAGGTGGATGAAGTGGTAAAGGTCGGGCAGACTGCCCTGGAACGGGAATCTGTCGTGCCGGTCCCGGCGGGCATCTGCCGTTTCGTCTTGCTTTGAAAGCAGCAGAAAGGAGATGGTGACAGGGTCGAAAGGGATGTGCAGTTCGTTGCGTTCGATGTCGTGACTGATTTTATCGCCGGCAGCCGTTGATGGCTGAAACAGGGGAACCTGCACTTTCCCGTCTGCCGACAAAAAAGGCAAGGGAGCAAGTGCTCCCTTGTGAAGTGCCTGAATGTCAGCGTCTGACAGCAGTTTGAGTGTGATGTGCCATTGTTCGGCAATGGCAATGTGGAGGGTCTCTCCGTTGACGGTGAATGTGACCTCGTGCGGTTCAATGCCAGGAAAGGATACTTGCGTCAGGTGTTGAAGCGTATAGGCTATGGCGTGGCGTGACAGCATGCACGGGTGGTGTCAAGGCGGAATAGTCCGTTTTTAACGTTTTTTCTTACCTGAATTGATATAGGTGTCTTTTTCAGTCTGGGTGTTGTTTTTCTGGCATTTCACCTTGTTCACCAGATTGCGTCTGTACTGCTCGTCAATCCTGTAGAAATCCTGGATGTGCCTCGGGGTAAGAATGGTTTTCAATTTCTTGTAAAACGTGGACTCGAGGTTCAGCATGTTCTTGCGGAGTTCAAATTTCTGGTCCTGCATGTAGGTCATCTGCTTGTCAGACATGTTGGCGTATGACTCCTTGTTCTGGCAGACGCACTGCTTGATGCCGTTTTTCTCCATGTTGGTCCTGAATGTCTCGTGGTATTTGATCTCGCTGCGCAGGAACTGCTCGTAAGCGGGGTAGAAACTTTTGCTCTCAGAAGACGAAAGGGAGATGTTCTGGCGCATGTTTTCCATGCGTTCTTTCACCATCTTTTCGGTGTCGGGTTTCTCTTGGGCCTGAATTGCGGTCACAAAAGCCGTCAGCAGGCAGACTAAAGTTATGATTCGTTTCATTGTTGTAGTTTTTAGTATTGTTAGATTTAGTAGTTGTAATATTCCATCCGCGCAAAGTCGCTGCTGTAATAGTCAACCATTTGCTGTTCGAGAGGGGTCGTGGATTCTTGGGGTTGTGTCTCTTCGACCTGCTGTTCGTTGACGATAGGCTGCTGTTCCTCCACGGAGGAGACGTTCTTATAGACGAAAGTTCCGCAGATGACAACGGCAAGAGCCGCGGCGATGCCGGAGAGTTGGAAAATCCGCCGTTTTTTCTTTTCTTTCCTGATTCTGTTCAGCACCTGCCCGGGCAGATTGTTGAAATAGTCGTCCGGAATCTGATAATTCTCCTCTTTGGGCAGGTTGTTCAAGTCTATATCCATGATGTCTATATAAAAATTATGTGAACTTTGCGTTTGACTACGGTTGTTTTAAAAAGTTAAACGCTCAGATAATTTTTTCTTGATTTTTTCTGCGGCGAAGTGGTAAGAGGCTTTCAGCGCGCTTTCGGATGTGTCGAAAATCTTGGACATCTCAGCGTAGGGTGTCTCGTCGTAGTAGCGCATCGTGAATACGGCACGTTGCTTGGGAGGAAGTCTAAGTATTTCTTCCTGAAGCATTTGCTGTATCTCGTTGGGAGAGATGAAATTCGTTTCGGGCTGGCTCACGACAAGGAAGTCGGCGTAACTGTCGTCGGTGAGGTTCAGGGTCTTTTTCTTCTTCTCTATGAAAGTCAAGGCCTCGTTGACCGAAATCTTCGTTATCCAAGTCTTGAGGCTTGACTCTTTGCGGAAATTCTGAAGGTTCTGCCAGATTTTGATGAAGACGTTTTGGGTGACATCGTTAGCGTCTTCGTGGAGAGAGACGATACGCCGCGTGTTGAAATAGATGACTTTCTGGTATTTTTTCACCAGCAGTTCAAAAGCCTGTTCTTTGGTCTTGCCGTTTTCGAATAGGGCAAGGATGAAATCGTCAGACGCTTCTGGCATAAGAGGTTACTTCTTGCGGGCGATGACCTTTTTGCAGGCTTCAATGATGTGCTCAGTGTCAAGTCCGTGGAGTTTCATCAGTTCGTCAGACGTTCCGCTTTCGCCGAAGGTGTCGTTTACGGCCACCATCTCAACGGGGACGGGCAGTTTGCGGCACGCCAGCTGGCAGATGGAGTCGCCCATGCCGCCGTTCATGAGATGCTCTTCGGCGGTGACGGCGCATCCGGTCTTGGCAAGACTGGCGAGCACGGCCTCCTCGTCAAGCGGCTTGATAGTCGCGATGTCGATGACTTCCGCGGAGATTCCCTGTTCGTTCAGTGCGTATGCGGCCTGAAGCGCGGGATAAACCATGTGTCCTGTGGCGAACACGGTCACATCTGTGCCCTCGTTCATGGTGATGGCCTTGCCGATGACAAACGGCGTCTCAGCCGTAAAGTCAGGCACGGCGGGACGCCCGAAGCGCAGATACACCGGCCCGTTGTACTCGGCGGCGGCTATGGTGGCCATCTTCGTCTGCGTGTAGTCGCACGGATTGATCACTACCATGTTGGGCAGCATCTTCATGAGCCCCAGGTCTTCGATCATCTGGTGGGTGGCGCCGTCTTCGCCGACGGTGAGGCCGGCATGGGAGGCGCAGATCTTGACGTTAAGGTTGGAATAGGCCGCCGTCATGCGGATCTGGTCGTAAACGCGCCCGCTGACAAAACCGGCAAACGCGGCGGCAAATGGAACCTTGCCGCTTAAGGCAAGACCCGCCGAAATGCCGATCATGTTGGCTTCGGCAATGCCGACCTGAATGAAACGGTCAGGGAAAGCCGCCTTGAAGTCACCCATCTTTACGCTGCCTGTGACGTCTGCGGTCAAGGCGAAGACATTAGGATTGGCCTTCCCGGCCTCTAATAAGCCGGCCCCGAAGCCGGAACGCGTATCTTTCATACCATTGCTTGTAATCTTTTCCATACCTTAAAAATTTTGGCTGCAAAAATACGAAAATTGATAATTGTGAGTTATTGAAAAATGATTTTCTTTTCTGATGGACTTTAAGAACATCGGCATCTTTCTTGTTGTCTGCTGTCTGCAACTCTGCGGGCTGCACGCGCAGTCTCTTTCCCGTTTCGGATGCGTGACCCCCGATTCGATGCGCGTGCGCTTCGATACGCTCTCCGTGGTGCCGCAGTCGTTCCGGCTGGAGGGCACACCCGCCGCCATCGATGTCGATTTTATCACCGCAACCCTCTATCTCAAAGATTCCTCCCTGCTGGGCAAACCGCTCTGCTTCCGGTATCAAGTCTATAGCTCCGACTTTTCCGCGCCGCGCCGCCACCGCCCGCTCTCCCTCATTGAACGGCCGCTCCCCGACTTCAGGGCCGTGGAGAGCGACCTCCTGCCTGTCGCCGACGCCGTGCAAGACAATCTGCTCCATACCGCCGGCTCCGTGTCGCGCGGCGTCTCCGTGGGAAACCGCCAGGACCTTGTGCTCAATTCGGCGCTCAACCTCCAACTGTCCGGAAAACTCTCCGATGACCTCGAAATCGTCGCTTCCCTTTCCGACCAGAATATGCCGCTCCAACCCGAGGGCAATACGGAGTATATCACCGACTTGAGCAGCGTGTTCATCACGCTTCTTTATAAAAATATTGTAAGGATTGATGCCGGCGACATCTCGCTCTCTTCACCCAGTGACGATTTCTTGAGGGTGAACCGCAGTCTGCTCGGCATGAAAGCCGCTGTCAACTATCAGAATGCTGACAAGGCGGCAAAGTCTGTGAACAGCGCCGGCGGCGGCGTCTCCAAAGGCAAGTTTGTCCAACAGACTATTGAGCCCCAAAACGGCGTGCAAGGCCCTTATAGACTTTACGGCCCTAACAATGAGACCGGCATAGCCGTGGTGGCAGGCTCCGAACGCGTCTATGTGGACGGCGAACTCAAAACCCGCGGACAAGACCGCGACTATGTGATGGACTACAATACCGCCGAGCTCACCTTTACCCCCTCAATGCTGGTGACGGAAGAGAAAAGAATTGTGGTGTGGTTTGAATGTACAGACCGTAATTATGTGCGGTACAGTCTGTTTTCGTACAATGAGATGACTTTTGGCAAGAAAAGGCCGCTGACGTTGACCGTCAACTATTACCAGGAGCAGGACCTGAAAAACCGCTCGGTGCAGCCCGAACTCGACGACAGCCAGAAACTGTTCCTATCCCGGCTTGCCGCAGGCGAGGAGACGGCCTATTACAGCCGGACCGACTCGATGGCTTTCACTTCCGACAGGGTGCTCTATGCCAGACGCGACACGGTGGCGGCCGGGAAAGAATATGTGGTCTATTGCTATTCTGTTGAAAAGACGGAACAATTGTACAGTTTGAGTTTCTCGTATGTGGGCAAGAACAAGGGCAACTATGTGTTGCTGAGCAGCACCGCCAACGGACGAGTGTTCGGGTGGACCGCCCCCGAGGAGGGGGTGCCGCAGGGCGACTACGAACCAGTGATGCTGCTGACGACCCCGAAACTGCAGCAGATGGCCACACTCGGCGCGTTGTACCGGTTCGCCCCGAAGTCGCTGCTGCGCGGTGAACTTGCCTTGTCGAACTATAACAGCAACACGTTCCTGAAAAAGAACGGCAACGCCGGCGTTGCCGGCACCATAGCCTTGAAGCATGAGCAGGACGTTAAAAGAAAGGATGCCGACACGGCCAAGTGGCACCTGTCCACGGAACTGCTGTGGCAGTATCGCCACAAGGACTTCTGTGAGTTGGAGCCCAGCCGCGAGGTGGAGTTCGCCCGCAAATACAACCTCTCCGGCAATGACAGCACGCGCTACGCGGAACAGATGCTGCAGGCTTCGGTAGGCATGGCCAACCCGCAATACAGCACGTCGAAATATACGCTCAACTGGTACGCACGCCCGGGAAACCTGTCGGCGCTGCGGCATGAGATTGTCTCCACCAACAGACTGAAAAACATGCAGTTCTCCACTTCCACATCCTGGCTGCTACAGCAAGACACGCTCCGCAAAAGCTCTTTCGCCGTGTCGAACAACGCACTCTCGCTGAATCTCGGGAAGGTCATCGTCGGCGTTACGGACCTGCTGGAGCACAACATGTACCGCGACCGTCTCCTCGACACCCTGTGCGCCGACAGCTATGCCTTCAATGAAGCCGTGCTCTATGTCAAGAGCGGCGACAGCGCCCGGCTCGGGAAGTATGCCCTCTATTACAAGAACCGGATCGACTTTCAGCCCTCTGCCGACAGCCTGTCACGCCACACCGTCTTGGACGAACTCAGCGTCACAGGCTCGCTCGACCGGGTCCGCAACCAGCATTTCGGCGTAAAGGCCACCTACCGCAACCAGCGCGAACGAACTGAGTCAACCCCCATTTCTGAGCATTATTATGTGGGAAATCTCGAGTACTCGGGACGGTTTTGGCACAATTTTCTCTCGTTGAACACCTATTACGAACTCGGCAGCGGCATGGAACTGCGCCGCAGCTACACCTTCATCAAGGTGGCGAAAGGGCAGGGCACGCATGTCTGGAACGACTACAACGCCAATGGGGTGGAGGAACTTGAAGAATTCGAGATTTCGGCTTTCCAGGATGCCGCGGAATATGTAAAAGTGTGGCTTTCAGGCACGGACTATATTAACACCTATAACAGCAAATTTACGCAAAGTGTGCGCTTGTCGCCAGCGGCCGTCTGGCGGAATGCCAAAGGGGTCAAAAAGTTTGTCTCCCGCTTTTCGGATGCCGCCGCATTCAGGGCCGGCGTGAAAAGGACCGCCCCGAACGTCAATCCGTTCTATGCAGACGTGTCGGACACGGGACTTGTCAGCCGCAATTTGTCGTTCAGCAACACATTCTCGTTTAACAGCAGCGCCTCGAAGTTCGCGTTCGACTTCACGGTGCAGGAGAATCAGAACAAAAACCTGCTTTATTATGGCTTTGAGCAAAACAGTGTCTCCTTGCAGCAGGTCGCGCTGAAAGGGCGCGCCGGGAAGAGTCTCACATTCCTGACCACCTACGAGCACCAAGAGAAGGGAAACCGCTCTGAGCAGATGTCCACGCGGTGCTACACGATAGCGCAGCACAGGGTGGGCGAGGAGGTTCGGTACCAGTTTCGCAATGCCGTAACCGTGTCGGTGGAGTATAGTTACGACAGCCAGCACAACCTTACGGGGGAGGAGCGGCTTTGGACCCACAGCGCGTCGCTGCAAGCAGAGGGGCGGTTCGCCGAACGGGGCACGGTGTCCTCCTCGTTGCAGTATGTCTATGCCGGCGGCCAAATCCCGGAGAACAACACCGTCTCCTATCTGATGACGAACGGACTTTCGCTGGGACAGAATGTGTTGTGGAAGTGCGACTGCCGCATCTCCGTCACCGAATACCTGCAACTCTCCCTACAATATGAAGGCCGCAAGACGCAGGGCAACAAATCCGTACACACGGGCGCAATGACGGTCAAGGCCATGTTTTGAGAGACAAGCCTTGACGGCCGGTTTTGCCAATACATCCAGAAACTCAAAAAAAGAGAATAAATAAGGAATTTCACACCGGATTGTGCCGAAATGGAGAAGGCGGTGGGTCTGCGCAAGCGATAGTCAATCGCCGCACGACGTCGGAAACCTTGGGTTCTCGTACAAGTGGAGAAGGCGGCGGAAAAATAAAAAAAACGCCGGACGGTATCGTAAATAAAAAATAATCGTATTTTTGGCGCTTAAAAAAAAGAAATGTAATTACAGCATGTAACTTAATTGTTGAAGAATGGTAAAAGATATACTGAATTAAAGTTATAGAAGCGGGAAAATTTTGAATAACATGTTGTAAGACAATTATTTAAGGAATTAAAAACTGAATTATGCTTATAAGGTCTCGTATAATCCGATGTGCAATTCTGCTTGTGGTTGTCCTTTCTGCGGGGGAAGTCTGCCATGCGCAGGACGATGCGCAATTTACGCTTTTCCCGTGGGCTTCTTCGTATTACAATGCCGGAGCCATAGGTGAACAGAGCAACACGTTATGCTTTACCGCCCTTTACAATAACAAGTACACGGGTTGGAGTGATGTTTACACGAACGGCGATTCTTTGAAGAAAGACAAGACGGCGCCGCACGATGTCCTCATAAACATAGAGTCATACTTGAAGAAACTGAAGGGTTCGATCGGCTTTTCGCTGGTCAACGACGTGATTGGATATTACAACAACATTGGCGTCAAACTCGGTTACTCCTACAAGTTGAGGATAGCGGGCGGTCATCTTGGCATCGGCTTGCAGGCCTCGCTTTACAACCAGACAATCTCGAAGGACGGTTTCCGTCCCATCCAGACGGGCGACCCGGTGATTGACAACCTCGGCGAATCGACGATGGACCTCGACTTCAACTTCGGTGTTCAGTACAAATGTGACCAATGGCATGCCGGCATCAGTTTCACGCAGATTGCCAGCGCATTCGACAAAAACCACGCTTTGAGGGTCTCGGGCGAGAAGAACGCCGTGAACCGCACCCCGCAGATGTATGTACACGGAGGTTATACCTGGATAGTGCCGGCAAACCCCAGCTGGGAGGTGATGCCCTACGCGATGGTGAAGACGGATTTCAAGACTTACCAGATTGACATCATGGGACTGGTGAGGTACAACGGCATATTCTGGGGCGGCGCGGGCTACCGTATCAACGACAACATAAACCTCATTTTCGGCGCGCGCCCGTTCTACAATTCCTCTAATGCCTACCTCAAGGGATTGGAGGCTGCGCTCAGTTACGGCATCACCGCCAACAAGCTGGGTTACAGGCCGAACCGCAGCTTCGGCGACATTGAGGTCATGGTCCGGTATTGCTTCGACATATACAAGCCGGAAATATTCTCGGGCTATGGATCAACACGTTACATCTATAAAAATCAGTACTGAAAAATAAATCAGCATATTCAACGTTAGAGAAAAACATAAATTTGATAAAGATGAAAAGGTTAGTTATTATGCTCGCAGTGACGATGGTCGTGCTGTCGTCTTGCAACAGCGGCGGAGACGGCCAGCTGGTCGGAGTCAAGGACCGTCCTGACTTCGTTGACCTCGAACCGTACGGAATGGTGTATGTCCCGACAGGCCATTACGTGATGGGTGGCGGCGACCAGGACGTGCCGTTCGCGTTGACTCAGCAGTCAAAGAATGTCACCGTCGCCGCTTTCTGGATGGACGAAACGGAAATCACGAACAACGAGTACCGCCAGTTTGTCTATTGGGTCCGCGATTCAATCGCCCACGTCCTTTTGGGAGATGCCGAGATCGAAGATGCCGAGAAGTACGGCCACTATAAGAAATATGAGAGTGGCGAGAACGAGGGCGAGGTGATTGAACCTAAGCTCATCAACTGGAAAGAAGAGATTCCGTGGGATTCCGACAATGAGGAGGTCCAGGCCGCACTCAGCCCGCTTTTCAATAAGGTGAACACAAGGTTCTACCATTTCCGCCCCAACTCGACCAACGTGTCAATGTATAATTTCGAGTATTGGTGGTACGACTACCGGAATTACCGCGACCCGAAGAACCCCGAGGAGTTCGGCGCTTCTACCAAGGAGTTCGACAAGGAGGCCTCTGACTACGGCGGTCTCTACTGCAACCGTCCGAGCAGTGCCGGCACAGGATACCAGCGCTTCATCAAACACGAGGTGGTCAACATCTACCCCGACACGCTCTGCTGGGCCCACGACTTTGTCTATTCTTACAACGAGCCCATGGTGCTGAACTATTTCTCTAACCCGCAGTACGACAACTATCCCGTGGTCGGTGTCAGCTGGAAGCAGGCTAAGGCTTTCTCTTATTGGAGGACACAACTCCGCATGTCATGGCTTTCGACGAAAGAATATGCCAACGAACATGAGTTCAGACTTCCCTCCGAGGCTGAATGGGAATGGGGCGCACGCGGCGGCAACTCCCTCGCTTCCTATCCTTGGGGCGGTCCCTACACCACCAACAGCAACGGCTGCTTCCTCAGCAATTTCAAGCCTCAACGCGGCAACTACATCGCCGACGACAACCTCTATCCGAGCATCGTGGCTCACTATTACCCGAACGACTGGGGGCTGTTTGACATGAGCGGCAATGTGGCCGAATGGTGCGAGGACGCTTTCGACAAGTCCGCTACAAACTTCACGCACGACATGAACCCGCAGTACACTTATTATGCACGCAAGGACGACTCTCCCGCAAAGAAGAGAAAGGTCATCCGCGGCGGTTCATGGAAGGATGTCAGCTATTATACGACTGTTTACGCCAGATCCTACGAGTACCAGGATACCTGTAAGTCGTACGTGGGCTTCCGTAACGTGCAGTCCTTCATGGGACGCCAGAGAGGTGACAACTCCACGCAGAGCGCTTCTCACGTTTATTAGAAATAAATCAAAAATCACTATTATTAATCATCAATCAATCTAAATTAAATTAAAAAATGAACGCAATTAACAGATTAGTTAGAACTAACGGGTACAAGAACTTTATGGCGAAACTGTATGGTTGGGGTGCCGCAGTGGTTATTGTAGGTGCATTGTTCAAAATTCTGCACTGGCCTGGCGCTAACATCATGCTTATGGTAGGTATGTTCACGGAGAGTGTGATCTTCTTCCTGTCCGCATTTGAACCGCCTCACGTTGAGTTCAACTGGTCTTTAGTATATCCCGAACTTGCCACCGGCGAGGAGACTCCTGCAGAACCTACGAAGAGAGAGAAGAAAAAACAAATGCAGGGTGCCAGCGCAACACAGCAGCTTGACAAGATGCTCGAAGAAGCCAAGATCGGTCCCGAACTGATTGAAAGCCTCGCCACCGGCATGAGAAACCTCAGCGACAATGCCAAGAAACTCGCCGGTGTCTCTGACGCCGCCGTCGCTACGGACAACTTTGTCGGCAATATGACCAAGGCCGCCGAGTCTGTGCGCAACCTCACCCTCAAATATGACAAGGTTGCCGCTTCCCTCGAGACCGACAGCAACGCCTCTTCCGCTTACCTCGAAAGCCTCAAGAAAGCCACCAATGCCGTGAACCAGCTGACCGCCGCTTACGAGCAGACGACGAACTACAAGGCCGAAATGGACAAACTGACCAAGAACATCTCTTCTCTCAGCACCATTTACGGCAACATGCTGGCAGCTATGGGCGTTCACCCCAGCAAGTAATTTTTGAATCATCCAAATCATTTTTCTTAATTAAATCCTAACCTAATAATAATTCTATAGAAAATGGGAGCAACAAATTGTCCGGAGACCCCGAGACAGAAAATGATCCAGATGATGTATCTGGTCTATACCGCAATGTTGGCCTTGAACGTATCCGCCGATATCCTCAATGCTTTCATCGTGGTTGACGACACGCTGCAGACAAGTATGCGCAATACTACGATCCAGAACGGCAACGACTACAACTGGTTTGAACAACAAAAACTGATTCTGGGCGAAGCTAAGATCCACGACGCTTACGTCAATGCCAAAAAACTCAGAGCTGAGACTACTGACCTTGTCAATTACATAGAGAAGTTGAGAAGCGACCTGATTCTCTACGTTGACGGTGACACGCTCGCTGAAGTGAAAACCGATGACGGCAAGAAAGTGAAACAGGCTAAGACTATCGCTACGATGGAGTCCAAGGAAAACTTTGACAAGCCTACGGACTTCATGATCAACAAAGGCAATGCCCTTGCCATGAAGAAGAAGATCACGGCTTACAAGGCTAACATCTTGAAGATGGTAAGACCCGCAGACCAGGAGAGAATCAGCGCTTTGGTCGGTCTCGACGTTGACACGAAATACAAGAAAGACGGTTTTGAGCAGTCTTGGGAAGAACATAACTTCGACCATATCATCGCCGCTGCCGCCGTTACGCTGTTGAACAAGGAAATCGGTGAGATCCGCAATGCCGAGTCTATCATGCTTGCCTATCTCAAGTCTTCCATCAGCGCCGACGACTTCAAGTTCGACAAGGTGTCCGGCCGTGCCATTCCTAATTCCCGTATGGTGTTCTCCGGCGACAGCTATGAGGCCGACATCATCGTGGCCGCATACGATACAAAACAGACCCCTGAGGTTTACTACAAGATGGGTGCCGACACGCTGACCGAAGCCGGCATCGCTTCCGCCACCAAGTTGGAGGGCGAGAACGGCATCGTGAAACTGAAAATTTCCGCCGGCAACCCTGGCGACCAGAAATATGCAGGTCTCATCAAAATCATGGACCCGAACGGCCAGCCTAAATATTACGGCTTCAAGGACAAATATTCCGTCCTGAAACCTTCGGCTACCATCGCTGCTGAAAAGATGAACGTGCTCTATGCAGGCATCGCAAACCCGGTTTCTGTCTCCGCACCTGTTGACCCGGGCAAGTTGAGCGTCTCTTTCCCCGGCTGTAACGTAACCAATGCCGGCGGCGGCAAATTCAACGTGTCTGTACCCGCCAACATGATCGGCAAGACGGTTAATGCTACAGTCTCGGCCAAGTTGGGCGATGCTGCCAGCAAGAACCTCGGCGCTACCACGTTCCGCGTCAAGAGAGTCCCGGATCCCCGTGCCGTACTCGGCGCCGGCATCCGCGGCGGTAAACGCGCCAAAGCAGAACTCACGGCCAACCCTGTCATCCGTGCCACTATGGGTGAGGACTTCGCCTACGACTTGAAATGGAAAGTCAACTCCTTCAGAGTGATCTTCGTCAGCAAAGGTATGGAAGACCCTGCCATCGCTTGCCAAGGCGGCGCACTCTCCGAAACTGTCAAGAACAAAATCAAGAAGGCTTCTGCCAACACCGTGATCTATTTCACCGACATCAAGGTTTCTTCAGAAGCAGGTACCCGTACACTTGACGAGTTCTCTGTTCGTATCAGATAATTTTAAAAACTACCGTTTATTATGAAAAAGTTCAGTTTGTTATTTTTAGCCCTTGCAGCTTCCTTTTCTATCTTCGCACAGGAAGAGGAAGAAACTACAGGTAGCACCATGAACCAGCCGGTTCGCAAGCCCGTTGAGTACTCATGGGAACAGGTCGATGTGGGCGAGTTCTCCGACCCCGTTGCCTATCCTTCCATCCGTCAGGCCGACGTGATGTATTACTATACCGTATGGAGAACCATCGACTTGCGCGAGAAGATCAACCACCCGCTCTATTTCCCCACTGAAACAAAGGGTACGTGGAGAAGTCTTTCGCAGGTGATTTTCGACGCGATGGACGTTCAGAATCCCGAAAAGACCGAAGGCGTGCTTCCCATCTATTCCGACGAGATGTGTACGCTTCCATTCTCACGGGACGAATTGCGTGGAAACCTCTCTGAAGTGTCCCAGATTCCGGAAATCGACCTCGAAACCGGTGAGGAAATCGGCATGAAAGAGATGATTGTCGAATACGAACCCAAACAGGTGATTTCCTACAATGTCAAGGAAATCTGGTACTTCGACAAGCAGGCATCCCGTTTCTTTGTCCAGATTCTTGAAATCGAACCTATCATCGAACATGAACGCCAGAGTGCCTCCTCCTATGACGACGAGGGCAGCGGCGAAGAGGATGTCCGGGGAGTGATGATGAAGAAAAGGGTAGGCTACATCTACTACAACGAGCTCCGTCCTTTCCTTGCCAAACAAGAAGTCTATAATGTCAAGAACAACGCCCAGCGCATTTCATTCGACGACTTGCTTACCTGGAAACGCGACTTCACCAGTTTCATTTACAAGGAGGCCAATGTCTATGACCGTGACATTGCCGACTATATCGCCAATTCAAGAGACCAGCGCCTCGAGTCTGAACGGATTACCGACAAACTCCGTTCGTTCGAGAGCGACCTTTGGGAATTTTAGAATACTGAACTTTTTCATGATAAATACAAAATGGGGTGTCCTGCGACACTCCATTTTTTTTAATTTTGCGCCAAAATTCAACAAATGATTATAGTTACTGGAGCAGCCGGTTTCATCGGCAGTTGTATGTGTGCGAAACTTAATGAGATGGGACATTCAGACCTCATCCTTGTTGACGACTTCACTAAAGAGGCAAAACGCCGGAATTGGGAGGGCAAGCAGTATGCCGACAAGATACAGCGCAATGATTTCTTTGACTGGGCAGAGAAAAATGCCGGCCATATTGACGCCATCGTCCACCTCGGGGCGCGCACCGACACCACCGAAATGGACTACGCCGTCTTTGAAGAGCTGAACGTGGAGTTTACCCGCAGAATCTGGCATCTGGCATCCCGAACCAGCGTCCCTTTGCTGTATGCCTCTTCAGCCGCCACCTACGGGGCCGGGGAGTTGGGATACAAAGATGATGAAAAACTCTCCCCAATGCTTCAGCCGCTCAACCCGTACGGACGTTCCAAGAACGAGATTGACAAGTGGATACTGAAACAGACCATTGTGCCCCCGTACTGGTATGGCTTCAAATTCTTCAACGTCTATGGCCCCAATGAGTACCACAAAGGCCGGATGGCCTCGGTGATATTCCACTCGTTCAACCAAATTAAGGAGAACGGCGGCGTGCGGCTTTTCCGATCGCACAACCCCGAATATGAAGACGGCAAGCAGCTCCGCGACTTCATCTACGTCAAGGATGTGGTGCGGGTGCTTTATTGGTTTTTGCAGCACCATCCCGCCAGCGGCATCTATAACCTCGGCACCGGCGACGCACGCTCTTTCTGGGCCCTCGCCACCGCGGTGTTCCGCGCCCTGCACGCTGAACAGCATATCGAATTTATCGACATCCCCGCCGACATCCGCGACAAATACCAGTATTTCACGGAGGCGGACATGACTAAAATGCGGCGCAACGGTTATCGCCGCCCCTTTACGCCCTTGGAGCAGGGCGTGAAATCGTATGTGACCAAATATCTGACCAAAAACGCCGTCTATTGAAAGCCATTTTTTAATTTCAATATTTTGGGCGAATGTGTATAGTGGCACGGAATTTTTTTTATTTTTGTTTCCGTTTTCCAAAATCAGGGAAACCACTCAACAAACACTTAGAAATTGAGAACCTAAATCTTTTATTGACGAATGAAAAACTTTACTGATAAGGAGATTCACCAGACCTTGAAAACGGTTTTCGGCTTTGATAAGTTCAAGGGTGAACAGCTGAAAGTGATCAAGGCTTTGCTGAAAGGGAAAGACTGTTTTGTCATTATGCCTACCGGCGGAGGAAAGTCCATGTGCTACCAACTTCCGGCCATGATGAAAGAGGGTACGGCTATCATCATATCACCGCTTATTGCCTTGATGAAGAATCAGGTGGATGCCATCCGCGGATTTGGCGCTGAAAACGGCATTGCCCATTTCCTCAATTCCTCGCTTACTAAACAGGAAATCAACGAGGTGCGTCAGGACCTGCTCGCCGGCAAGACGAAATTGCTCTATGTGGCCCCCGAATCTCTGACCAAAGAGGAAAACGTCCATTTCTTCCAAGACATAAACATCTCCTTCTATGCCATTGACGAGGCGCACTGCATCTCGGAATGGGGACACGATTTCCGTCCCGAGTACCGCCGCATCAGAGCCATCATCGACAAGATAGGGCAGAAAGTGCCCGTGATCGCGCTCACGGCCACGGCCACGCCGAAAGTGCAGAGCGACATCCAGAAGAATTTAGGCATGCTCAAGGCAGAGGTGTTCATCTCCTCCTTCAACCGTCCGAACCTCTATTATGAGATCCGCGAGAAGACGAAAGACGTGGACAAGGATGTGGTGAAGTTCATCAACAGCCATCCCGGAAAGTCGGGCATCATTTACTGTCTGAGCCGCAAAAAGGTGGAGGAACTTGCCACTTTCCTGCAGGCCAACCAGATCAAGGCGTTGCCCTACCATGCCGGCCTTGACTCCAAGACGCGTGTGCAGAACCAGGACGACTTCCTGATGGAGAAGGTGGATGTCATTGTCGCCACCATCGCTTTCGGCATGGGCATCGACAAGCCCGACGTCCGCTATGTGATACATTACGATATGCCCAAGAGTCTGGAGGGCTACTATCAGGAGACCGGACGCGCCGGCCGTGATGACGGCGAGGGACTCTGCATCGCCTTCTATGACTACAAGGACCTGCACAAACTCGAGAAATTCTCCAACAAGAAGGCCGTGGCCGAACAGGAAATCGTGAAGGAACTGCTTGCCGAAACTGCCGCGTACGCGGAAACCACCAGTTGCCGCCGCAAACACTTGCTTCACTATTTCGGCGAAAGCTATAACGAGGAGAACTGCCACAACTGCGACAACTGCAATCACCCCAAGGCCAAGATGAACGCTTCGGAACAGGTTCTGCTGGTGCTCGACGTGATCCAGACGGTGAAGCAGCAGTTCAAGGAGGAACAGATTGTCGATATCATCACCGGCAACAAGACCACCTCCATCGTGAAGTTCAAACACAACAAACTCAAGCAGTTCGGTGAGGGCCAAGAGTATGACGCCAAATTCTGGTCCAACATCGTGCGGCTCGCCATCTTCGACGACCTTGTCGTCAAGGACGTTGAAAACTACGGCCTGCTCAAAATCACCCCGAAAGGAGAGAATTATATGGTCAACCCTTATTCCATCCAGACCATCAAGCCGGTGAAAGAGGGGGATGAAAGCGACGACAGCATGGAAAACCCTGTGGTGGGTGGCGTTGAAGACGCTTTCGACAAGACCTTGTTCAGCCTGCTCAAAGACCTCCGCAAAGACATATCCCGCTCCGAGAACATCCCGCCGTTCGTGATTTTCCAAGACCCCTCGCTTGAAGACATGTGCATCCAGTACCCCACGACGATGGAAGAGATGACCCACATCTCCGGCGTGGGCATGGGCAAGGCGCAGAAGTATGGAAAGCGTTTCATTGAACTGATTAAGAAGTATGTGGATGACAACGAGATAGAGCGTCCCCAGGACTTTGTCGTCCGCTCCGTCGTCAAGAAGTCGGCCATCAAGGTTTTCATCATCCAGAGCATCGACCGCAAGTTGAGTTTCGAGGACATCGCCATCGCCAAAGGGCTTGACATGAACGAATTGCTGACCGAAATAGAGATGATAGTCTCCTCCGGAACGAAGATTGACATCGGCTACTATATCGACGAAGAGATTGAGCCGTATCACCAGGAAGAGATACTGGACTATTTCGCCAATGCGGAATCCGACTCTGTAGATCTGGCCTTGCGCGAGCTGGGCGAGGACGAATATACGATGGAGGAGATACGTATCATGCGTATCAAGTATCTGTCAGACGTGGGAAATTGATTTATTTTTTTAGAACAATAACGAACAATAAAGAATTATTATGGATAATTATCAGGAGAATCAAGTACAGGAGAACGAACCTGTTTTTGAAATGGAAGAGAAATCTTGTCACACTAAAAAGTGCAAGTGTGGCTGCAAGGTCGGCATCATTTGCCATGTGGTCACACTCGCAGCCGTCATAGTGCTGTTTATTCTGCACTTCACGGGAGGCAAGAAGTCGAACGGCGCGGCCGCCGTGAATGTGACTCCCGGCAACGGCGACATTGTCTATGTGAACATCGACTCCATCAATACGGGTTATGAGATGGTCTCGTTGCTGACGGACAGCATAGAGGCTGAGAAGCAGAAACAGGCCGTCCTTTTCCAGAACCGCCAGAAAGCGCTGGAGACGAAATTGGCCAATTACCAACGCAATGTGCAGACGGGGCAACTTACGGCTCAGCAGGCACAGTATGCGGAGGCCTCCCTCCAGCAGGAAAGCCAGGCCTTGCAGAACGATTATGCCCAGGCTGTGGAGTCGCTCGAGGCCCGCTATACCGCCGCAATGAGCCAGATTCAAGATTCGCTAACGGCGGCCACGTTGCGCGTGAACGCAAAATACAACGCCTCGTTTGTGTTCTCATACGGCAACGGCGGACAGATGATTTGCGCCGACCCCACCAAGGACATTACCGCCGAGGTGCTCGACGAACTGAACAAGCCCTTTAAGAAAAAGAAGAAATGACAACAAAACAGACTGATCCGAAAAAGAGGAAACGGGTAGTCGCCGTGATTGTCGTTGCGGCAGTCGTGGCAGCCGCCCTTCTGGCATGGCTGATTGCGACGCTTGTGTCGCGCAAGGCCGCCGAGGACAATTCGCCGCAAGAACAAGTTTCCGGCGAATTGGCCGCGTTGCACGTTTTCCCGCCTATTGAGTTCGCCGACTCGCTCTATTACAAAAAGGACATCGTCTCATACGAGAATGAACAGCCCCGCGATGTGTTCTACTACGAGAAGGACAGCCTTGGCCAGCCTACGAATGTGAAGGTCCACGAGACGCATTATTATCCCGACGAGAAAGTCTATATCGACGGCAATATCAAGAACAACGAACGCGACGGGCTTTGGTACGCTTACCATAAGAACGGCAATGTGCAGACGATGGCCCACTACCGCAACGGCCAGCCCGACGGTGTCTATGCCGTGTATTACGAGAACGGGAGCGTCTATTACACCGGCCATTACAAGGAGGGCAAGCGCGTCGGCGTTTGGAAATTCTATGATGAGAAAGAGAAGTTGGTGCGCACGGAGAATTTTGACCAAAAATAATCCATAATATAATAATCAAATAAAATCAAAAAAATATGGAAATACCTTTTGCAGAAGCGTGGAAAATCAAGATGGTAGAACCCATCAAGAAGTCCACAAGAGAAGAACGCGAGAAGTGGCTTGCTGAAGCCCACAACAACATTTTCATGCTGAAGTCCGACCAAGTCTATATCGACCTTTGCACGGACTCCGGAACCGGCGCCATGAGCGACCGTCAATGGGCTGCCATGATGATGGGCGACGAGAGTTATGCCGGCGCTCGCAGCTTTACCCACATGAAAGACACGATTACCGAAATCACAGGTTTCGACTATGTGATACCGACACACCAGGGCCGTGCCGCCGAGAATGTGCTGTTCTCTTATCTGGTGAAGCCGGGCAACATTGTGCCGGGCAACGCCCATTTTGACACCACGAAGGGTCACATCGAGAGCCGCAAGGCATTCGCCATCGACGTCACCTGCGACGAGGCCCACGACACCCAGCTTGAAATGCCTTTCAAGGGAAATGTAAGCCTTGAGAAACTCGAGAAGGTGCTGAAAGAGAACAAGGGCAACGTGCCCTTTATGGTCCTTACGGTCACCAACAACACGGTAGGCGGCCAGCCGGTCAGCATGCAGAACATCCGCGAGACTTGCGAGCTCTGTCATAAATACGGCGTGCCTGTAAACATCGACTCTGCCCGTTTCATCGAGAACTCCTATTTCATCAAGACCCGCGAGAAAGGATACGAGAACAAGACGTTGGCCGAGATCGCCAAGGAGATGTTCAGCTATGCCGACGGCATGACGATGTCTGCCAAGAAAGACGGTCTGGTCAACATGGGCGGCTTCATCGCCACCAGGAAGCAAGAGTGGTACGAAGGCGCCAAGATGTTCTGCATCCCGTTTGAGGGCTTCCTGACCTACGGCGGCATGAACGGCCGTGACATGGACGCTCTGGCTGTGGGCTTGCGCGAGAACCTGGAGTTCACGATGGTGGAGACCCGCGTGAAACAAGTGGAGTACCTGGCCGGCAAACTCGATGAGTACGGCATCCCTTACCAGCGCCCCGCCGGTGGACACGCCATCTTTGTGGATGCTGACAAGGTTTTGACCCACGTGCCCAAAGAGGAGTTCCCCGCCCAGACCCTCACCTGCGAACTTTACCTCGAGTCGGGTATCCGCGCTTGCGAAATCGGCTATGTGCTGGCCGACAGAGACCCCGTGACCCGCGAGAACCGTTTCGGCGGACTTGACTTCGTACGTCTCTGCATCCCTCGCCGTGTTTACACGAACAACCACATGGATGTGATCGCAGCATCCCTCAAGAACGTGTTTGACCGCCGCGAAAGCATAACTCGCGGACTCGAGATTACGTGGGAAGCAGAACTGATGCGTCATTTCACCTGCCAGTTCAAACGTCTTAAATAAGAATAATGCTCATTGTAGGGAATGTTCTCGTCTCGGACGAACTTGTTGACAAGTGCTTTTGCTGCGACTTGTCCGAATGCCGGGGAACTTGCTGCGTGGAGGGCGACGCGGGTGCGCCGCTGACTCCCGAAGAGCCCGCCGACCTGGACGAGAACTACCCGATATTCAAAAAATACATGACCCGCGAAGGTGTTGCCGTGATTGAACAGAACGGCGACACCTTTGTGTTTGACAATGGGGAATTTGCGACCCCGCTGATGCCGCACAACGCCGCGTGTGCGTTTTCGTTCTTTGAAGACGGCATCTGCAAATGCGCAATAGAGACGGCTTTCCTGAAAGGCGAAATCCCGTTCCGGAAACCGGTGTCGTGTTTCCTTTATCCTGTCAGGGAGAGCAAGGTGGGCAAATACATCGCGCTGAATTACCATCATTGGGACATCTGTGCCTCCGCCTGCCGAAAAGGGAAAGAACTGTCGTTGCCTGTTTACCGTTTCCTCCAGACACCGCTTGAACAAAGGTTCGGCAAGGAATGGTACCGGCAACTTTGCGAAGCCGTCAGCCATAGAACCTGAATTTGAAAATTGATGAAAAGAAAACATATACTGCTGCTGTCTCTGCTGCTTTTGTCGGGGACGACGGCATTCTCCCAAAAGGAGTATGAGTTTATACCACACCGCCAAGTGGTCAATAACGGCTACAATTTCTGGCTTTCAGTGCCCGAAACCTACGAAGAAACCAAAGAAAAGACACCCGTGGTGCTTTTCCTGCATGGCAACAGTCTTTGCGGCAACGACCTGAACAGGGTCCGCAAATATGGCTGCTTGGATGCTCTTTCGATGGGACGGACCATCAATGCGCTGATTGTGGCCCCGCAGAACCCCGGCGGACCCTGGAAACCGCTCAAGATCAACAATGTGCTCGACTGGGTGCAGGCCCATTATGATATGGACACCAACCGCATTTACGTCATCGGCATGAGTCTTGGCGGCTATGGCACATTTGAGTATGTGGCAACCTATCCCGAGCGCGTGGCCGCGGCTATGGCGCTGTGCGGCGGCAGCAACCTCAAAAGCCATTGCGGCCTCAACAGTGTGCCGCTTTGGATTATTCACGGGACCGCTGACCGCGCGGTGTCCGTCTCTTGCTCGCAACGCATTGTGAACGACATGAAAAGCTGCGGAAGTACCGACTTGCTGCGCTTCGACAAGCTGAAAGGCGTCAACCACGGTCAGTTGGCCAAGATGTTCTATCTGCCGCAGACGTACGAATGGCTCTTCAGCCACTCTAAGGCCGACACGCCGCGAACGGTCAACAAGGACATTCCCATCTCGGTGGCCACGCTGAACACGGCGTACCAGAATATCGACCGCAAGGCCAATACGATTGTTGTCTTGGAACCGAACAAGCGCATAGTTACGGACGCCTCCGGCCAGAGCTCTAACGACACTACGGCGACCGCCGTCCCGCAAAGCAAGAGCGCGGAGACAACCCCCGCCCCGGCCCCGCAGTATCACAAGGTAAAGCAAGGCGACACGTTGTCGGCCATAGCCCGCCGTTATCACACCACGGTGGCCAGACTGTGCCAGCTCAACAGAATAAAGGAGACAAGCATCCTCTCTATCGGGCAAAAGATAAAGGTCAGATAGGGGAAATGCCGCCTACCGCAGCAGGGTGACGCTGCCTCTGAGTTGCCGCATGCCGCCCTGCGCATCCATATAGTCGATGATGTAAACATAGACCCCTGCGGGCGCATGGGTGCCGTCCATGTTGTTGCCGTCCCAGCCCGATGCGGGGTCGTTGGTGCGGAACACGGTCTTGCCGAACCGCGAGATGATGGTGAACGCATAGCGTTCGCTGGACACGAAGGCGTTGACAGGCCTGAAGACTTCATTGAGCCCGTCATAGTTGGGCGTGAAAGCGTTGGGCATGATGATGGTGGACGCTTGCTGCAAGGTGAGATAGTTGGAGGCGCTGCTCTCTTCAAAGCCGAAGTTGTCGGGGCTTTCCCTGGCAACGATGCAGTAGGTGAACTTGGAGCCGGTTTCAGACATCTCGGCCACGTTGTCGGTGTAGGCGTTGCGGGGCAGTGGCGGCAAGTCGCCCGTCAGTTGCAGGAAGCTGTCCTCGTATTCGGTTTTCAACATCACTTCGTAATGGCTCACTTCGCCGTCCCAGCCCTCATAGCCTTGCCATTCGAGGTTGCATTGGTGCGCCGCGTCTGTCGTGCCTGTCAGCAGGATGTTGTGCGATATGTTGGAGATGCCGGATTCCATGCCGCAGTCGCTGCTGATGACACAGGTGCGGTAGTAATAGACTTTCGAGGCGAAGTCGGCAGTGGAGTCCTTGAACTCGTACGCTGCGCCGTTGTGGTAGGGCAGTTCGGCGAGTGGTACGAAGTTGACGCCGTCGTCGCTTCGTTGCAGCACCAGTTTCTCGAACGGATATTCATCGCCGGTGGTGTGTACCTTGACGGTGATGTAGGCATTGTCGGTGACGGACACGGCGCGTATGTAGGTTTCGTCGGGGGTGTCCTCATTTTCGATGCGGAAGTTCACGCGGTTGCTGCTTGCGGTGATGCTGCTGTCTTGGTTCACGGCGCGCACGAAGGCGCGGTATTCAGTGCCCGTCTCAAGGTTCTCGAGCGTGAACTCGGGTGTCGCGGTGGTGCCGGCGTGGCGGTATGTGGCGCCGCCGTCCGTGCTGAGGAAGATGCGGTATTCCCGAAGGCCGCCGGAGAGGTTGGCATACCGTCCCCAATGCAGCTGCGCGCTCTTGCGGCAGGCGTCTGTGGCGGGTGAGGCCAACACCATGTTCGACTGCGGCTCTTCGGTCATGTTGGAGCAGTTGTTGCAGGAGTCGAGGACGGCAATCTTGTATCCTCGCTGTTCCGCGGAGGGGTTGAGCCCGCGGTCGGTCCAATGTGTGGCGTTGAAGACCGTGTCCAGGTACTCGCCGCCGCCGATGCCGTCGTCCTGATAGACGATATAGGCCCACATGTAAAACTCTGTGGTGTGAAATCCCAACAATACCGTGTTCTCCTCTGTCACCGAAACGCTGTCGAGTGTCGGCACCAGGGGCTTGATGTTGTCGTAAAGTTTGATGCTCTTGATCTTCGAGGTGAAGTAGCAGGCATTGCTGCCTGAGGTGCTGATATGGTTGGTGATGCCGATCTGGTAGGAGATGTTGCGGTTGCACACATCGGAGGTGTCCAGGAACGAGGGGGCGGTGTTGGAGAAGGGAATGGAGGCCAAGGGCATCCGGTAGTCGAAGTCCTCCTCAAACTCCCGCTTTTTATAGACGCAATAGCAAGAGTCCCACGTCGCGCTCATGGTGCCGCCGGTGAGCGCGGGCCAGGTGAGGAGCGCGCCGCTGCTGTCACGGCCGTCAATGGTGCGAGGGGTGACGGTGAGGCTCAAGGTGGTGAGCGAGTTTGACCTTACACTGTCGGTGCCGCTGCCGTTCTTGGCGATGATGTGACACGAGTAGGTCTCGGCCGTGGAGGTGAGCGCGATCCGCGTGTTGCCGACAATTACGGCTGCCGACTGGTTGAGCGTGGCGGCTTTGGCGCCATTGATGTAGATGTCGTAGATGTCGGAACCGACGTTGCCCGGATTGGCCCAGGTCCACGAGACCTCCAACTGCGTGTTGTTTGTCACGGGCTTTATGCACTGCAGAATGGGCGGTTCTACGGCATAAGCCTGCAAGAGCAGGAGAAAGGAACCGAGCAGGGCGAGTGTTCTCTTCATAGCGATTTGATGTTGTCGGTTTTTCCAACGACGATTTTCGTGAAATTATTGCTTTCGAAATACTTTTGGGCTAAATTTTGCAGTTGTTTTGCCGTGATGCTCCGTATCAGGCGGATGGTTTCGGAAAATTCGCGCTCGTCGGTGCCGTGATGGTGCCAGAAGGTATATTTTTTGGTGTACGACACGGAGTTTTCAACGCCGCGGAGCATCTCGCCCAAAAGATAACTGCGCGCCGACTCCAGCTCTTCGTCGCACACGGGCTCTTGCCGCAGGCGTTCGGTCTCTTCTATGCAAGCGTCGATGGCGTCTTGGGTGTGTGCCGCGTTGACGTCGCTGTTGAAGATGAACAGCGACTGGCTGCCGAAATAAACCGAGCCCGACGACACGCCGTAGGTGTAGCCGTTCCGTTCCCGCAGGTTCTGCATCAGTCGTGAGCCGAAGTAGCCGCCCAGCACGGTGGAGAGGATGGAGAACCCCTGCCGGTCGGGGTGCGCATAGCCGATGCACGGCATGCAGAGCGTGATGGACGACTGCACGCTTCCCTCCATCGCTTCGGCGATGACGGGGGTGTGGTCGGCAGGCATCGTGATGTGCGTCAAGGGCAGGGCCGCTTGCCCTTGACGCACTTGGGCAAACAGGTCGCAGATGCACGCTTCGGTGCCGCCGTCTAAATTGCCCGTGACGAAGAGGCTCAGGTTCTCGGCGATGAAGGTGTAGCGGTGAAACGCCTCTATGTCTCCTGTCGTGACGGCCTGCAGATTCTCGCGCGTGGAGAACTGCCCTGCGGTATGCCCGTCGCCGAACATGGTGTGGAGCATCAGTTGGGTGTTGCGCACGTCGCTTTTTTGTGAGTTGTATTCGAGGTCTTTGATCTTGAGCTGCTTGTAACGCTCGAGGTTCTCCTCCCGGTAGTGCGGAGAGGTCATGCAGCGGAATACCGCAGGCAGCACCGTGGATACGTTGCGCTTGGGCACGGTGAGGAGCATCGTGGTCTTGTCGAGGGTCTCCGACACGGTGAGATAGGCGCCGTAGAAGTCCATGAACGCTGACATCTCCTCGGCGGTGCGGTCGGGCGAACTCTCTTTCAGGAGTGTGTAGGCGAAAAGGGCGCTGTGCTTGGTCTGCTCATAGAGGATGCCCGTGCGTATGGAGACGATGATGTGGATGAGATCCAACTGGTTGTTGTCGAACAGAAACGCGGGGATGCCGTTGGGCAGTGTCCGTTGCCGTGGGGCGGCGAGTCTGAGGTCTGTGACGGGGTGGAGCAGGGGAGGGATGGTTCTGTCTAAGTTTTGCATGATTTTATCGGATGAGTAGTATTTGACCATGTTCGGAGCCCGACTTGCCGTCGGCGGTGCGGTATTTCACCACATACACATACACGGCTTGCGGCAGCGGGTCGCCGCTGTCGAGGCGTTTGCCGTTCCATCCTTGGTCGATGTGTTTGGTGTTGAACACGTTTTCGCCGTTGCGGGTGTAGATGTCGAGTTCAAAGAGGGTGCAGGGTTCGTTGCACTGCAGCAGGAAAAGGTCGTTGATACCGTCGTTGTTGGGGGTGAAGGCGTTGGGGGCGAGGAACAGCCGCGCCGGCTCGGTGGCAGGTGTCGGTGCCGGTTCGACGGTGTCGGTGCCGCTATCCTCGATGTCCGTGTCGGCTGCTTTAGGTTCCAGCTCGGCGAGGCGCAGCGGCGGCAGCGGGCTCAGCGGGCTTACCGTCGGGACGGGCGGCAGCGGCTTGGGACTGACGTGTCCCGTGCTTCTGTCGGCAGTCAGGGCCGCCGTGCCGCGGCTGTTGTTCTCCGTGGCGGCTTGTGCCGGAGCGGTCGCGGCGATGTTGCTTTCGCGAGTGGGCACGGCGGCCTCGGCACTTGGGCGGACAGGTTGAGCCGTGGCCGGGTGGTCAGCGGCTGCGGTTGTCATGGGGGCAGACGGCGTGGGCGGCGGGGTGTGGCATTCGGTGGACGCCGCATGCTCGGTGCGCGGCAGGGCTATGCACACGACTACTGCCACGGCGGCTATGGTGACGCAGGCCGCGCCGAGGGGCAGGAACTTGCGCAGCTTGCGCCAGCGACGGTTGCGCCTCAGGGCAGGGTCACGGTCAAGACGTTCCCATCCCGCCTCGTCAACGGACGGACGGAAAGTCTCAAACTGTTCTTTCAAATTCTTGTTGTTCATATATCGAATTCTTCGTGATTCAAATAGTGTTTTATCTTCTGTTGTAGGATGTTGCGGGCCCTGAACACCAGCGTCCGCGCATTCGTGGGGGTCTCGCCCATCTTCGCCACGATGTCGTCATAGTCCATGCCGTCGATGACATACAGGTTGAAAGCCACGCGGTACTTGTCGGGCAGTTCGTTGATGAAAGTCACGAGCTTGTCCATCGAGAGGGTCTTCTCGTCGGTCTTGCCGTTTATGGCGGCGGGCTCGGAGGGCAGGTCCTCGAGGGGCACCTGCCGGATGCGGCGGCATTTGCGGTAATGGTCGATGGCCTTGTTTATGGCAATGCGGCGAAGCCATGCCTGCAGCGAGGTGATGTTCTCGAAACGGCGGAAGTTGACCAAGATGAACAGGAACGTGTCGTGGAAGAGGTCGTCGGCCTCCTCCGGCGAGGCGGCATACCGCAGGCAGATGCCCCGTATGGCGGGACCGTACTCCAAATAGAGCTGCTTCTGGCTTGCCTTGTCGCCCTCCATACACCCTTTTATCAGTTGTCGTTCTTTCTCGGACATAGTGCGGTATGTTCTTTCTGTTGACGAACTGCGACGCTTTGCGTTGCAGTTCTCCGTTTTTTTTGTTGTTTTGCAGCCTTGTTTTTCCTGTGAAATGAAGCGACTGCAAAAATCGTATTTTTTGGGACACGACGTGTCGGCAATTGCCCGAGACTTGCTGGGCAAATATCTCTTCACCCTGAAAGAGGGTCAGATTGCGGGCGGCATCATCTCGGAGGTGGAAGCCTGCAAAGGTGCTGCCGGCCTGCACACCCCTTGCAACGAGATGATGTACCATGAGGGTGGGGTGGCGTATGTCTGTCGGTGCGACGGCAACCGCGATATGCTGCACTTCGTCACCAATGAGGCTGACGTGCCCGACGCCGTCTTGGTGCGGGGCATCATTCCGACCCACGGCGAGGAACTGATGCTGTCGCGCTGCGGCAGTCGGCAGGCCTCCTCCGACATGACCTCCGGCCCCGAAAAGGTGGCCCGTGCCCTCGGCGTGACCCCTGACGACAACGGCTGTCCCCTCGACGGCGATGTCATCTGGCTCGAAGACCGGGACTGACGTAAGACTTAATTGGGAATGAGGAATGAGGAATGAGGAATGTGTGAGGCGTAACGCTCTACATTCTAAATTCGTGCGGTAGCCGTGGGACGGGATGCGGCAGGCCATTGGGAAGGTCGATGTACTTCTCGAAAAACTTCTGCTTGTACTTGGCGAAGTCTGCGATTTCCGACCTGGACGTTGATGTTGGCCCTCTTCGAGGGCCCATAGGGCGTGGGCGCGTCGCAGCCGACGGTTCCGCTCCCTTGCGGTCGCTCCACCGCCGGTTATGGAGCAGACTGCCTGCGGCAGCCCGCTTTCGCCCTCT
>CAVIJD010000011.1:0-59630 GCA_963643165.1 bacterium | reverse complement strand
CGAACGTCGGCTGCGTCGTATTGGTATTCTTCTATGAGTATGCGCATGGGTTATTATTTTGCGTAATTGTCCAAAACGGTTCTCATACAGAGCAGACTTTCGATAAAGAATTTGAAGATAGAAATCCAATTGTCTTCATTTTCATAATCTACGTTACGCATATACTCACAAATGGCTCTGTAGTTATATTTTGACGGTTCTTTCCATGTATAAGTGATGCCCATCTCTTGCTCAATCTCAGTTTTGTGATCGAGCAAACGATTGTATGTATTGTTAGTCTTAGGAAAGTAAATCTGTACCTCAGCGGCTTTTTTCTTACGTTGCTGGAGAGCTACAAGATAAAAGTCGCCTGTACCTTTACCTTTGATAGAGAATTTCTTATAATGTTCTTTGCTTGCTTTTACACCACCGAAGTACGTGTTGAATTCAACGTTCTGTTGGCTATGATTGAAGAATTTTTCCCAAAACTCGTATCTCTTTAATTCTGTTTCGCTCCAAGTGGATTGGTCCTTCTCCGAACTCTCATTATTATCTTCTTGCCCTGTATATTCTTCATCGTCTCCAACAGGCTCCAGCCCAAGGTTCTTCAGGAACACTTCCACTTTGTCGCTGACCACCTTGGTTTTGTTGCCTTCCACCGTGTAGAACTTGTCGAACGAGAGCTTGCCGTTCTCGCCGTCCTTAAAGGCATCGCCCTCAAACTCCATGTCTTTGAACACGTCGTTCCACAGGTAGAACACCACCTTGCTCACAAACTTCTCGGCGTCTATCACGCCGTCGCTGTTTGCCTTGCAGAAGAAATAGCCCAGTTTCTTGTCTTCAGAGAAAGTTGCGTCATAGATGCGTTTATTAATTGCTTCGAGAAATTCCCACCAGTCGTAGTCCTTTCCGTTCACACGGATAATCCAATTCTTTCCGGCATCGCTGATAGGCACATACTGCCAGTCCCAACGGCGCTTGAAGGCAGAGTCTATCGGGAAAAGGCTCTGGTCGCTGGTATTCATCGTTGCCCAAATGTAGAGGTTGCAGGGCAGCAGGAGGATATCTCCGTTCATCACCTGACGGGCAACATTCTCGCCATTAAACAGACTGTCGAGGGCATCGCTTATGGAGTTCAGGTCTGTCCCCTTCAGCGCCTTTTGCAGATACTTCTTCATATCGGCATCCGCCTTGATGGGATATTCAGAGAAACCTCCATCGCCACGGTCGAGAAGCTGGAAAAGGTCACCGAATATCTGCGCACAGTTGCCTCGGTTGATTTCCTCAATGACGAGATATTCTTCTTTGGGCTGGCTTATGTCGTTTGCCTTATCAAACTTTTGCCATGCAGCAACGTATGCTTGTAAGAATGCTTGGGGGACAAACTCATAGATGATTTTGTCCTCGGTCATTTCCTTGCCGTCCTTGTCCTCCACAGCCACAGCCTTTGTGCCAATCACTGTGGTAACAGGGAAGGACTTCGTTGTCGGCTTGTAAGCACCTACAAAAGTTGAATAGTCAGTGTCTGGGTGAAATGTGGTACGTATTACATCTTTCCCTTCCGTTTGCTCCTTTATCGTGTGCGACTTGCCGGTGCCAGGAGCACCGTAGAAGATTTGCTGGAGAGGGAGAATGATGAGGTTGTTGGGAATGGATGTATGTGATGATGAAAAAAAATGTTTTGCGTTCAAGAAAGACAAGTAATTTTTCAGTGCATTTGAGTATTGATTTTTCCCTTTCTCGTTGTATTCTTTAAAGTCATTATCTTGTTCTAATTGCTTGATAAGTTCGGACATGTATTTATTATCTGTAATGGAATAAATGTCAAACGATTCTTGTTTTAGGATTTTTGCAGCAGTTTCGTTGATGCGTTTAAAATCTTTGTAACTTTTCTGAGTCTTATCGCTATAATTTGCGCAATTTTCTAAAAAATAGTCATATTCTTCCTCGATGTTCATATTCTATGATGGTTTCATTGCCAGACAAACTGGCGGTTGTAAAAAAATCCCCTCCCCTTTTTTCGTTTTCAATAGTTTTGCTGTTCTGTTCACTTTAACCTTGGTTGTTAATTCAACGGTGCAAAGATAGCGAAAATCCCGGGCGGCAGTACGCGTGCCGTTCGTTTTTTCCCTTTCTAAGTTGAACTTATACGTCTACATTCTAAATTCGTGCGGTAGCCGTGAGGCTGTTTTTGAAAACGTATTACGCTATTCAAAAAAAACGTACCTTTGCGGCCTGATACGACACTACTATGGCAAAGGATTTTGAAAACACAAAGGGGGCGGACGGCAGAGGCGGCAGGCGTGCCGGAGCCGGACGTCCCGCCACGGGCAGCAAGCTCTATACGTTTCGCGCCCCGGCTTCGATGGCACAACTCCTTGACGGCCAGGAGAACAGAACGGAGTTTATCAAGGCGTGCATTCTGGGTGCCGTGGCCGGAAACCATGGCGAGGCTTGCCCCGCCACGGCCGTGCGGGGACTGCATCTCCCCTACTTCGACCTCGGCATCAAGGCGGGCTTCCCCGTGCCGCTCGACAATGACGAGAAGAGCCAGGACGTGGAACTGCTGCAGCTGCTCTGTCCACACCCCGAGGCCAGCTACCTGATCCGCGTGGACGGCGACTCTATGATAGATGCCGGCATCTGCGACGGCGACATCATCATTGTGGACAAAAGCCGCCGCACGCCTGGCCCGGCTGAGGTGGCCGTGTGCGAACTCAACGGCAGCTATACGCTCAAACGCTTCGTGAAACGCGGCAACGAGGGCTGGCTCGTGCCCGCCAACCCCGACTATCCCGAAATCAGGGTGACGGAGGAGGACACTTTCAGCATCTGGGGCACAGTCACTTACATTATCCACAAGCCGCGAGGCTGAAAACACGCGCGGATGTTCGCACTGGTTGACTGCAACAGTTTCTTCTGCTCGGTGGAGAAGGCCTTCCATCCCGGTCTGGATGGGAAACCCGTTGTCGTGCTGTCGAGCAACGACGGCTGCATCGTGGCCTTGACCCCCGAGGCCAAGCGCGCCGGACTGCACCGCGGCGACCCGCTGTTCAAGGTGCAGGACCTTGTGGAACGCCACGGCGTGACGGTGTTCTCCTCCAACATGTACCTCTATGCCGCCATGAGCCGGCGGGTGACCGCCATCTTGCGCAAAAGCATACACCGCGTGGAGAACTACAGCATCGACGAGAGCTTCTGCGACCTTTCGGGCTACGCGAGCCTGCACGACGTGGAGGCGTTGATGCGCGACACGGCGGCGCGCATACGGCTGTGGACCGACATCCCCGTGAGCGTCGGCATCGCGCCTACCAAGACACTGGCCAAGATGGGAAGCAAGTTCGCCAAACAGTACAAGGGCTACCGCGGGGTCTGCATGATCGACACGGACGAGAAACGGCGCAAGGCGCTGCACCTGTTCGACCTTGCCGACGTGTGGGGCATCGGGCGGCATACGCTGGAGAAACTGCAGTGCCTCGGCATACGCACGCCGCTGGAGTTTGCCGACAAAAGCCGGCAGTGGGTGCGGGCACACTTGACCAAACCCGGCCTGCAGACGTGGCTCGAGCTGAACGGCACCCCCTGCATTGACACTTCGGAGGTTTTGCGCAACAAGAGCATCTGCACCAGCCGCAGCTTCGGCGAGCCCGCGGGCGACCTTGCCTCACTGCGGGCGGCCGTGGCCACTTTTGCCTCCGGCTGCGCCAACAAACTGAGAGGACAGGCCGCCCGGGCACGCACCGTCACGGTGTTCATCGCCAGCAACCGCTTCCGCGAGGACCTGCCGCAATACAGCAATGCCGCTACCCTGCCCCTGCCGATGCCTACAAACGACACGATGGAAATTGCCGACACGGCCCTCCAAGCGCTCGCCGCCATTTTCCGAGACAATATCCTGTACAAGAAAGCAGGCGTCATTTTGAGCGACATAGAGCCGGACAACTCGATGCAACTCGCCCTCTTCGACCCCGTACACAACCGCCCCGAACGGTCGTGCCTGATGCAAACCATGGACGACATCAACCACCGCTACGGCCTCAAAACCCTCCACCTCGCCATAGAGGGCGGCAACGGACAGACGTGGAAGTCGAAATGCGAACGCCGCAGCCCCAACTATCTGACCGACATCCGTGAACTGCTTGTCGTTAAAGCCTGAAACGGACACCCGTCCCCGTCACGCGAGTCAACGGAGGAGGCGGCCTGTCACCGGCAGTCTCCTATCGGCACCGGCACCTGCGACAACCTTGCGACGGCCCTGACGGCCAGGACCACATGCAGGGCCAGCAGTGCCGGCACACCGTATTTGAATTTCTTGTGTTGTGTCTTGTGGCGGAATGCCTTCATCCCCAGCCATGCGCCGAGACTGCCTCCGACGGCGGCAAGCAGGAGCAACACCGCCTCGGGGTGCGCCAAACGCCTTTCTGCGCCTTGCGCTTGTCGATGCCGTAATTCCCTTTTTTAACGGGTTGACAATTGCATGTTTTGCGCTCTACATAACGAGCCATGGCATCTTTTTCAGACAAAGCGGCGCCGTCGGTGCGGAGGTCGTCGATTTTCCACTCCCCATTCTCGAAAACGAGACGGACGAGCACGCGGTGGTCGGTGCCGCAGTTGCGCACGACTATCTGCGCATCATATCTCTCGTCGCCCTGCCATTTGCCCGAAACCACACGCATAGAGAGCCCTTGGAAATCTTGGCCGCAAACCCAGTGGTCGTAGTCAAAAAAACTGACGAGTCCTTTTTCCGCCAGGCGTTCGTCAAGGGCATTCACCTTGCGGAAGAGTTCATTGTAGGAGGCAGACATATAGCGGGACTCGAAATCGGGGTTTTGATTCAAGACGGAGGGGTCGGTTTCGGCTTTGGAGTACCGGGCGAACACGTCGGCGTAAATGGAGCGCAGGCGAGCCTGTACCGCCTTGTTCACGGCCTGTTCGGTCCACAACTCCATATTGTCGGGAAGCCGGGTGCTGTCCGTTGTTTCCGAAGACTGAGTTTGGGCTTCGGAGCGGGTGGCGTCCGTTTTGGGGGCGCATCCGGCAAGCGTGCAAATCGCTGCGGCAAAAATCAACTCTTTAATTTTCATCTCTTTAATGTTCAAAAAAACATACGCTAAATCGCACTGAAATAGGTGCGGCAAAGATAACTATTTATAGTCGCCATGGGAGGACTTTCTCGTCCGGCGCACAAGGCTCGGGCGAATGCAGAATGTAGAATGTAGAATGTAGAATGTAGAGCGTTACGCGTGTTGTTCTTTTTCTCTACAATGTTGGCCCTCTTCGAGGCTCTGTTTGGCTTGGGGCGCGGCTTGCTCCGGCGGTGCAGCGCCCGCAAGGGCTAACTTTTAGACTTCATCTGGCTCAGTATGACGCCGGCGACGACGATGATCACCCCTAACAGTTTCTGCCAGGTGAAGGACTCTTGTCCGGCGAGGGCGGCGCAGCCCAACGTGACGATGGGGATGGCGTTGGCGAAAACGGAGACTTTGGTGACGGATATGATTTTGGCGGCGTAGGCATAGCACATATAGGCGCCGGCGGAGCAGAAGACGGCGAGGCAGACCAGCGAGGAGACCGTCTGCACGTTCCACGCGAGCCCGTGCCACTGCTGAAGGTCAAAGATGCAAACCAGCACAAGGTAAAATGGGATGGCCAGCATGTTCTGGTAGGTGGTCACGGTTGCGGGACCGTAACTTTTGAGCAGCCGGTTCAAGACGATGCTGTAGCCGCCGGCCGCCACCACCGCCAACATCAGCAGCGAGAACCCCTTGAGGCTGAAGCGTGCATAAGCGCCGCCGCCGAACGACATGACAAACAGCCCGACGACGGAAATCAATGCCCCCGCAAAGAAGTTGCGTTCGAGCGACTCGCCCTCGACAAAGTGCATGCAGACCGAAACCACAATGGGGATGAGCGCGATGACCAACGCGGCAAAACTGGCATCTACATACTGAAGCCCGAAATCTTCGCCGATGAAATAAAGGAAAGGCTCAAAAAAGGCGAGCGCGACGAAAAGCAGGCGGTCGCCCCGGCGAAGCCTCTCCAATTTGCGGCTTGCCTTGAAAAGGGTGTAGAACAGAACCGAAGCGATGACCAGCCGGAGGAATACGATGGTGCATACGGGGAATCCGCCGTTGAGCAATGATTTGGTCCAGACAAAACTGATGCCCCAGAAAAACATGGAAAAGGTGATGGCGGCATAGCCCGTCAGCAATTTTTTTGTGTGCATGGCAACGGTTGGTTAGGTGCGACTTGTGGCAAAGCGGTACATCATAATGGCGGCGGCCACCGATACGTTCAGCGACTCGGCACAAGCCCGGTCGCGGGCCAGGCAAGGGATGGACACTTTGTGGGTGACCAGCGAGGCAAGTCGGTCGGAAATCCCGTTCGCCTCGTTGCCGAAAAGCAGAATGTCGTTGTTTTGGAACGAAAAATCACGAAGGTCTTCGCCCTCCATGAAAGCCCCGATGACTCTCCTTGAACGCATCATAGGTTGCAATTGCTCGGCATCGGCATACTGGACGTTGACATGTGCGAACGACCCCATCGTTGCCTGTATGGTTTTGGGGTTGTAGAGTTCCACGCAGTCGCGGGTACACACAATGTGCCCGAAATCGAGCCAGTCGGCGGTGCGTACGATCGTTCCCAGATTGCCGGGGTCGGACACGCGATCAAGCGCGATGAGCGGCTTGTCCTGCGGCGGCCGGGCAATGACAGCGGCTTGTCGGGCTACCGCCAACAGTTCAGGCGGAGTCTTGAGGGTGCTGATGCTTTCCATCTCACGCGGCGACACCAACGTCGTGATGTCCGCGGGCAGCCATCCTGCATTGCGTGACGCGGCCTCTTCGGTGGCAAAGATTTCTAATGTGCTGTAAGCAGAGTCCAACAACACCTGAACACTTTTCCTCCCTTCTACAAGGAAAAGCCGTTCAGTGTCGCGGAATTTTTTCTGGTGAAGTTTCCGTATGTCGGAAATCTTGTTTTTGCTAATCATCCTGTAACTGCTCAAACGAGCGGATCGCATTCTTGTATGCTTCGCTGATCGGTTTGGAGGTGTGAGTCACCCTGTCAAACCCTGACAGAACGCAATAGGAAACCGTTTTCACGATGCCGGTCTTGGAGTCGCGCAACTGCTGCCTCATCTTCATGCTTTTGTTGCCCAAGGCCACGACTTTGGTGTCACAGACTATCTCGTCGTGGAACTCAATGCTGTCCCTGAAATCCAACTCAAGATGCACCAGCACCACATCCAACGATTTCCAATCGATGGGACGCTTGAAGACCTGCTCAAAATAAGCACCGCGCCCAAAGTCGAGATAGTTGCACTGAGACCCATTGTTGGCATGAACGTACGGGTCAAGGTCACTCATACGCACCTGTATCGGAACTGAACAGCGATATTCCTCCATTGGCAACGGATACTATTAAAAAAAACTGCACAATGTGCAGTTACGGGAAAGAAGCGACGCTCCGTTTTTAGAGCGCGTTGATTTTTTTCATCAGGCCGGACTTCAGGTTTGCGGCCTTGTTTTTATGAATCATTCCTTTCTTGGCAAGCTTATCAATCATGGAACTCATAGAAGACAGCTTCTGCATAGCCTCGTCCTTGTTGTCGATGGCGCGGATATCCTTCAATGCGTTGCGCATTGTTTTGGAATAATAACGGTTAGCCTGTCTTTTCTTCTCGTTTGCTCTAATTCTTTTGATAGAGGATTTGTGATTTGCCATTTCTTGGTGTTATTTATACTACTTTGATTTATAAATATTTTCAGGGCGCAAAAGTACATTTTTTTCAATAAGCCGCAAGCGCAACGAAAATATTTTTTATCACCTTTACAATGTTGATAACCATACAGTTGTTTGGGCTTGGTTTTGCCTCATTCCTGCACGGCGGGCTTCCATTGTTGAAGAATTAGCAGTGTTTTGTCGTAAAAACGTGCAAAGTCGTTGATTCGGAGCAGTTGCTGCAGCTCTTCAGCCGAAAGGTTGACCAATGCGGCGTAATAGTGCCAGCGTTCCTTGAGGTGAGCCAGCGTGCTGCGTTCTTTGACGCGGCGCAGCGACTCGTCCGTTGACAGTTGGTAATAGCGTAGAAAGCGCCGCTGCCTGTCGGCGGTGGGCATGTCTTTGATTTCCTCGGCGAGGAATGGGTTGCGCAAGAGTCCGCGCCCGAGCATCCAGTCGTCGATTTGCGGATACCGCCGTTTCATTTCGCCAAAGCGTTCTTTTGTGAAGATGTCGCCGCTATAGACTACCCGATGGCTCGTGTGGCGGCAGAACAGGTCCATCGTTTCGAGGTCGGGTTCTCCCTCGTACATCTGTTTGCCCAACCGCGGGTGGATGACGATGAACGACAGCGGATAATGCTCCAGCCGTTTCACAATTTCCAGTCCTTCCGCCTTGTCGTTGAGTCCGAGCCTCATCTTGACGGAAAAACGGTAGGGCGTTTGCGACGTCACGGTGCTGACCACGGCTTCTACGGCGTCAGCGTCGGGCATCAGTCCGCACCCCCGACGCCGGCGCACCACTTGCGCCACGGGGCAGCCTATGTTCCAGTTGAAGTCCAGGTAGCCGTAACGGTCGTGCAGCGCATTCATCGTGTCTATAAAATGCGACGGCTTGTTGCCCATAAGTTGCGGTATGGCAGGCACGGCCGTGTTGTTCTCGGGATAGATGTCCTGCCAACCTTTCACATTCAACTTGTCGCTTTCCTGAACGGGCAGAAAAGGGGTTATGAAACAGTCTATGCCGCCAAAATGACGGCATAGACTGTTACGGAAGGTATAGTTTGTGATTCCGTGAAGCGGTGCCAGCCAGATGTTCATGGCTTATTTTATCACCACTTTGCGCGTCACGGTCTGGTTCCCCTGCTCCATTTTGAGCAGATAGATGCCGGAAGCGAGCGATTTCACATTCAAGGCGGTTTGTCCAGACACATTGTCCTGTGCGGCCACTGTGCGTCCTGCCAGGTCTAAGAGGCGGCAGCGGTACGTGTCGCCGTTGCCTGCCTCAACAAAGAGGCAATCGCGGGCGGGATTGGGGTAAACGCGCACTTTTTCAGCCATTTGCTCGGGCACGTCCGTGCCGTAGTCCAGCCTGACGTCATCCAAATAAAGCTCTGTTGCGGTATTGGCCGAAAGGAAACTGCCGGCCATGATTATGATGCGGATGCGGTCGCACTCCGCCAATGTGTCGTCAAACGGGATCTCGATTTCGGCATATTCCGGTATCGTATCGAAGGTCTGGAAGAAGGCCTCGCTCACGATTGCTTCGAGGTCGCCAAACATGTCCGCGGTGTCGGTTTCTGTGTCGGTGGACTGTTTTGTCGTAAAGGCTATTACCGTCAGCGTGTCGTTTTGCGGCAGATATTTGACGCGCATCCGGATGCTGACGGGCGTGCGGGTGCATGCCATGCCGTCGGCGACGACGTTGCGCAGGGAGGAAAGGCTCATCAGGTCTTCAATGTCAAGGCTGTCAGGACTGTTCAGCAGTTCCTGTATCGTGGAGAGCGGGATGCTGAAAGTGCCGGCGGTGCCCAGTTGGGCGATGCCCGGCAATGTATAAGACATGATGCCCTCAATGCCGATGGAGGCCGCTTGGAGTTTCAGGGCGTACGAGCCGCTGTATGCGTCAGTGGTTTGCGAGCCGAACTCGCAAGTGACGGGGTAACCAAAGTCGCCGATGATGGGGAGTGTGGTCGTGACTTCCCCCGAGACATACGTGGTCCAACCGTCAGGCCGTCCTTGCGTCCAGTTTTCGAAGCCCGGATTGTTGACTTGTGTCTGTGCCGACAGTCCTGCGGCGGCAGCTACCAACATCATCAGAAAAGATAATTGTTTTTTCATTATTTTATGGTTTTTTAGAATCATCAAGCGTCACATAACGTTTGAAAGTGTCCGATATTTTACAGGAAGATGAAAAAAATCATTTTCTTCTTTCCATGACAGCGCCGAGTGACTGGAGGCGTTCGACGATGTTTTGGTATCCGCGGTCTATTTGTTCCACGTTCTGTATGATGCTGGTGCCTTTGGCGGAGAGTGCGGCTATGAGCAGCGACACTCCGGCTCTGATGTCGGGTGAGGACATCGTGGTGGCGCGGAGCGGCCGGCGCCGTTCGAGGCCGATGACTATGGCGCGGTGCGGGTCACAGAGTGTGATCTGCGCGCCCATGCTCTGCAGTTTATCGACGAAAAAGAGCCTGCTCTCAAACATCTTCTGGTGTATCAGCACGCTGCCCCTTGCCTGTATTGCGGTCACCAGCACGATGCTGATAAGGTCGGGCGTGAAGCCGGGCCAAGGGGCGTCGGCAATGGTGAGCACAGAGCCGTCGTAGTTGGTGCCGATCTCATAGATGTCCTGTTCGTGGACAACAATGTCGTCGTCCTTCTGCTCGAAGTCGATGCCCAGTTTCCGGAACGTGTAGGGGATGATGCCCAGGTGTTCGCAGGCGCAGTTCTTGATGGTGAGTGGCGACTGGTTGAGGGCGGCCATGCCGATGAAGCTGCCTATCTCGATCATGTCGGGCAGGATGCGGTGTTCGCAGCCGTGGAGTTGTTCCACCCCCTCAATCGTCAACAAGTTGGAGCCGATGCCTGAGATGTTGGCGCCCATGCGATTGAGCATGGAGCAGAGTTGGTAGAGGTAGGGTTCGCAGGCGGCATTGAAGATGGTGGTCTTGCCCTCGGCGAGCACTGCCGCCATCACGATGTTGGCCGTGCCCGTGACGGAGGCCTCGTTGAGCAGCATATAGGAGCCTTTCAGGTGGTCGGCTTCAATTTTGAAGAACAGCCCGTCGTCTGAAAGTTGCGTGTGGGCGCCCAAGTGCTCAAAGCCCTCAAAATGGGTGGTGAGCGGGCGCCGGCCTATCTGGTCGCCGCCGGGACGGGCCGCGTAGGCATGGCCGAACCGCCCCAACAGCGGGCCGATGACCATGATGGAGGCGCGGATCGACGCCGAGAGCTTCACGAACTCGGGCGTGGTCAGCATGTCCAGATTCACGTCGTCGGCCTGGAATGTGTAGGTCTCCCTGTTCAGTTTCGTGACTTTCACCCCGAGGAGTGACAATATATCTATATAGCGATGCACGTCGCGGATGTCGGGGAGGTTGGATACGGTGACGGGGTCGGCGGTCAGCAAGACGGCAGAGAGGATCTGCAGCGCCTCGTTCTTGGCCCCTTGCGGCGTAATCTCGCCGCTCAGCTTGTGCCCGCCCTCAATGATGAATTCAGCCATGCTCTTTTCGGGATGTTATAGGGTTAATGTGAAAATATGCGCCCTTATTCAGGGATGACAACGGGGAATTGCTGGTTGAACTCCATCCGGTACGGCGAACCTATGATGTTTGACAGGAAGTCCACATATTGGTCGGTGAACATGAACTTGTTGGCGTCATAATAGGCAGCGGGGAGCGGGAAGTTGCCGATGTTGCCCATTTCGATTTCGGAGGCGTGGAACTCTTCCAGTTCCTCGTAGGGCACGATGTCGTGCATGACGGGCATTTTGCCGTAGTCTTCGCGGAGCAGCAGGTCCACCACCTTGTCGGCCAGCGTTGACGTGAGTCGCCGGTCATATTCGTAGCATTTCCCGGAGCGGGGGATGTAGCCTGAAATCTGCCCCCTGGCCTCTATGCCGAGTTTGCGGCTGATTTCGGAGGCGATGGTGCCGCTGATGCCGCCGAAGCGCGGATGTCCGTACTCGTCGGTGTCGGAGGAGGCATACACCATGCCGAGTTGCTGTTTCTCGTCGTCCCACCAGCGCACGCCCTCTGACACGGCTATGATAAGGCTGTGCTTGGGCGACCGCATGTAATTCTCCTTTACGGACTCGAAGAAGAACTCTTTGCGCTCTTTGGTCATCTCCACTTCAGGCACCAGCGCCATCTGCGCGCCGCCGAAGATGGCAGAGCCGGTAAGCCAGCCGGCGTCGCGCCCCATGACCTCCAGCACCATGATGCGCTGATGCGACTCGTTGGTGGTGTGCAATTTGCTGGTGAGTTTCTTGATGGCCATGGCCCCGGAGGGGAATCCCGGACAAAGCACCGTTTCGTGCTGCTGACCGGCATAATGGTGCATCGTCCTGGTCCTCAAATCATTGTCGATGGTCTTGGGAAAGCCGATGACCGGAATGCCATATTTCTCGTACATCTTTTTGGCTGCGCCGTTCGTGTCATCGCCGCCGATGGTGACCAAGACGTCGATTTTGTAGCGCTCGATGTTGCGGAGGATCTGCTGCGAGCGGTCTTCCGGATTTTTCTTGCTCGGGAACGGGTTTGTCCTTGAAGAGAGCAGCGCCGTGCCGCCGTAAATGCCGTTGTAGGGTATGTTGGTCAAGTCCACCACGTCGCCTTCGCCCAGCAGTCCTTTCCACCCGCGCAGGATTCCGTAAACCTTGAATCCGAGCATGGAAGCGCGGTTTCTTACACATTCGATGCTGGAGTTGATGGCTGGCGTGTCGCCACCGCCCGATAAGATGGCCAATGTCTTGCCTTTGAATAGTTTTTCTGTATGCATGTCTTTGTTGTTTTATTATTATCAATCAATAACGAAAAATGGTCCGGCTTCGCGAGAATGTCCCTAATCCCTGTTCAGCAGGCCGCTGCCGGTGAAACGGTGCAGTGTGTCGGTGCGGGTAAGGATCTCTTCTTTGCTCATCTCTTCAAAAATGCCATCCATCATCCTTTCTGTCAGGTAGTCTTGCAAATCGAAGGAAACGACGGTGTTGGTGATGTTGTAATATTGGCGCAACACTTCGTCCAGCCAATAATTGACTTCAAATACCGAGATGCGGACACTGAGCGGGGTCGCGAACGCATCTTCTATGTCTCTGTATTTCATCTGTTTGAAATATGCGGTAATCAGTGCCGAGTTCCCGTCAAGCAGCTCGTCGGGGTCATAGACGACCAGCTTGTTTATGGCATTTGAGAAGGCGTCGCGCACCACCGTGCCGGAACTCTCTGCCATACGGTTGGAAAAGAACACGAGCGAGTCGGCCAACCAACCCTGCTGGTGTTCCGAAAGCGTGTCGAGCACGTAACTGATCGGGGCGTAGTCGATCTTGTAAATGCCCCCGTCATGCTGCGAGTAGCCGTTCAGCTTGCACAGGTTGTTTGCCGCCACGCCAAGGCAGGTGTCGAGGCAGTTGTAGATGGTTTTGTTCTTCTCGGTGTTCGTATAGTACTGTTCTGCATACGTTCCCGACTTGTCTTCGCAGCTGCCTAAAAGAGCCGTGGCAAGGACGGCCAGAAGCAGAATTTCGATTTTCTTCATCATTTTTGAAATTTGTGCGCAAAGATACTTATTTTTGCGGAATGAAAGTCAGCGATATGCAATTTGTGGCTAATGCCAAATCCACCAACCTGTTATTGTCAGAAATGGCCGCTGCCGAAGTTGCTGCCGGCGGGTCGTTGCCGCCGTTTTTCGCGCTCTATACGGACTACCAGTCACAGGGACGCGGCATGGGCCGCAACCGCTGGTTCAGCAGCCGCGGCGAGAACCTGCTGGTCAGCTTTTACGTGAAGCCTCCCCTGCCCGCCGCGCGCCAGTTCCTCTTCAACCAATACTTCTCGATTGTGACGGCGGCGTTTCTGGAACAATTCGTGCCCGAGGTGCGCATCAAGTGGCCCAACGACCTCTATGTCAACGGCAAGAAAGTGGCCGGCATCCTCATCGAACATTCGGTGTGCGGCGACCGGCTGCAATATACCGTGGCCGGCATCGGCATCAACGTCAACCAGCCCTCCTTCCCGCCCGACATCCCCCACCCCACCTCGCTGCTGCTCGAGACGGGAACGCGGCACGACACCGCCGCACTGCTGCAAGCCTACCGCCAGACCCTGCTCGACCATCTCCCCGACCTCTCTACAGAAAATGCGGAAGCACTCTATGCTCATTATATGCAACGGCTTTACCGCCTCCGCGAGTTTGGACACTACCGCGTACACGACGAAGTGCTTTACGCCGCTATCACAGACATTGACGCCTACGGACGCCTGGTCCTGGACGACGACCACGGGAACAGCCATGTGTGCGGATTCAAGGAGGTGACCTTTCTTTAAAAACGCAACACTATGACCCGCAACGAATTCCTCAGTCGCCTTCAACACCATTTCGGCTTTCCTCCGACAGAAAGCCAGACGCAGGCCATGTCTGACCTCGCCTCATTCATCTATGAGCCCGGCGAGGGTTTCCTCTTCATCCTGAAAGGGTACGCCGGCACGGGCAAGACCACCTTGACGGGCGCGCTCATCAAGTCATTGGAGGAGGTGCGCATCAAGTGCGTCATTCTGGCGCCTACGGGACGTGCGGCCAAAGTCATCTCGCAGCGTGCCGGGCGCAAGGCCTACACCATCCACAAATGGATCTACAGGACCGCCTCCAAAGACGGGGTCCGCAAGTTTTACCGCAAGGAGAACAAATACAGCCACACTCTCTTCATCGTAGATGAGGCGTCGATGATCTCGGCGCAGGCTTCCGGCGAGGACTTTGCCGGCGGGTACAACCTGCTCGACGACCTGATTGACTATGTTTTCTCCAAGGCGCACAACAGGATGCTGTTCATCGGCGACGACGCGCAGCTGCCGCCCGTGTTGGAAGATGAGAGCCCGGCCCTCAATCCCGACTATATGCGGCACGCCTACCCCGTGCGTGTCTTCGAAAGCAGCCTCACCGATGTGGTCAGACAAGCCCTCGACTCGGGCATTCTGTACAACGCCACCTTGTTGCGCGGCAAGATCGCCTGTGGCGAAACGATGCCGCCATTCTTCGGCGGCAAGCCATTCCGCGACTTCGTGCGCATCACCGGCGCCGAACTTGAAGAGGTGCTCAATGAACTCTACAGCCAAAACGCCCCAGACGAGATTGTCTCCATCACCTACTCCAACCGGCGGGCTTTCATGCTGAACAGCGAAATCAGGAACCGGATCCTGTACCGGGAGAGCCGCATCAATGCCGGCGACTTCATCATGGCGGTCAAGAACAACTACTATTGGGTGGACGAGACCTCGGAGGTGGGCTTCCTGGCCAACGGCGACATTATGGAGGTGATGGCCATACACCGGCAGCAGGAACTTTACGGCTTCACATTCGCCGATGTGACCGTTAGGCTGTGCGACTATCCTGACCACCCCGACATCGACATCAAGATTATTCTGGAAAGTCTTGACATAGAGGCGGCTTCGCTGCCTTACGAAGAAATGCGCAGGCTCTATCAGGCTGTCTCGGAGGACTACGCCGAGATTGCGGACCCGCGGGTGCGCTACCTCAAGACCCGCAACGACCCCTACCTCAATGCGGTACAGGTGAAGTTCGCCTACGCCTTGACCTGCCACAAGACCCAAGGCGGACAATGGAAGAAGGTGCTGATTGACCAAGGCTATCTTCCCGACGACAGCGTCGGCCTTGACTATATGCGCTGGCTTTACACGGCCGTCACGCGCAGCACCCAAACGGTCTATCTCATCAATTTCAAGGACGTGTTTTTCAGTCCGAGCGAGGAACAATAGCGTGTTTGGGCGGCACGGCAATTTTTGTATTTTTGCGCCCTGTGTTTCCGTTATGGCAATATGATATTCCCGAAAAAGAAAAAAAGAGCAGAAGAGCGGGCAGTTTCACTTTCAAAACTCGCCTGGAACCGATTCAAGAAAGAAAAAGAGGGGGTGGTGTCGCTCTTTTTTGTCGCTTTGGTCGTCATTGCCTCCATTTTGGGGTATCTCATCACGCCTGACCACACGCCATACTGCAACCACCAGCAGTTGGAAATAGCGTTGCGCAAGCCCGGCTTCAGCGTTGTGCTGCTGCAGGTGAAGCAGGAAAAGGCCGTTGAAAAGCAGCCGTTGCTGAGGCGGATGCTGTTTGGGCAGCCCGCCCTTTACCGCACCATTCCAATCAGCCAGTATCACGAAAGCGCCGACTCTGTGACGGTGCAACTCTTTGAACAGAACGAATATGCGACATTCGCCAAAGCGGACTTGTCGCCGGAGCCTACTGTCACAAAAAAATTCCTGCTCGGCACCGACCGCTATGGCCGTGACGTGCTCAGCCAACTGCTGATCGGAAGCCGTGTCAGCCTTTCTGTCGGCTTTATGTCCATATTCATCGCTTTGGTCATTGGCATCACGGTAGGTTCCATAGCCGGATACTACCGCGGGAAAGTGGATGACATCCTGCTCTTTATCATAAATGTGGTATGGTCGATCCCGACATTGCTGTTGGTCATAGCCATCAGTTTCGCTTTGGGCAAAGGTTTCTGGCAAATCTTCATCGCCATAGGGCTCACCATGTGGGTTGACATCGCGCGGGTGGTGCGGGGGCAGGTCATCAGTCTCCGCGAGCAAGACTTTGTAGAGTCCGGCAAAGCACTCGGTTTCAGCAACCTGCGGATCATCTTCAAGCACATCCTGCCTAACATCACGGGCACCATCATAGTGGTGGCGGCATCCAATTTCTCGTCGGCCATCCTGATGGAGGCGGGCTTGAGCTTCTTGGGGTTGGGCGTGCAGCCTCCGATGCCCTCGTGGGGTATGATGATGAAAGAGAACTATGCCTACATCGTGCTCGACAAAGCCTATTTGGCCATTGTGCCGGGCATTGCCATCATGCTGTTGGTGTTGTCGTTTATGCTTATCGGCAACGCGTTCCGCAACGCCCTCGATGTAAGAAGTTGATTCTTGAACTGTTATTTGCGGAAAGCATCGCTCCCCTCGCTGCTGTAGGGCACCACGTCAACGCCGACGAACTCCTGTTTCAAAAACTTGAAATAGCCGCAGACGGCAATCATGGCGGCGTTGTCGGTCGTGAGGTCCAGCGGCGGCAGGAAGAGGTTGCGGCGGTATTTGCGGGCCACTTCAGCGGCGGCATTGCGCAGACCCGAATTGGCGGAGACGCCGCCGGCCAGCACAAGGTCTTTGCAAGGCGACACCTTCAGAGCCTTGACCACCTTGTCAATCAATGATTTGACGACAGCATGCTGTATGGACGCCGCCAAGTCGTGGATATTCTCCTCAATGAAGTTCGGGTTCTCTTTCAGCCGGTCGCGGACAAAATAGAGAAACGAGGTTTTCAGTCCGCTGAAACTGTAGTCGTACCCCGGGAGGTGCGCCGTGGCGAACGTGAAGCGTTTGGGGTCGCCATCCTTGGCATATTTGTCGATGACGGGGCCGCCGGGATAAGGAAGTCCGAGAATCTTGGCGGCCTTGTCGAAAGCCTCGCCGGCTGCGTCGTCGATGGTGCCGCCGATGCGCTGCATGTCAAAGTAGTCGTTCACCTGCAGCAGGAGCGTGTGACCGCCCGACACCGTCAGGCACAGAAAGGGGAACGACGGAACGGGCTTCTCCTCGCCGGGCTTGTGCAGGAAATTGGCCAGCACATGCCCTTGCAGGTGGTCCACTTGGACTAACGGGATGTTGAGGCTGTAAGCCATAGCCTTGGCAAACGAGCTGCCCACAAGGAGCGAACCGAGAAGTCCGGGGCCGTTGGTGAAAGCAATGGCAGATAACTGATTTTTGTTTATTTTTGCACGCTTTAAAGCCGTATCGATCACCGGGATGATATTCTGCTGATGGGCTCGTGAGGCAAGCTCGGGGACAACACCGCCGTATTCGGCGTGAACTTTCTGGCTTGCAATGACATTGGATAGTATTTCAGTGCCCTCAACAACAGCCGCTGACGTGTCATCACAGGAGGATTCGATACCGAGAATATAAACTGACATAACCTGATAATTAGTGGACAGCAAAAGTAGTAAAAAAATCGGGAAGAAAGCGGGCAAGATTCTGCTCTGGGTGTTGGGGTGCCTCGTCGCACTCGACCTGCTGGTGGTCGGGCTCTTGTTAATACCTGCCGTACAGACTTTTGCGGTGAACAAGATCACGGAGAAGGTGAGTCAGAACTGGGGCACGGACATCTCCTTGAAGCATGTGCGCCTCTCGCCCACCCTGCACATTGTGGCCGACGAACTGCACATCGAGGACAACCGGCAGCAGGACATGATCTATGTGGGCAAGGTGAAATGCCGCCTCACAGGGCTTGGCTTCAGTCCTTTCAAGCTCAAGTTTGGCAGCGTGACGCTTACAGACGCGGACATCGTGCTGCGCACATACTCGGGCGACACCACGATAAACATAGCCGCCTGGGCCGCCAAGTTCAAGAAAAACGACAATACGTCATCCTCTTTCCTGCTTACTGCCAAGCACCTCACGCTGGTCAATTCGCGGTTTGTGCTCATCAACGACGACAAGCGGACCGTTTTCGAGACCGGCAACACGCCGCCTATTGACTATGCCTATTTTGAACTGAAGAACATCAACTGGGAGGCGGACAAGTTCATTGTGGCCAACGACAGCATCGCCGCCAAGTTCAAACACCTCTCCTTTGAGCAGTACGGCGGTTTTTCCATGACGGATGCCCAAGGCGAGTTCAGCATCTGGAGTCAAGGACTCCGTTTCCAGAAATTGAAGGCCAAAACCCCGAACAGCAAACTCGACATAGACCTGGCATTTGACTATGATGCGTGGGGCTCCTACGCCGAGTTTACTGACTCCGTGCGCATTCAAGCGGCGGTTCGCCCCTCGATGCTCTGCATGAAAGACGTGGCCGCATTTGTCCCCTCGCTCCGCGGCATGGAGGAGACCCTCTTCCTGAAAAGCGAGAAGATCAGCGGTCCTGTCAACGACATCAGCATCATCGGTCTCCGTGCCGCCTGCGGCTTCAAGAACCGCATCAACGGCGACCTTGTCATGAAAGACATCACCCGTTTCCCGGACACCTACTTAAATGTACAGCTCGACTCCTGCTCCCTTTATGCCCCTGAGTTGGCTCAGCTCACTCTCCCCGGCGGCAAGACCCCCGGCTTTGCCCAAAAGACGGCCTTCTTGGGCTACACAGCGCTTAAGGTCTCCTTTATCGGCACCATGGAGGATTTCAACGCCGACCTTGCGGCCCGCACCGACGCCGGGAACATCACGGCCAAGATGCGCACCTTTACCGACAACGGGCAAACGGTGCTGAAAGGGAAACTTGACGGGGAAGCCGTCAACCTCGCCCGCATCACCGGAGCGGGCAAAGCGTTAGGAAAGAGCAGTTTCCGTATCAACGCCGAAGGAAGCATGGCTTCGACTGGATGGACAAAGGAGAACTTGCAGACCTTGCAAGCCAGTCTTGACGGCGACATTGACCATATAGACCTCATCGGTTATCCGCTGCGCCACACCAAAGTGTCGGGCGAGTATGCGGACCGGCTGTGCCAAGCCGTTGTAGAGGCCCGTGACCCGCACTTGGCGTGTACTGTCTCGGGCAACTTGGACCTGTCGGAAGAGACACCCTTCCTGCAAGGGGATGTAAGCCTCGACCATTTCGACCTTGGCCACACCGCCGGCTTGTTGCCGAAAAGAGACTCTACCGCCACGGGAACAGACAAGATTATCTATGTGTTGCAGAACAACCCGACCCTCCAAACCGGCTTCGACAACTTCACGTTCACCCTCAGGGGCTCCGGCATTGATGACGTGACCGGCTACCTCGGCTGCGACAACATCTGGGTCTTCAACAACGGCGACTCCATCCGCAACTGCCGCTTCAGGGTAACGTCAATATGCACAGACCTTGCCCACAAGTTCATCGTGTCGTCAAATGTCTTCAACGCCACCCTCGAGAACAATTACCCCGTAGGTGATATTGCAAACCACGTCATGCAACAAGCCCACGGATACTTCCCCGCGCTGGTGGAAGAACCCGCCCACGCACAAGGCAACGCCAACTCTTCGATGGACGACCGCTACCTCAAGGTTCGCGTCTCCACCTACGAAACCAACCGCGTGCTGAGAATGTTAGTCCCGGACATCATCATTGCCCCCAACTCCAATCTTGAAGCAGAACTTTACTCTGATGCACATAACGACTTGATAAAGGCAAACATACCGTTCTTTGCCATCAAGAACAAGCTCTCCGTTCATCACTTCAGTCTGAACAGCCGTAGTTCAGACACCTCGCGGATAGGGCTTCAGCTCAACACGGACTCGGTACATGTCGGGAACCGCAAACAGCATCTTTGCTTCCACGACATCGTGCTGCAGGCAAACTCCAGTCTTGATTCCGTATTTTACGACCTGAAGTGGAACAACAGGCATAGCGAGGAAGAAACCTACCGGTCAACGCTTTCGGGATGTGCCGACCTTTCAGACCCTGCCGACCTTGTGCTCCGTCTGCACAACACCACCGTATATCTTGACGAGATGGCCTGGCATTTCAGGGAGGGCAACGACATACGCTTCCAGAAACAGCGCATAGCCGTCAACAACCTGGTCTTCGAGAACGACTCGAGCAGTGTCACCATCAACGGCGACTACTCCACCAAGCAAAAGTCGAGGCTGAACCTGCTCATCAAGACCCTCGACATGTCCATCGTGAACCCGTTGCTCAACAACATGACCTGCGGCGGCCTTCTCACGGCAGACGTGATGTTGTTGAATGGCGACCGGCGGCTCATACTCGGAAAGATATTGGCGGACAACTTCGTCTTCAACGAAGAGAAGATCGGCAACCTATTCGTAATGGCGGGATGGGACACGCAAAACCGCGTCGGCTTCAACGGCGGCTTCTTCCGGAGCAGCAATTCCATAACGGCGGCCACCTTAGCGGACTATGACGTGCGCCGTTTCCGGGATGAGGAGAACACTTTTGCCAAAATCAACGGCTATTACGCGCCTGATGCCAAGAAGTTGGCCGTACACACTGAATTTGACACGCTCAATGTCGGCTTCCTCGAGCCTTTCCTCTCCGGCATCAGCGACCGTGTGAGCGGCACGGCGTCCGGGAAACTCGCTTTTTACGCCTCGGCGGACTCGACCTATTTTGACGGCACCGTGCGTCTGCTCTCCGCCGACATGGGCATAGCACCGTTGGGCACGCTCTACCACTTTGACAACCAGGACATCCGCTTCAACGAAGCCGGCATATTCTTCGACCATATCCAATTCAGCGACAACCTGCAGAACACCGCCTTTATGGACGGCAGCATCCGGCACCGCAAATTCAAAGACATGAAGTTTGACCTCAACATCCACACCGACGGGGTCACGGTGCTGAACACGCCCAAGACCGACAATGCCGTCTTTTACGGCACGGGCATCGCTGCTGGCGACGTAGAGATTGGAGGCACCGACCAAGGCATGACCTTCAGGGGCGCCAATTTGAAGACCCTTTCGGGGACAAAAATATACCTCCTGGTCAGCACGGCCAGTTCGGCGAGCGAATCGAACGTCATCCGTTTCAAGAGTGCCGCCGACACCTCATCGGTTGCCGTGACGCAACAAAAAAGCGGCATGGACCTCGACTTCGACTTTGGCTTCAACGTCACCGACGAGGCCGACATCGTGCTGTTGCTGGAGTCTATCGGCGGCACCATGAACGCGAAAGCCAACGGCAACTTCAGGCTCACCTTCAACAACAACGACAACCTGAACCTTTACGGAAGCCTCGCGTTGCACTCGGGCGACTTCCGTTTTTCGCTCTATGACATCGTTAACTCGCGGTTCACGTTAGTGCCCGGCGGGCAGATTACCTTTGACGGGCCGCTCAACAACATGGTAGTCAATGCCAGTGCATACAAGAGCTCCAAGACCTCCTTGGCCAGCATCGTGCCGCAGGAGTACCTGTCGGGCAGCAACACCACCGTCAACGCATACCTTCACCTCAACGGCGAAATCATGCGCAACCTCGAGCCCACATTCAGCTTCGAGTTGCCCAACAGCAGCACCGAAGCGCGAAACATCTTCTACAGCGCCATTGACACCACCAACAAAGAGAACATGACCAAGCAGTTTGCCTACTTCATGGTATCGAACAGTTTCATACCCAGCACCCCGTTCAATGCGGGCACCGGCGGCGGGCTTTCGTCCAGTTATTCTTTGTTGAGCAGTGCCCTCAACAGTGTGTTGCAGAGCGTGATGGAAAACAGGCACGGCTCTGTCGGCATCATCTACAATTCGGCGTCGGAGACAACATCGGCGGAATACGGCATCCAGGCGAATGCCAACCTGCTGAACGACCGCATCACGATGTCAACGAGTTTCGGGTACTATGACAACCGGGAAAACGAGTCGGCGGCCGAGAACATGTATGGTGACGTCATTGTCGAATACAGCATCAACAAAAGCGGCACCTGGAAGTTGAAGGCCTACACCTACGTCGGTGAGCACGACCAGGACCTGTACAGCCCCGACATCAACTCCAAGATTAACTACACCGCCGGCGTCGCCTTGGGATACAAACAGAGTTTCGACTCCCGTTACCGCCGCAAACTGCGTGCTGGCACCCCCAACATATCAAAACGGAGAAAAAGTCATGACTAACAACAAAAGCATCATTGCCGTCCTCGTCTTGTTGGCCGTCTTAGTGTTTCTGGGATGGTTTTTCTGGGACATCCTGCTATACATCTTCATTGCCATATTTCTTTCGCTGATAGGCACACCGCTCATGCGGCTGCTTACCCGCATCCGGTTCGGCAAGCGCCAGTTCCCCGAGTCGCTCGCCGCGGCCATCACCCTGCTGGCCATCATAGCCGTGCTTGGGTTGTTGTGTTACCTGATCATACCGGCCATCATCCGTGAGCTCACCTATCTGGCCTCCATAGACCCCACCACCCTAAGCCACTCGTTTGAGGTATGGATTAACAAACTCGACCCCGTGCTCCGCAAGTTCGGCATCGTCAAGCATCACCAGCATGCCTTTGAATTGGTGGTTTCAGAATGGGGCAATTTCATTGAGCAGGTCAACTTCTCCTCGCTGTTGAGCAACACCTTCAGCATGGCCGGCACCGTGCTCATCGCCATATTCTCAATCCTGTTCATGACCTTCTTCTCGCTGAAAGACCATCGTATCTTCTTCAAGATGATACAAGGGTGGATACCGACCAAATACCGCCAGAACTTCAGCAACATCCTGAATGCCACGGGCAAACAGGTCTCTTCCTATTTCATCGGGGTTTTCTGCGAGATGCTCATCGTCGGCATCCTCGACACCATCTTCTGCGTAATCCTGAAAGTTCCCAGCCCTATGCTCATTGGCATCATCGGGGGCATGCTCAACATCATACCGTACGTTGGCCCGCTCATAGCATGCATCTGTGCGGTCGTGATATCCATCACCTCGCTGCTGTCCTCTGACCCCTCCAGCGCGATGCTGATGACCACCTTAGTGAAAGCCCTTGCCGCCATCGGCGCCACCAAGCTCATCGATGACTTCGTGTTGCAGCCCTACATATACGGAAAGCGGACGCATACGCATCCGCTGGAAATCTTCATTGTCATCTTGATGGCCGGCTATGTGGGCGGTGTGTTTGCCATGATCTTCGCCGTGCCCGCCTACACGCTCATCCGCATTGTGACGAAAGAGTTTTTCGGGGCTTATTTCATGGCCGAAAACGAGCAAGCCGACTCCGGAATGTCGGCCGTGCCGGAGAATGACCAGACCACGGGGCCGACCAGCGAAATGAAAGTGTAGCCGCTGGCTTTCTTGTCGAAGGCCACCTTGAACGAGCCGCCTCTGGTAAGCACGGGCATTTCGAAATGTCCGTTGCTTTTGACGTGCTGCGAGGTCCAAGCCAAGGCTGCGGCGGTCACTCCGGTGCCGCAAGAGAGCGTTTCGTCTTCCACCCCGCGTTCGTAGGTGCGCACCTTGAGGCTGTCGCCGTCCGTCTCCACAAAGTCCACGTTCGTACCTTGGCTGAAGCGGGCGTCGTGGCGCAGTCGGCGGCCCTCAGTGACAACGGGATAGGACTTCAGGTCATCCACGGGGACCACAAAATGGGGGGAGCCGGTATCGAGGAAGCATCCGTCCTCATAGACTTTCATCTCTTTCACATCTTTCATCTCGAGAGCGATGACCCACTTGTTCAGTTCGTGGCTATAGACGCTTGCGTCGTGCAGGCCGTCGGAGGCGCGAAACACGCAATTGTTGCCGATTTCGCCCAGCATATTGGCAAGCGCCACCACACAACGGCTGCCGTTGCCGCACAAGGTTGCCTCCTTGCCGTCGGCGTTGTAATAGCGCATCGAGAACGAAACGTCGGGGTCGGTTTCGAGAAAAATAAGCCCGTCGGCGCCGATGCCTGCATGACGGTCGCAAAGATAGGCGACCTCATGGTCCTCAAGATGGTAGAATCCGCTACGGTTGTCAACCATAATGAAATCGTTTCCGGCACCGTGGAATTTGAAAAAAGGAATAGTCTTCATTTGATTCTAAAAATTAAAGTTTTCGGATTTCTCCGGCTTTTCGAAATGGCTGTTGGGACGTATCAGGTAGGTGTTGTGGTTAACCTCGAGGTAATAATTGCCCCGGAAATGGTAAATCTTGCACCCGTCTATCTTCATCCCCTTTACTTTCAGGATGTTGTCTGAGAACAGGAAAGTCACTTTGTTACGGACGGGGGTGCTCCATTGCTGAACTTGGATATGCGTGGAGGCCTCGTTGTCAGACTCTTGCATCTTGTCGTCCAAAAAGACCACCGGCACCGAAAGGCTGTGCAGCATATTCTCCTGCACCAGGTCTTCGGTCAGTTCCTCTTCGTCATCCATGCTCGGCGGCAGCGATTCGTCCATGGTAAGGTCTTGCGTCTCGTAATTCTGCAAGAGCGTGTCGATGAAAAGCGTGTCCTGCGCGGCATTGTCATCGGACACTTGCGCCGTTTTCTGTTTTTGGATTACATAATGAAACACCGTGTCTGTCACTGTTTTGCCTTGTTGCTGCTCAAGCGCATCGTCTGTAGATGTTCCTTCCCGTTCTTTATGCAGCAACACCAGAGCGGTCACGGCGATGCCGAGCAGCAGTCCGAACAACACACCTGCCACAAACAGCAGCGTCTTGCCGGAGCGGGAATGTGCTTTTTCATTGGAGTCCTGTACAGCCATAATCTCTTGGAAATATGCGGGGCAAAAGTACAAAAAAATGTTATCTTTGCCGCTTAAAAAAATTGACTATGGGCATAACGATGCAAATACTGGGATTAGTGGCCAGTCTGGCCTTTCTGATTATCACGCACGAGTTGGGGCATTTCACATTCGCCAAGATTTTCAAGATCCGCGTTGATCAGTTCTATCTCTTTTTCAACCCCGGATTCTCGATACTCCGCATGAAGCGATACGATGGCAAGTTCCATTTCAGTTTCTTCTCATCGCAAGCACCTGAGGAGTGGAAAGAGCATCCCGAGAACACGGAATGGGGCATCGGCTGGGTTCCGTTGGGTGGCTATTGCGCCATCAATGGCATGGTTGACGAGACGACCAAAGCGTCGGACCTTGACAACGAAGTTCATCCGTGGGAGTTCCGTTCCAAGCCGGCGTGGCAGCGCTTTTTCGTCATCATCGGCGGAGTGTTGGTGAACTTCCTTTCCGCCATCATTATATATATAGCAATATGTTTCAACTGGGGGCGCGAATACATCCCGCTGGAGCATGCGCGCTACGGGCTTGAGTTCTCGCAGGAGATGCAGGATGCCGGCTTCCGCAACGGCGATGTCATCCTTGCCGTTGACTCTTCCAAGCCGCTCACTTTGAGCGATTTCAGCAACACCATATTATTGGAGGATGTCAAGACCGTGACCGTGCTGCGCGACAGCCAGCCGGTAGTCGTAGAGGTGCCCAAGACGCTGGCCCGCAAGATTGTCGGCGCAAGCTCGTCCGGCAGCGTGCCTTGCAACTACCGCTTCCCGTTCGTCATTGACAGCGTGCTGGCCGGCACCCCGGCGGCCGACTGCGGACTGCGGCGCGGTGACAGCCTCGTCAGCATCAACGACTCCGCCGTGTTCTGTTTCTTCGACTACAAAAAGATTTTCAGCGACAACAAGAACGAAAGTCTAAACCTGGCCTTTTACCGCGGCGACAGCCTCTGCCATGTCACCGTGACCCCTGACTCCGCGGGTGTCATCGGCGTGGCGCCAAAAGCCCCGGCCCAGTATTTCAGCACCGTGCGCGAGGAGTACACCCTCCTGCAGTCCGTGCCGCAAGGCATCGTCATGGGCGTGCAGACCTTAGGCGACTACATCAAACAGTTCAAACTCGTGTTCACCAAAGAGGGCGCCACCCAGCTCGGCAGCTTCCTGACCATCGGCAGCATATTCCCGAAAGTGTGGGACTGGTACCGCTTCTGGAACATGACCGCCCTGCTCGGCATCATATTGGCATTCATGAACATCATACCCATACCGGCACTCGACGGCGGCTATGTGCTCTTCATCCTGATAGAGATGATAACCGGCAAGAAGCCCAGCGACAAATTCCTCGGCATCGCCAACACCATTGGCTTCATTCTGCTCATTCTCCTGATGATCTACGCCTTAGGGCTCGACTTCAGAAGATTCCTTTTCAAGTAAAGCTTTCCAATTTTGCCGTAAGTTGAATCACCAAATTCAAGATTGATAATATCCAAGTATGAACCTTAACGAAACCATAAAAGGACTCAAGAAAGAGAAAAACGCCATCATTCTGGCGCACTATTATACCTTGCCGGAGGTGCAGGAGGTGGCCGACTTTGTGGGCGACAGCCTTGGCTTGGCACGCACCGCGGCCAATACCGAGGCCGATGTCATCGTGTTCGCCGGCGTCCACTTCATGGCCGAGACCGCCAAGATTCTGAACCCTAACCGTAAAGTGCTGGTGCCGGACATGAGCGCGGGATGTGTTTTGGCAGACTCTTGTCAGGCAAAGGCTTTGCAGGAAATGAAAGACCGCCATCCCGACTACAAGGTGCTGTCGTACGTCAACTGTTCCGCTGCCGTGAAAGCCATGTCGGACCTCATCGTCACGTCAGGCAACGCGCTGAAATTGGTGAACCAGCTGCCGGCAGACGAGAAGATCCTGTTTGTGCCCGACCGCAACTTGGGCGACTATATCAACCGGATGACCGGCCGCCAGATGTTGTTGTGGGACGGAGCCTGCCGCGTACACGACTGCTATACGGTGGAGGCGCTCGAGGCCTTGAAAAGCGCGCATCCCGGCGTGCCCTCCGTGGCGCACCCCGAGTGCCGTCGCGAACTGCTGGAACGGGTTGACTTTGTGGGGTCCACTGCGGCAATGCTCAAGCACGTCCGCGAAAGCAACGGCCAAGAGTTCATCATCGTCACCGAGAGCGGCATCTTGCACGAACTGCATAAGCAGAATCCGGGCAAAACCTTCTACACCCTTTACAACGGCGCGCCAGCCCACGACTGCTACAACATGAAGAAAAACAATCTGGAGAACATCTGCCGCGCGCTTCAGACCGAAGAGCCGGAACTTGTCATGGATGCGGATCTTATGGAGCGGGCAGCCGTGCCTATCAGGAGAATGCTGGAGATGAGTTAGCGTCAATCCGCGTCGCCATCGCCAGAGAACTGCTGTTTCACGTATTCGAGTTGGCGGCGGTCGCGCTTCGTAGGACGGCCGAGTCCGTGCGGTCTGAACTCGCCCGTATGCAGCGTCTTCATCCTGTCGTATTCCTCCTGAGGGGTTTGGTCAAGACAATACTGGGGCACCAAGGGAGCCCCTACCCTGCTCTTGGGCGCGGCTATCACCTGAACAGTCTTGTTGAGTGCGCCGATGTGGACCTCATAGACCTCGCCGGCGCGCACCGACCGCGAGGGTTTGACGTTTGTGCCGTCGAGTTTCACCTTGCCGGCATTGCAGGCTTCCGTGGCCAAAGAGCGCGTTTTGAAAAGACGCACCGTCCAGAGCCACTTGTCTATTCTTACGTTCAGGTTTTCCATTGCCATATCTGCTTTCAGTTATCGATCTTGCACTAAAAAAAAACTAACGGACGCTAAAGTATTTCGGGCATTGGAAAAGGTAGAAACCCACATCGTTCCCGCTCCCCGGCATCCGGGCGCAAAAATAGCACAAATTCTTCAAGCCTATTCAGGCACGTAGATGATTTCGCCGTTCTCGAGTTCGTAGGCAATGCCTATCTTTTTACCTTTACGGCCTTGGTCTGAAGTCTGGTCCTCAGAGGGCGTGTAGCGGCTGATTTTCTCCCCCTCCTTGGTGATAATCTCCATATTTTCCTTGCCGGGGTTCTTCACTACCGTAAAGTCCTCCTGGTTCAACATCTCGGTCATATTGTAACGGGTCACCAATGCCACCATCAAGGCCACGGCGAAGACCATAGCCACATCGAAGAGGTTGCCCACCACGCTCATCGGGTCATTGTCGTCATCGTCTTTCCTAAGCAGTCTCCGTCTCATTTCTTTTCAGTTTTTGATTTCAGCAATTCGGCGACAAACTCAAGGTTGCTAAGGTCGCGCAGATACCAGCGTTGTTTGGTCTGCTGGGTGATGAAGCCGATGGCGGCGGCAAAAAGCCCCACTACCGTCGTGGCGAAAGCGACCTGCATGTTGTAAGCCATGGAAGCTATGTCGCCCGTTGATAGTCCTACCAGCGCCGGTCCCATCGGGATCAGCGTTCCCATAAGTCCTAACATCGGCCCCATCTTGCACAAGGTCTTGGAAACAGAGAGGTCTTTGTCGGCCTGGACTTCAAATTCTGAAATCAGCCGTTGTTGCAAGGCCGGATTCTCAGCCGCATCGAGCAGGCGTCCCATATAGGTCACGACCAGCGAGGGGTTCTTCCGCGGAAGGGCTTCCCTGAGCGATTGGACATTATCTTCGTCCAGGCCGTCGAGCGCCTTGCCGAGCAACGCGCCGGTTCGCCTGATGGCCAAATATTGCCCGAAGAAACTCCCCACTAACAGCAAGGAACGGACGAAGAAGAATATGAGCAGCACTACGACGGGCACAAGCAGTCCCGTTGAAATCCAGTAGAGGACATCTGAAATGTAATTCATAGCATTATTTGTTTTTTGTTTACTTTTTTATTTTTGACTTTATAGAACAGCGCGCCTAAGACGATGCCGCCGGCAACCAGGGCCAATACCCCTGCCAAAGCTCCCCAGTTCACCTCGCTGACACCCGCCACGGCCGTGCGTCCGTTTACGGTAGCCACAATGCCCAGCACGGCTATGAATATGTTCAGCAAGAAGTGTACTTCGAGTCGGATGTCTTTCTCTGGCAACAGTTTCTTGAGCACGAATGTGCCTACCGGGACGACTATGGCCACCATTGCCGCCAGTCCCCAAGAGACAAGCGGGAAGGAGACCCCGGGCAATGCAAACACGGCACGGACCAGCAGGCTGAACAGCACGGGGTAGATCAGGATGCCCGGAAACCACCGCAAGAGCTTGTACAGCCGAACCGTGCGCGGCTTGAGCACGCCAGCGTTGCTGACATGTACCGCCAGCAGACAGTACGAGATGTTGAGCGCCACCTCAACGGTGAGCACTACGGCAAGGTCAAGCATCAGTGCCGAGTCGGCAAGCCAGTCCGAGATCTGGGTCATCGACTGCTCAACGGCCATCGGCCACATCAGTCCCGTGAACAAGGTACATGCCGCCGTAGAGATGGCCACCCCTGCCGGCTTGCGGTAGGTCTGCTTCAAGACATAGTTGAAGCAGACCAACATCATGAGTGCAAAAACAACAGTTTCCATTACGACTCCATTTTTTTGCGGTGGCGGCGCACGATGAGAATCAATGCGACAATAGCCCCGGCAGCGAGCACGCCCACCGCCACATTGCTGACGATTTTGACGTTACGATCCGTGCTGTTCAGTTCTTCACGCTTGAGCACCATGCCTTTCTCGTTGCCGTTGGCCTGCGCTTTGCGTATCTCACGGATGTCGGCTTTGTACTGCTTGGCCGCCTGCGGCGAGACGTTAGAGGCTATGAACGAGGTGAGTTTTGTATTGCCGCACACGAAACCGGAACACGACGGCCGGTATTTTTCAACCATTTCGGTATGTTGGGCGGCTATTTCAGAAAGTTGTTCCGCGGAGGCATTCCACAATCCTTTGCGTGCCGATTCCATCATCACGGCGGTCATCTCCTCAAAGGCGGCAGGGTTCTGTTTTTCAAAATAGTCTTTTACTCCGAGGTTATAGCGGTCTTTGACATAAACGTCGTATATCTCGTTCCATTGGGCATCGTCGATGACGTCGGGCTTCATCACATTCCAGCCGTACATATTCTTCACCACCTCAGCAAAGCCATCGGCAGCGGCAGAACCTCCTTTCATCTTCTCTTTGATGTAGTTAGGGTTAAAGACCGTAGTGCGCCCTTCCACGCCAACGGCCTCTTTGAGTTCCTGCATCCGCATATTGTTGCGGTTGCGGTAGTCGCTCATGTAGGCGTCGGGCTCTTTGCCCGTGACATTGCGCACGGCAAGGTTCAGTCCGCCCATGAACTCATAGACATGGTCGAGGCTCAAGGCGCCCCAGGTGTTGCTCTGTCGCGGCTGCACCACAGCATCGGTATTGGTCAGTGCCGCCTCGAAAGCGTACTGCGGCACCTGTTCCCAGTCTTTCTCGCTGCCGTAGTATGCCGACATGTTCTGGATGTAGGTGTCTGCTATTTCGGAAGATTTCTCCCAGCGGTCGCCTTGTTCCACCATGCCGGTGATGCCCGTGCCGTAGTTGCCGTTCACGCCGCCGAAGACACGGTAATGCGACAAAGTGCGGGCCTCCTTCGGCGACACGCCTTTTTGGATAAGGGCACGTTCGGCATCCACCACCCCGCTGGCGACGAAGTTGTCGTATTTGTCATCCTTGGCTGCGGCGGCCATCTCCACGGCACGCGAGATGAGGAAGAGGCGCGAGGCGGCAATGTCGCGCAACTGGCCGCTGGTCTGCACCACCACATCGATGCGGGGACGGCCCAGCTCGGCAGACGGTATGAGCCGCAAGTCGGTGACGCGTCCGAAGACATCGCGCACGGGCTCAACGCCTAACATATAGAGCACTTGCGCTATGGTGGCACCCTCCGTCTCTATGAACTCGCTGCTCCAGAGGGTGTAACTGACCTTTCTCGGGAAAGAGTCGTTGTGCCGGTCTTGGTACTGCTTGATGGTGCTGGCCACCAGTGCCTTGCCCCTCTCCCAGGCGGTCTCGCTCGGCGTGGCCTCGGCATTCACGGCATAGAGGTTGCGCCCCGTGGGCACGGCCTCGGGGTTGACGATTGGGTCGCCACCCGCCGAGGGCAGAATGTAGCCGCCGTTCATGGCGTTGAGTATCGAGGCTATTTCCATCTGCGGACAATTCTCAAGGTTCTGTTTGTATTTCGTGACATTGCTAAGCGTACGTTCCAGTTCTTGCACGGCACGGGCAAAGTCCTTGTCGGCCCTGCTTGCCTCATGGCCGGAGGCGGCAGCCATCGAGCCCATGCCTTGCGGCATGCCGGACTTGTGGGTTGCCGACGTGCCCGAGGAGCCGTCACCTTTCGGGATCCAGGAGGGGTGGCGTCCCTTTTTGGGAATGCCCGCCGGATGTCCGGATGGCTTTCCTGTTGTACGGGCAGACGTGCCGGCACGCTTGGCCGCGGCTTGCATAGCCATCATCCTCGTCATCATATCGTCATTGGGCGAAGAGAAAGCGGCGGCTGTCTCGCGCGCTTTGGCCAATTCTTGTGCCGTAATGCCGGCGGTAGTGCAGATGAAGGCGTCGTCAACCTGCACTGTGCCGTCATAAAGGCGGCTTACCAGTTGCTGGGCCGGAACCAGATAGCGCCGGGCAAACTGCGACTTGTGCTTCTCGATGTCGGCAGGTGCCTTGCCGCGGAGTTTGTCAAGTGCCAGCAGCGAGTAGGCTATCGGCTCGGTAGCCATAGCGTTGACGCTGCTTCTTACACGCTCATTGGAATAAGGCACACCCAACGTATATAGTTCGCCTGTCACCTTCTCGTTCACCAACTCCTCGGCGAAACTCTCAATGCGCGAGATTTCCTGTTCCGTATAGGGTTTTGTCAAAACGGAATCGAGCCGGAGGTCGCGGTGTATGCCCATCTGTACGGCTATTTTCTTGACTTTCAGGGAGGCTTTCTCCATGCCGGACTTGTTCTCCATGCCGAGCATCGTGTTGTATTCCTGCACAGCTTCGGTGAGGCTACGGTAGGTGTCGCGCAGGTTGCTTTCCATGAATGGCGGGGTGAGGTGCGACAAGAGTGTGGCATACGTGCGGCGTTTGGCTATCATGCCCTCGCCCACGTCGCCGATGGTATAGACATAGAGGTGCGGGGTGGCGCCCACGAGCGCGTCGGGCCAGTCGTAGCTGCTCAAGGCCACCTGCTTGCGCGGTGTGAACTCCAGGCTGCCGTGCGTGCCGAAGTGAAGCATAATGTCGGCATTGAAGGCGTAACGTGCCCAAAGGTAGGAGGCTATGTAGGCATGTGGCGGCGCGGCGTCGGTGCCGTGAACCATGGCAAAGTCGTCGGAGCCTATGCCGGCAGCCAGTTGCGGAAGCAGCACCACGTTGCCGAACACCAGGCGGGGCAAGGCGAGATTGCCTTTGCTGTCTGCTATGTAATGTCCCGGAAACGCTCCGTCCTGCGCTTCCACCTCTTTCATCATCTCGGAACGGATGGCCTTTTTTGTCCACTTGCCGTAATCCGCCGCGGTGATGAGTTCGGGGTTGCCGTTTTTGAGAAAGTCAGCCTTGGCGCCGTTGGCGTATGCGTTGAATATCGAGCCTTGACGCTGGATGAGGGCCTGCAGTCCGGCAGGCGTGGCGGGGAGGTTTTCGATGCGGTACCCGGCCTCTTTCATTTTCACCAAAAGGTTAAACAGTGATTCCATCACCTCCATGCCGGCGGCAGTCATGGCACTCTGGCCAGGTCCTTTGTAATAGTAGATGGCCACGCGTTTCTGGCTGTTTGGCTTGTGTTTCAAGGCTATGTGATTGTTGACGGTTTGCACGAAGGTTTCAAGACGCTCGGGGATGGCATACACCTGTTGCAGTCCCTCCTTGTCGAGGCGATGCCCGAAGAGCACAACGGGACGGATGGCCCCGTCTATTTCCGGCATCACGATGCTTTGCGACATAAAACCGCCGTTCATGCCCATCTTGTCTTTCTCCCATTCATCCACCAGCATGTTGACATTAAGTGGGGCAAACAAGGGGATGTTTCTTTCGGCCAAGCAGTTGACGAGAAAGTCGCCTAACCGTCCGTGCGCCATATTGATAACGGCGGAGGGGTTGATGGAGTCCATCTGGCCGCTTTTCACCAACCCGAGCATGTCGCGGATGGGATACACGACGTTGCCGGTCTCTTCAAGTTTGGCAATCAAGTCGGCGGGGTCGCCCATCTGTCCGGTGACGACAATTCTCGGGGCATCCGGTTTGAAGAGCCCCTGTTTTTTCAGGAAAGCGTTATACTCGGAAAGCGTGGCAAAGTCGAGTTCTTCCTCGTCAGGGTGTGAGGGGTCGATGTGGTAGAACTGTTTTTCGTCGCGCATCACGGGGGCGTCCGGCACGGGTGTTCCGGCGGTCTTGCCGTCAATGTTGCGGCGGATGTAGAGCAGCATGTTGCGGTAGTTGCGACGGCCTCCGCCGGCAAGGTACCCCCTGATGGCAGCCTCGTCTGCAGAATCGATGGAGACGATGCGGTTGTCGGGGTTAGTGGCCATTGTCGTCAACACGGCCAGCCCTTTGTCGGCGGCTTCCTGGATTTGAGCGCGCTGTTCGGCCGTAATGCGAAGTCCCATGCCGTTGACCATCACCATGTCGTACTTGCCGAGCTTTTTGAGGTTCTCAGGGTCTAACGAGGTTAATTTCACTCGTTTGAGGTCGTTGGCCTTGGCAATTTCACCCGTCGTGATGGCCTGATAGTTGAGGAAAGCTATTCTCGTGGGAGAAAAGAGGACGTGCCATGTCACGATGCCTGCCATGAGCAGAAGCAGGACCACAATGCCTGCCATGATTATTGTCTTTTTATTCATAATGACTAAAATTTATTTTTCTTGAACATCTGTTCCAAGTCCAGCGAGATGCCCGCATAGCAAGCCGTGCCTGTCGTTGTGGGTGAATTGCTGTAGTAGTACTCAGGTTTGTAATTGAAAAGGTTGTCAACGGCCAAATTGACATTGATGCCGCGCCAGATGTGCTGCACAAGGCTGAGTTTCCAGATGGTGTAGCCCGGGTAGGTCTGCTTTTCCGTCTCTTCGTAGGAGGTCATGCTGGTATAGACATCGGTGGTTACTTTCGAGAGGTAGCGGCCGGAGAGGCTGAGGCTGAAACCGTAGTTTTTCCAGTTTTTGTCGTAAGTGACGCGTGCCGTGGCCGTATGAGGGCGTGTGGAGGAGAGCAGCGGCTCGCCTTTTTTGATGTGTTCGTAAGTGTAAGCATACGAGACGCGCCACGAGAGTCCGAAGCGGTACTTTCCGGTGGCGGAAGCATCGACGCCGGCCACTTGGAGGCGCGACATGTTGGTGTAGATCATTCCCTCTTTGACTTTGTTCCAGGCGGTGGTGATGCGGTTGTCAACAATATTGTAGAAGAGTGTTGCCGTCAGGTTGTGTCTTCTTCTGTTGTACTCGCCCGAGAGGGAGAAGTTGTGGCTGGTTTCTGCTTTCAGGTCGGGATTTCCGTAGATCATAAAAATGTTTCCCATGTAAAAGTTCATATACATCTCTTTGAGCGTCGGGGCGCGGAAGCCGCCGGCGTAGGAGCCGCGGATCGAGAAGTCTTTCATCTTGTACATCATCCCTATTTTCGGCGAGGTGTGAAAGAGTCTCGCCGCCGAGAAGTAGTCGAAGCGGACGCTGGCGATGAGGTTGACTTTCTTGTGGGGGTTCCAGTCGAACTGCGCAAAGGCGTCGGCATTGTGTTGTATGTAATTGCCGTTGTCCTCAAACTGGTACGACATCAGGTAGTCGCGCATATAGTCGCCGCCGATGGTCAGCGTATGTTTGTGGGCGAAGGTGTGGTTGTAGAGTGTGCGGAGGGTATGCTGCACATTGCTGTAGTCGCGCACATCCTTGTCGGTGATGGTCAAGTAGTCGCTCTTGTCGTACTGGTCAAAGGCGTACGACAGTTCGAGGTTGTCGCGCTCGGTGATGTCATAGTTGCCTTTGAGTCCGCCGGAGAAGCTGCGGTAGCGGTCTTTGCTGCTGCCCTCGGGGTCACGTTCGCGGAAGTAGTAGCCGGCGCGGGCCGTGAACTTGAGGTTGTCGGCGGCTGTGAACAGGAGCCGTTCCTTGACGTTGAGGGTCTTGTTGGCGTATATTTTGCTGTAGTCGCCCATCGTGTCGCTGTCTGTGCCCCGGGTGAGGTCGATGGCGTCGATGGAGGTGTATTGCACATTGGTGACGGAGTTGAAGCGGCCCTTGTTGAAGCCTACGGAGCCGCCATAGCGTTGCTCGTTGTGTGCGCCGTAGCGGCCGTTGAGGTTCACCGACCACGGCTCTTCGGCCTTGCGGCTGAGGATGTTCACCACGCCGCCGATGGCATTGGAGCCGTACAGCGACGAGGCGGCGCCTTTTACGATTTCGATGCTCTTGACATTGTCCATGTTGAGGCGGCTGTAGTCAACATTGTCGAGTGTCTCCCCCGCAAGCCTTTCGCCGTCAACAAGAAACAGCACGGCATTGCCGCCGAACCCGGACATGTTGAGCGAGGTCTGCTGGTTCATGGAGTAGGAAAACTCGATGCCCGGCAGTTCCGTTTGCAGCAACTCCCCGACGTTGGTGGCGTCCACCGTCTTGATGTCCGCGTCGGTGATCACACGGGTGATGATGGGCACATCCTTGAGCGCGCGCGGTGTGCGGGTGCCCGTGACGACCACGCGGTCAAGCACCGTGGTGTGCTCGCGCAACTGGAAGTCAACCCTGCCGCTTTGTCCGGCCGGCACGCTCTTGGCCGTGTCGGCGTAGCCTATCAACGACACCCTGACGGTATAGTCGCGCTTGCCGGGCAGGTTCAGTTCGTAATAGCCTTTGCCGTTCGATATGGCGCCGACTGTCGGGGCTTCCTGCACCACAATGGTGGCGTTGGCCACCGGATGGAGGTCGCCGTCCAGAATGGTGCCGTAAATGCGGCGCTGGGCAGACAAGTCCGGCAAGACTAACAATGCTGGAAGAAAGAGAAGGAATAGTCGTCGCATCAGAATGAGATAGGATATAAGTAATCGATTGTCATAAAGCCTTTTATGGAGGAGTCGTTCATAAAGTTGGAAAGCCTCAAGGCCGCGTATGTGCCGTCTGTGAGCCGCAGGATATAGATTTTGCCCGAAAGCGTATAGACGGGAGGCATCGTAGAGGTATTCACGTCAAGCCATTGTGAGAGACAAGGGTTGTAGTAACTTTCGGCATAAAGGATGACGCCGTCCATCATCTGCGACATGTCCACGGCAATACGGTCCGTGGTCCATTCGTCAGCCACGAACCCGGCGGCTGCCAGCTGCGCAAGGCCGGGCAGCGCATTGAAGTCGGCGGCACTGCTCTCCAGCACCGCACCGCCATTGGTCTTGGCGTCGTAGCGGTGAACGGCAAAGTCCCACTTGGCGGGCTCTAAACTGTCAACAGGGGCTTTGACTACCGCCTTGTTGTGCAAGTCAATGTATTGCCAATCGGTGAAAGAGGTGGCATCAATGTAAATGCGCCCCGTGTGGGTGTCCGTGTCTTCGGAGATGAAGCCGTACTCGTTTTTCACCTGCTTGTCAGGTTCATCGTACAGGAAACTGAAAATACCGTTGCAGGCGGAGAGCGACAGCATGGCCGTCACTCCCACCAGCAGCAGTATCGCTTTATGTTTAGCAAACATTGTTAAGGTTGGGTCTCGTTTTTCCGTCTATTTGCTGTTCTCGCTTGCCGGAGCCGTGCCGGTTTTGAACACGAGAGTGAGTCCGCCCATCACGGCAGGCACGCTGAATTGCATATCGGCATCGTCAATGGAACGTATCGAGGCCGTGAACGAGCAGTCGTACGTCGAGACATTGCCGCCCATGCCCATCTGCGTTTGTCCGTTGCCGGAAAGCATATAGACACCGTCCTTTTCTGTCATCGGCGCATTCGCAATTTCAAACTCGCCGTAGGTCGCTGACTTGAGCGTGACCTTTGCCGTTCCGTCTGCGTTAGCCTCAATCGTCAGCTTTTCGCCGTCGCTGCAGTTGTCCTGAAAATAGGCGCAACTGGCCAGAGTGTAGCCGCTGTAAGTGCCGGCAATGTCGTTGACTGTCGGCTGTTTGTGGCAAGCCGTGAAACACAATGCTGTCACTGACAGCAATAACATCAATCTGATTTTCATTCTTTTCATAACACTTTTTTTTTGATTTTTTCAGGCTGCAAAAATGCCCTATTGCCGGCAACGGTGCAATACAAACTTTTCGGTATTTTTTTTTGATTTATACCAAAAATCAGTATTTAGAGGCTTCTGACGGTGAAAATAAATGAAAAAAAGCGGATTTTAGACGGTTTTACATAGCGCACGAGAAAATGAAGGACTTTTTTGGTCCTGTACACAATCCTCGGGCTGACTTATGATTTATGAGGGGAAAAGGGGCGACCTACACAATGCTCTAAAGTCTTACATCGCCCGCAAGGGCTTACAAGCGGGCGTCAGAATTTGAATTTCCAGCGCCGGTGGCTCCAGAGCCAGTATTGCGGCTTGCGGCAGATGGTCTGCTCCAGCAATTCCACATAACGTTGCGTGATTGCGTACTCGTCAAGTTCTGCAGGATTCTCGGCAATCAACTCGAGGCGGACGTGGTAAAAGCCGGGGCGGTCTTTGATGACCTCATAATAGAGCACGGGGATGTTGTACTTCCGCGCAAAGTGTTCAGCCCCGAAGATGACCCCCGTCTTCTGATGCAGGAATTCGGTCACATAGCAGCGGCTGCTGCTGTTCGGCGACTGGTCGCTGAGCATCATATAGGCAGCCGGATGATGGCTTCGCTCATAACGCTCGAACGTTTCACGGACAGTGTCGGCAAACACCACTTCGGTGCCGTAGCGTGTGCGCGCACGGTTGACCATCCGCTCAAAAGCCTTGTCGGTGTTGGCTTTCCCAACCCCTACCCCGTGTTGTCCGAACATTTTGTCCAATGCCAGGATCATCCATTCCCAGTTGTTGTAATGCGACGACATGAGGATGACGCTCCGCCCGTCTTTGAAAAAACGGTCGGCAAGTTCGGGATTCTGGCAGCGGTAACGGCGATTGAGCTGCCGGGGACGCAACCTCAGCATTTTGATCATCTCCACGGCTATTTGAGAGAGATGAAGATAATATTTGTTGCATAGTTGCCGTATCTCTATGTCAGACTTTTCAGGAAACGAGTTCTTGAGATTGTCTATGATGACTTTTTTGCGGTAACGAACAACATAATTCAAGACCAGGCTGAGTGGAATCGCGAGGAGATACAGCACGCACAGCGGCAACATAGCCAGCGGATAGAAAACGATAATATAGAGCAGATACCTGACTTTCATTGTCTTGCAAAATCCAGTATGGTGTCAAAATGGGAAACGGCCAATTGGCGGGCAAGTTCATGCTCGGGCAGCCGCACCTTGCCGATGTGTACGGGCGTTATGCCGGCGTTGATGGCGAACTGCATGTCCGAAAGACTGTCGCCGAGCATGATGGAGTCGGAAAAATCGATGGCGGGGAAGTCGCGTTTTGCCGCCAGTGCCATGCCGATGGCGGGTTTGCGGCAACTGCAATGCTCCGCTGCGAGATGAGGGCAGCAATAAACCGCATCCAACGGGGTGTTTTGTGCCGCCAGCCGCTGCTGCAGATAGTTATGGATGGCATCCACCTGCTCGCGGGTGCAGATACCCTTGCCTATGCACTGCTGGTTGGTGACCAGAATGATAGGGCTGAACTTAGGGCGCAGCAACTTCATTGCCTCCAAAAAGCCGTCGGCAAACACAAACTGCTCAATGGTTTCCACATAGCCGCCGACAATCTGCACATTCACTACGCCGTCTCTGTCCAAGAATAGGGTCTTCATTCTGTCCGTCTTTTATAAAACATTTTTACGGTAAAAACCGGTGCTCAGCATCTGCTTTTCCAACGAGCCGCAAAAGTACGCAAAAGTTCGTTCAGGCAAAATCATGAATCGCGATTCACGCTGTATGCGGCACTTTACGACAGCACAGCAGCATTTTCTCTCCTCCGTAAAAGGTTGTGCCAAAGAGGTAATGGTCACTGCCGTCTTTCAAGGAGAGTCTTTTCTGCAAATCGGGGGCGGAAAGCGGGAAATTGCGTACGGCGACGTTGGCGGCAGTTATGCCTTTGAGCCGTTCGGCGCATTGTTTTTTGCCGAAAGTGAAGGCGTCAGTCACTTCAAATACCCGTCCGGGAAAGTCGGGCAGCAGGTTGTCGGAGGTGTAGAGGTGGGAGTTGGGGTGGAGTTTGTGCAGTTCAAAGCGCGTCGCCACGCACCTGAACGCCCCGGCTTTCATCAATGCCGCATTCGGTTCATAGAGGTACTTTTGGATGCGGTCGGCCCAGCGGGGGCGGGCTTCCGTCTCTTCCTGCGGCGTAAACCGGAATGTGACAGTCTTCCCGTTTCGGATGTCGGCGGCGACAAAAGGGCGTTGTTCGGGGCGCACTGGTTCGTGAGACAGCACTATGAGCAGTTCGCGGCACTCGCCATCAACGGAAACCACATGTACGGCGGCGGTCTCGGGCAGGCGTGCGAGGGTGTCACGGATGTCGAGCATCGGCGACAGTTTCACCATCACGGCATGGCGTGCAAGGGCCAGCAAGGACTCTTTGTGGTGCTCTATGTCGGGGGTGCAGTCGGCAAGGGAGACGACACGCCGCCCGTGGCTGTCGCGGCGCGAGGGGTCGGCAAAGAGGCAGTCGGCAGGTTGCGCATTTTGGAGGTATTCCTCCATCGTCTGGCAGCAGAACACGACATTGCCGATGTGCATAGCCTGGGCGTTGTGGCGCACCGTCTCGCAGAGAGTCTGTTGCGGCTCCACATACACGCAGGTGCCGAACTTGTGGGCAAAGGCGAACGTGTCAACGCCAAAGCCGCCGGTCAGGTCAACGAGCGTGTCGCCTTGCAGCAGCGAGGCTTTGTATTGCGCCGCGGCCCACGAGGAACATTGCTCCAAAGCCAGCGCGGGCGGAAAATTTAAGCCGGCGGCGGCAAAATGGGCGGGCAATTTCTTCTCGGCTTTCTGCAGGCCCTGTATCTGCTGCAAGGCCAGCCGGAAGTCAACCGCACGGTCGCGGCATCCCGCCAAGGCCAGCGCATTGACATCCTCGCGCCAGTGCTTCTTTATGAAATCTTGCGTTTCCGTATTCATCGAATGCTAATTGCGGAGAATGTGCTGTTCCATCTTTTCGAGCCAATGCATGGCCGATTTCACCGACGGGGTGTTGCGGATGGTCAGGAGAAGTTTGGAGTTGGCCTCTTTCAGTTGAACGGCAGGATGGTTTTGCTGCACAAAGCCGAGAACCTTGCCGAAGGTGTCAGACTGATAATACTTGGAGGCGGAATTGCCGGTAAAATATCCTGTTAGCGTATTTTTCTTGAGTATGATTTTCTCGAAGTTTAATTTTGCGGCAAGGAGGCGCAACGGAATGATGCGGATCAGTTCTTCGGTAGGTTTCGGCAACGGGCCGAAGATGTCGAGCAGTTTTTTCTTGAACAGTTCCAGTTTCTGGAGGTCCTTGATGCTCTCCAGTTCTTTGTAGAGGCTCATCCTTTCGCTCACATTGCTGATATAGTCGGAGGGGAACAGGGCCTCGATGTCGGTTTCAATGAGGCATTCGCGCAGCACGAGGCCGGAGTTGTCGGCCCATTGCACGTCCTCGGTGTCGGCGTCTTTCATCTCGCGGATGGCTTCGGCCAGAATTTTCTGGTACATTTCGTAGCCTATCTCGTTGATGAACCCGCTTTGGTCGGCGCCCAAGATGTTGCCGGCACCTCGGATGTCGAGGTCGCGCATGGCGATCTGTAGGCCGCTGCCGATGTCGGAGAAGTCCTCGATGGCCTGCAAGCGTTTGCGGGCCTGGTCGTTGAGGGTGTCGTAGGGCTTAGTGAAGAGGTAGCAGTAGGCTTTCTGGTTGTTGCGCCCCACCCTGCCCCGCAGCTGGTGCAGCACGTTGAGCGCGAAGTTCTGGGCGTCGTTGATGATCATGGTGTTGGCATTGACAATGTCGAGTCCCGATTCGACTATCGTGGTGGAAACCAGCACGTCGAACCGGCGGTTGATGAAGTCGGTCATCACCTGTTCGAGTTTCTCGCCCTCCATCTGTCCGTGGGCCACGGCGATGCGGGCGGCAGGCGCCAGCCGCTGTATCAGTCCCGCCAGTTCCGAGATGTTCTGAATTTTGTTGTGTACGACAAACACCTGTCCTTGGCGGTCGAGTTCTGACTGCACGGCCGTGCGGAGGATGTCCTCGTCAAACACATGGACTTCAGTCTGTATGGGCTGTCTGTTGGGCGGCGGCGTGGCGATTACGGAAATGTCGCGTGCCCCGATGAGGGAGAACTGCAGCGTGCGCGGTATCGGCGTGGCCGACATGGTCAGCGTGTCGATGTTGACGCGCAGCTCGCGCAACTTTTCTTTGGCCGCCACCCCGAATTTCTGCTCCTCGTCGATGATGAGCAGCCCGAGGTCTTTGAACACGACATCTTTGCTCAGCAGCCTGTGCGTGCCGACGAGTATGTCGATTTTGCCCTCCTTGAGCCGCTGCAGGGTCTCCTTGATCTGCTTCCCCGTCTTGAACCTGTTGACGTACTCCACGCGGCACGGCATGTTCTGAAGCCGTTCGGAGAAGGTGGTGTAATGCTGCAGGGCGAGCACGGTGGTGGGCACCAGCACGGCAACCTGCTTGCTGTCGCACACGGCCTTGAAAGCGGCACGGATGGCAATCTCCGTCTTGCCGAACCCCACATCACCGCAGACCAGACGGTCCATCGGGTGCGGGCTCTCCATGTCGCGCTTCACGTCGGCAAGCGTCTTGACCTGGTCGGGCGTGTCTTCGTAGATGAACGACGCCTCCAACTCGGTCTGCATGTAGTTGTCGGGCGAGAACGCAAACCCTTTGCCCGCCTTGCGCTGCGAGTAGAGCCTGATGAGGTCGATGGCCAGCTCCTTGACTTTTTTCTTGGTGCGCTCCTTGATGCGGTCCCACGAGCCGGAGCCGATGCGGTGCAGCGTGGGCGGCGTGCCGTCTTTGCCTACATATTTGCTGATTTTGTGCAAGGAGTGGACACTCACATACAGCAGGTCGCCGTCTTTGTAAGACAGTTTGATGACCTCCTGTTCTTTTCCGTTCATCTCAGTCTTTTCAAGCCCTTGGTAAACGCCGATGCCATAGTCGATGTGTACCACATAATCGCCCGGCTGCAGGTCGTAAATCTCCTTGAGGGTGAAGGCCTCGCTTTTCTTGTAGCGGTCGCGGATGACGACACGCTCGAATTTCTCCATGAACTGGTGGTCGGTATAGAGCGCCAGTTTGCGCGCTTCGTCGCGGAAGCCCTCGTGCAGGATGTAGCGGATGGGATGATACAGCAGGTCAAGACGATAGCCGGTGCTGTTGTGCCTGTTGTATTTCTCAATCATTTCAGACATTATCTTGTGAAGCCGCTCGAGTTGCCCCTCGCTTTCAGCCAAGAACACGCTCTTGATGCCCCGCTCCATGTTGTCGATCCATTCGAGAAACAGATAGTCGAAACTCTTGCCGAAACTGTTTTGCGGTTTTATGCCGAAGTCAACGGCATGGTCACCTGCTGCGGGGGTGGCATTGAGGATGCAGCGGCACCGTGACGCGCAGGCCTGCTCAAACTCCTTTTTGCGGATGAAGAAGTCGGCGGCCTGATGCTCCCCGTCTTTGAATTCCTCTTCGGCGTGTTTGTACAGGGCATCTATCTGCATCGCAATGTCTTTGGGGCTGTCCGTCCAGACTATCGTGTCCGCCGGCAGAAAGTCGAAGAGCGAGATGCGCTGTTCCTGACGGTCGAGCGACACCACCTTGGGCATGATGCTGATTTGCTCTTCCTCGCGGATGGAAAGTTGCGTTTCGGGGTCAAAATAGCGGATGGACTCCACCCGGTTGTCGTCAAGTTCGATACGGCAGGGATACTCGTCAGAATAGGAGAACACGTCGAAGATGCTGCCGCGCCAGGCGAACTGGCCGGGCTCAAACACAAAATCTTCTCTCAGGTATTCAAACTCGTAGAGAAACTGCAGAAAGTCGTCGGTCGGGATTTCCGCGTCACGCCGGAGGGTGAAAGAGTTGTCCTGCACGAACTTGCGTGTCACGACTTTCTCCGCCAGGGCTTCCGGCGAGGTGACGACAATGCAGCCGCTGTCGGAGCCGACAGAGATGCGGTTGACGATCTCGGAGCGCAACTTCACGTTGGAGTTGTCGATCTCGCTGGTAGTGTGTGCCCGTTTGAACGAGGCGGGCAGATAGTGTATCCTGCGGGTCGCCAGCGGCAAGTCGTGTTCGCCGAGCAACTTTTCAAGGTCGTTGTAAAAATAGACCGCCTTTTCGCGAGACGGCAGCACAAAAAGCTGGCTGGCGTCGATGCCGCAAGAGACATTGGCGGCCAGCAGCGGGAACGCTGACCCGGCCAACCGGTTGAGCACCAGCGGCCTGCCAGTTTCCTGACGCCGCAGCGTTTCTACGATTTCAGCCGTTTCGGGCGCGCAGAACTGCGACTTTAATTCTTCTATCGTCATTTAATATCCTAATTCAGTGTTTCTAACATGCTCTCCTACAGAGAAAGTCTCCTCCTCTTCCCAATAAGCCCTTATGTTGATGGCCTTGCCGAAGACAAACACGCGCTCGGCTTGCCGGTGCTTGCGGTAGTCGCCGGCATCCCAACGCCCGTTGCGGTTGGCGTCCTCAACAACGGTGACTTTATAATTGTTGGGGGCAAGAGAGCCGTAACTAATCGCGGTGTCTTGTTCCAACACGTCCTCCTGCACCAATTGCGCGCCGAGCCACAACTGCGCAATGTAAGCGTTGCCGCCGGCCGGGAGACGGTAATTCATGGACAATGTTCCGTAGTCTTTCTCTGACTTGGTGGTGAAATTACAACGCAACGTGTCATTGCTCAGTCCGTTATAGCCCCAAAACACAGAGTCGGGTATCATGATGGAATAGCTTTTCTTTGTCTCGAACGTTATCGGCAGGGCCAGTTGCATGACAAAGCCGTCGGGCACGGCGGTGCGCCAGCATACCGTGTCGCGCACGCCTTTCTGCTGTGTGCTAACAAAGATGCTGAACGAGTCAGACGGCATGACCGGGTATGAAAACAAGAGCGTAAGCGGCTTGAGGGCATGCCCCTCGTTGAGGAAACGGACGGCCAGTTTGCGGTGGTCCTGACGGTCGCCGCGCGCCGCTGTTTTCTTCGGCATGTAGGGCGGCAAGGTCACCGTGTCCTTGGCCCCGTCGGCTTCAAGCAGATACACCAGCGTGTCGGCGGGAGGTGTCTTGAAGTACCACGTCACCGTGTCGGCGGTGCGGTTCAGGGTTTGGAAATAGTCGTGCGGCTTGCCCAAAGGCTGTGCCGTGAACTTAGTAACCGCCGACTTGTAGGGGAACTTGTAAAGTCCGGCGGCCGGATTCTCATAGCGCAGCAGCACGGGCACGGTGTCGGCGGCGCAGAAGGCATACAGCACCAGCGAGGTGTCGGCAGTCGTTACCGCCGTCGTGTCGGCGGTGCGGGCCTGCACGGGTCTGTCCGCAAAGGCGATGGTCTCGTCAGGAAGGTCATAGCGCAAATTGGCGTTGATGTCTTTCAGCGCGAAGACCTTGTAAGCCCCATCTTTGATGTTCTGGAACATAAAACTGCCGTCAGCCGCGCTCTTGGTGATATAGGAGGGGCGCGAGGTCAGCGGCAGCGAGTCGATGTCCCGGTCATAGAGCAGCACAAAGAAGCCGTCGTCGCCCGAATGGGTCTGTGCGTCCAACACCCTCCCCGACAGGCGGGCGGAATCGATGGCACTGCCTGTCGAAAAGCTGTAGTGGTAATATCCCAGCGCGTTGCCCTCATGGTAGTCCAATATGCAGTTTGACAGCACTATGTTGTACGTCGTGTTGGGCAAAAGCGAATCGCGGAACTTGATGACAAGACTCTTTTCGCGGATCTGATAGTCGGGCTGCACCGACAGCGGCGGCGAGATGAGGATGTTCTCCGACGGCTTGTTCAGCGTGAAGAACTCATCGAATGTAATCTTTATGGCTGAAGCATTGAAATCCAGACACTTGTTAAGCGGGTGCTCCTTTACCACTTTAGGTGGTTCCGTGTCTTTAGGACCGCCCACAGGGGTCACCACCTTGGCGCAGGAGGCCAGCAGAAGAAGCAGTGCAGCAAAAAGTTCAAGTCGTTTCAAGCCGTTCGTTGTTTTGGGGTGGCAAAGATAGCATAAAAAACAAAGGCGTGTCAGTTGTTTTTGCTGTAGTAGGTCACATCGGTACGTTTGGTCCAGCCTTGCGACTGCCAGAACGCGTTGCCGACGGCATTGTCATTGAGAACCAGCAGTCCGTTTTTCTTGATGCCGGCGGCCTCAATAGCCTTATAGACGGCGGCGAGCAGTTTCTTGCCGATGCCCTTGCCGCGCAGGTCTTGGCGCACGACGGTGTGGTAGATGTAGGCGCGGCGGCCGTCGATGCCGCACAGCAGCACACCTACAATCTCGCCATCGACCAGGGCGACGAAATTGGAGGTCGGGTTCTTCTGCAAAAAGCGCGTGATGCCCTCTTCAGAGTCGTCATAACTGCGCAAAGCCATGCCCTCAGTGGCCGTCCACAGGGCATACACGGACCGGTAGTCTTCTGCCTTCATCAGGCGGACAACGGGTTCATTTGTCGTTTCAGTTTCAGTCATAGTTTTTCATTTTAAAGTTGCACAAATCAGGTATCTTGTCCATTTTGACACAGGATGGAGGGCAAAGAAGCCGCTGCGCCACCTGTTGTCTTGCCATTGTGGAGGCGGCTGTTGTTGCAGGAACTGCTGCAGCTTCTCGGGTGACGCAAAGGGTTTAAGCTCAAAGAAGCCCACGGCGTCAGGGTGAACGTGCTTGCGGTATATCATAGAGGCCGCCAGGCCCATGGTCATACGCAAGTTTATTTCCACCATAGGATGCAGCCGGAAGCCGTTCCCGTCATGGTAAACGAACATGTCAACCCCTAAACAGCCTGAGTAATAGGGAGCGATGCGCCTGTTGATGAACGCCATTGCCAGCCGGCGCACTTCACCAAGCACTTCAAGGCTTACATATTGGCATATCGTCTGTTCCATCTGACTGTCGGCGCAAAGAGCATTGCCGGCATAGCCATAATGTTGGGTGTTGAAGAGCGAATAGCCCAAAAAACGGCTGTTTTGGTCGCGGCACTCAAACTCCATGGCAAAATCCTGAACCACCTCATACATTTGCTCGCCCATCAGGGAGCCCTGCTTGCGCAACACGCCGGCGCATTGTCGCAGCAATGTGGGTGTACATTCGCCGTGGGCGTAGAGGTGCCCCCGTCCGTTGCCGGAATAGGGCGACTTGAACAGCACGTCCTGAAAGCGGGCGACAAAGTGCTGCACTTGTTCAATGGATGAGAGTTCCACGGGCGTTTCAGGGAACAAGGTTGCGGCGGTCATGTTTTGTTTGAGGAAGTCCAGTCCCTCGGCGGCGGTGCGGCGGTGGGCAAGCGTGCGCCATTGCGAAAGCGTAGCCTCGTCAGGCAGCGTGATGCCCGGCAGGACCTCGCCGCACTGCCGCGCCAACAAAGCATTCCAGCCCCACGGACGCACCCCCTCGACGGACGGCGGAACGTCTGTAAAGGTGCCGTCAGACACAACATAGAAACGAGCACCTCTCCGGTATGGCAAGAATAGGCAGCTCTCTTTCTCCACCAAATGCGTCAAGAACAGGGCACAGTCGTCCGCGAACTGCACAGCCGAAGCCGGCGGCACAAAATGGGCCCCGTTGTTGGCTAACGAATAGTCGTGCTCCGGATTGAAAACATACATATACATAAGGCGTTACCGCATTGGTGGCGTGTCGTTTGCCGTTTTTGGTTCGAGCGGCAAAGTTATAAAACTTTCCCGAAAGGAAATATAGCGGCACGGCTACCGCCACGAATGTAGAATGTAGAATGTAGAGCGTTACGCGTGTTGCTCCGACGGCTTCACCGTCGGTTATGGTCATTGGCGGCTCGTTGAGCCGCCAATGATTGGGCATCTCCGATGCCCGAGGACTACGAGAACTTCTTTGTCAGGGCTGATTTACGACTTATGATGGAAGAGGGCGCCACTTGCGCAACGTGCTGGTCGGAGATCGCCGACTTCGCCAAGTACAAGCGGGAATTCTTCGAGGAGGAGAAGTACATCCAAAAATAAGCCCTGCGCCATTCAAGATATTGTGCTATCTTTGCCGCTTTGAGTGAGACTGCCTTTATTTCTTGTTAAAACAGATAAAAAAACTGTGGAATCATGTCGCTTTTCGGGCGTATCTTCGAATCTGTGAAAAAAAATGACGCTGACCGCAACGCCAAGGAAAGCATTGTGCAAGACATTGACTATGAAGAAATTGAGTCTATGTGCAAAAACAGAGAACTGGAGTGCAGATGGGCCATTGTGGATACGGAGGTCGGAATTTCGGAACATAAGATCCACGACATCGGAGCGTTGCGCTTTGACGGTGCGACCTTTCACAAGAACGACAGAAAAGAGCTGGAACGTTTCCTCCACGAGGGCAACGTTGACTACATCTGCGGCCACAACATAGTAAACCATGACGCGAAATACCTGTTTCACAAGGCCGAGCCGGGCACTTCCGGGCACGGCGACGTAGGGAGCCGGACTCTGGTAGATACGCTCTACCTCTCTCCCCTGCTCTTCCCCAAGCATCCCTATCATCGTTTGGTAAAGGATGACAAGCTCATCAGCGAGCAGTTGAACAACCCCGTGAATGACTGCGAGAAAGCCCGCGACCTGCTCATGGACGAAATCGCCCATTGGCACCAGCTGCCCGAAAGGAGACGCGGCATCTTTGCGGCACTGCTCTGTGACAAGCCTGAGTTTGCCGGATTCTTGAGTCTGGTGAATGCGCGCGTCTCTCCGCGTCCGGAGCAGCTTGCCGACTGGATACGCACCGAGTATAAAGGCTCGATATGTGCCCATGCAGACTTGGACTCCATCATACAGACGTGGCCTTGCGGGCTGGCGTACGCCTTGGCACTCATCGGAACCGGCGAAGGCCATTCGGTGACGCCGGGGTGGGTGCTGCACCACTACCCCGAAGTTGAACACATCAGCAAGGCACTTTGCCACACTCGCTGTCAGGAGGGCTGCGATTACTGCAACCGCACACTCGACATCCGCCACAACCTCAAGCAGTTCTTCGGGTTCGACAAATTCCGCACCTACAACGGCGAACCTTTGCAAGAGCAGGCGGCGCAGGCGGCCTCCGACGGCAAGTCGCTGCTGGCCATATTCCCGACCGGCGGTGGCAAGTCGCTCACATTCCAGCTGCCGGCCTTGATGGAGGGCAAGTATGTACACGGCCTCACCGTGGTCATCTCGCCCCTGCAGTCGCTCATGAAAGACCAGGTAGATAGCCTCGCCGACCGCGGCATCACCGATGCCGCGACCATCAACGGACTGCTCGACCCCATCAGCCGTTCGCTCGCCATCAAACGCGTGCAGAACGGTGAAGTCTCGCTCTTGTACATCGCCCCCGAGATGCTGCGCTCAAAGACCATCGAACGCATACTGCTGGCCCGCCATGTGGTAAGATTCGTCATCGACGAGGCCCACTGCTTCTCCGCTTGGGGACAAGACTTTAGGGTTGATTATCTATACATCGGAAAATTCATCCGCAAATACCAGCAAAAGAAGTTCGGAGACAACACCTTCGGCCGGATTCCCGTATCCTGCTTCACCGCCACGGCAAAGCAGAAGGTAATCCAAGACATCAGCGACTATTTCCAAAAAGAGCTCGGCATCACCTTACAGCTGTTCGCATCGTCGGCATCGCGCACGAATCTGCGCTATTCCGTCTTACATGTAGATTCCGACAACGACAAGTACTCGCGGCTGCGTGCCATCATTGAAGAAGCCAATTGCCCTACCATCGTCTATGTGTCACGCACCCAACGGGCCGTGAAACTTGCCGAAAAGCTGACCCGTGACGGTCTCCGCGCACTGCCCTACCACGGCAAGTTGGAGGCTGACGAGAAAAACCGGAACCAGGAAGCCTTCATGACGGGCGACGTGCCCATCATAGTGGCCACCTCCGCCTTCGGCATGGGCGTAGATAAGAGCGATGTGGGACTGGTGGTCCACTACGACATCTCCGATTCTTTGGAAAACTACATCCAAGAGGCCGGACGCGCCGGAAGAGACCCCCACCTCCAAGCTAAATGTTACGTGCTCTACAACGACAAGGACTTAGACAATCACTTTATATTACTCAACCAAACAAAACTGAGCATCAGCGAAATACAGCAAGTATGGAAAGCCGTTAAAGACTTCACGAAATCAAGGCCGCAGGTCAACTGTTCGGCTTTGGAGATTGCCCGGCGGGCGGGTTGGGACGATTCCGTCCGCGACATCGAGACGCGGGTACGATCCGCCCTCTCCGCCCTCGAACAAAGCGGCTACATAGAACGGGGCAGCAACGTGCCGCACGTCTATGCTACGGGCATCACCGTCAAGAACATGGACGAAGCCCGGCATCGCATCATGAAGTCGGCGCTCTTCTCCGACAACGAGGTCGAGAGCGCAGTACGTGTCATCAAGTCATTGCTGTCGGAAAAATACATCGCCAAGGCGCAGGACAGCGAGGCGGAGTCGCGCGTGGATTACCTGGCCGACATCTTAGGGATGAGCAAAAAAGAGGTCATCTCTGTCGTGGAACGGATGAGACAGGAGGGCATCCTGGCCGACACCCTTGACATCACCGCCTTTCTGCAAGACATCAGCAACACCAAGAAAAAGCCCTTGCAGATCTTCAATCAGTTTGCAAGACTCGAAAGGTTTCTCCTCGGACATATCCCCAACGACGGGTCGCCCGTTTCCTACAAACAACTCAACGACAATGCCATACGCTCCGGCATCGAAAAGTCAACTGAAAAAAGCATCCGCACCTTGCTCTATTTCTTGGTGATAACCGGATACATCAAAAAGAAAGACCTTGACGCCAACAACATCATCATTACCAAAAACCTTGATGAAGAACGCATTAACACAAGATTTGAGAAAAGGATAGATGCGAGCCGCTACATCGTGGAACGTCTGTACGCCCTTTCAGAGCAAAAAGAAAAGGAACATTCCGAAAAAGAGGATGCCGCCCAACCGAAAAACGAAGCGGTGCAGTTCTCGGTGATTCAACTTCTGAAAGAGATGAAAGCCAGCGGGCAGACGCAATCCTTATACTTTGCCGGCCTGCAACTGGAAGACGTGGAGGAAGCGTTGCTCTACCTGGCCAAAATAGAAGCGCTGAAACTGGAGGGAGGCTTTCTGGTGCTCTACAACGCCATGAGCATCCGGCGCATCAAAGAGTCGAAGTTGCGCTACCGGCAGGACGACTACCGCATGCTCGACGATTTTTACAAACAGAAGATACAGCAAATCCACATCGTGGGCGAGTATGCCAACCTGTTGGTGCAAGACTACGGCAAGGCACTGCAATACGTACACGACTATTTCCAGATGGACTACAAGCGCTTCGTCAAGAAGTACTTCAAAGGTGAACGGGAGGCTGAGATACAGCGCAACATCACCCCTGAAAGATACCGGAAACTTTTCGGCACGCTTTCGGTCACGCAAAAAGAAATCATCAACGACAAAGAGTCGCGGTGCATCGTAGTGGCGGCGGGGCCCGGCAGCGGCAAGACCCTTGTGCTGGTTCATAAGCTCGCCTCACTGTTGCTGCTTGAGGACGTAAAGCACGAGCAATTGCTAATGCTCACATTTTCAAGGGCTTCAGCCACCAACTTCAAGAAACGCTTGAAAGACCTGATCGGCAATTCCGCCCACTATGTGGAGATCAAGACTTTCCACTCGTTCTGCTTCGACCTCTTGGGGAGAATCGGGAATCTCGAGGAGACCGACGACATCGTGCAGCGAGCGGCTGAAATGATCAATGACGGCGAGGCAGAGCCCAACCGCATAAGGAAGACCGTGCTGGTCATCGACGAGGCGCAGGACATGAGCGAGGACGAGTTTGCGCTGGTGACGGCATTGATGGAAGCCAACGAGGACATGCGGGTGATTGCCGTAGGTGACGACGACCAGAACATCTTTGCGTTCCGCGGATCCGATTCGCAATATATGTTCAACTTGAGCAAACGAGAGGGCGGACGGCTGATAGAAATGACAGAGAACTTCCGCAGCGCACGCCACATCGTTGACGCCGCCAACGTTTTTGCACAAGGCATTCGCCAACGCATCAAGAAAACCCCGATTGTCTCGATGAGCAAAGATGCGGGATTTGTAAAAGTCACGCGGCACACGTCGGCATACCTGTACGAGCCCGTGGCGGCAGATGTGGCACAACACGGCAACGGCACCACCTGCGTATTGACCCGGACCAACGAAGAGGCCGTCATCCTCCTCGCACTGCTCTGCAAGCGTGGCCTTCGGGCCAAACTGATACAGTCGGCGGACAGTTTCCGGTTCTGGAATCTGGCCGAGGTCAAGTATTTCATCAAGACCATCGACTCCCGCATAGCCACCCTAAAGTCGCCCGTCATCACCGACGAACTCTGGGAAGAGGCCAAGCAGATCACCTTTGCCAAATATGACGGCAGCACGGCACTGCCCTATCTGCAGCAATGTCTCAGCCTCTTCGAGCAGACCAACCACATCAAATACCACAGCGACCTTTGCGAGTTCATATTCGAGTCGTCCGTGGAGGACTTCTGCGACGTGTCAAAGGAGGACATCGTCGTGAGCACCATCCACAAGGCCAAAGGGCGGGAGTTTGACCACGTCTATATGCTCGTCGCCGAGCCGAACTCCATATCAGACGAAGAGCTGCGCCAACATTATGTGGCCATGACGCGTGCCAAGCAAACGTTGTCCATACACACCACTTGCGTTGTCGGCGGCATGTTCTCCAGAATGACCGGCTGTCGCCAATCCATAGACGCAGTTGCCGAGGACACGAAAAACTATGACATGCCGGATGAAATCGTGCTCCAACTTTCTCACAAAGACATCTGGCTCCATTATTCGAGGCCCTATAAACGCGAGATCCTTTCCTTGAAGAGCGGCGAACCGCTTGCCTATGGCGGATATGGGTTCAGCATACCCAACACGGACAGACAAATCGTGAAACTGTCGAATAGAATGAAAAGCCTGTTGACGGCCTGGGAAGAGAAGGGCTACCGTGTGACTGCCGCCGCCATCCGCTTCATCGTGGCATGGAAACCTAAGGACGCCCCGGAACAAGAATCTGAAACCGCCGTAGTGCTGGCCGAACTGACCTTGCGGCGGGCGGCGAAAATAATTTGCTGACAACCACCAAGAAAACGATAATAATGCTACTTTTGCCGCCTTAAAATCGACAATTAACAAACAACACATAATTATAGCAACTTTAAGCAACTGAAAAAATGAAAAAGGCATTTTTACCGCTATTCATCTTGCTGGCCTCCGTTGCCGGCATCTCAGCGCAGACGGTCATTCTGCAAGAAGACTTCTCGCTGGTCACAGACAGTAACTCCTACTCCATCGCCAACAGAATCGACTCGTTCACCCACGTTCCGGGGTGGACTGCCGACTGGGTTTATCCTTGTACCGGCAAAGTGAAAGCTGGCAAGAGTTCCGCTGCGGGCTTCATCCAGACCCCGGCGCTTGACCTTTCCGGCAACGGCGGCCAGTTTGTCATCAGCTTTGACGCCGAAGCTTGGTACAACGACAGCAGGACGCTCAACGTCTATGTGGACAGCACCCTCTACACGGCCACCGACATGGACAACGACGGCTCGTACGGCAGTTACAAGCACTACGAGATACAAGCCACGGGCGGCACGGCGGCTTCCACCATCAAGTTCATGAGTTCCACCGCCAGCAAAGGCCGTTTCTTCATCGACAACATCACCATCATTTCGCAGGTGGACACCACGCCGCCGACCGTCAGCGCCGTGAGTGCCGAAGAGAGCGCCGTTGAGGTCACCTTCAGCAAGGCCTTGGACGTCACAACTGCGCAGACGGCAAGCAACTACACCCTTGACAACGGCATTGCTGTAGCATCCGCCACCCTGGGCGGCGGCGCCGGCAACACCGTCGTGCTGAGCGTGCAGCCCAACCTCACCGAGGGCACTACCTACACCCTCATCGTCAGCGGCGTCGCCGACATCAACAACCGCGTGATGACCCCCGACACCCTCACGTTCACCTACGGCGTGCAAGACCAGTACATCGTACACTCCATCGCCGAGCTGCGCACCAAACTCGACTACTCCGACAACACCGCGCGCAATGCCGACAACACCGTCTATAAACTCGACGGCGACGTCATCGTCACCGCCGTGGCCTCCTACAACAACCAGAAAGTCATCCAAGACAACACCGGCGCCATCCTCATCTACGACAACAGCGGCGTCTTCGGCGACCTGTCCGTGGGCGACCAGCTCTCGAACATCTATGGCACCCTCACCAACTATTACGGCTTCCTGGAGTTCATCCCCACCAAAGCCCACGACGAGGTGACCGCCATCTTCCAAGACGTCACGCCGCTTGAGGTCAACCTGTCACAGTTGGCAGACAACAGCTTCATGTACAACCATCAGGCCGAGCTCATCAAACTCAGCGGGGTGCAGTTCGTCAGCACCGGCACCTTTGCCACGTTGAACCGCTATGTGGTCAGCCAGAACAGCGTCAGCGACACCGCCGTGTTCCCCTACTTCCAGGACGTTGACTACATCGGCAGCGACATCCCGACCGCGCAGATCTCCCTGACGGGCTTCAACTTCGCCACCAGCAAAATCGGCAACGTCTATCCGGAGTTCCGTTACTACCTTGTGCCGCGTTCCTCCGCAGACATGACCGGCACGGGCATTGAAGAGCGCATCGCCGCCGACGCCATCGTACTCTACCCCAACCCCGTGCGCGAGACGCTGCACGTGACGCTGGGCAGCGAGGCCTCTGCCGTCAGCAGCCTCGTTGTGTATGACCTCAACGGACGTATGGTGCAGTCGCAGACCGTCAATGCCGCCGACGGCGCCGTCACGGTCAACTGTTCCGCCCTCACTCCGGGCACCTACTTCATCCGCCTTTCCGACGGCAAGCGCGCCTTTGTCGGCCGCTTCGTAAAATAGCAGCAATTGGCTGTCAACCCCAACAGGGCGGAGCGGATTTCATTTGAAATCCGCTCCGCCCTGTTTTTTGTCCTACGCACTTGTGTTGTCTTGTGCCACAATGGTATTATTCGACAAGATGATACTGAATGTTGGATTCTTACTGATTAAAAACACCTGCAAATTTGGGCAGCATGTGCGACTATCCATCCATTCTGAAACTCTTCCGTTACACGAAGGCCTCAGATAATGCTGGATATGGAATGGACAAGATTTATTCCTGGGAGCGTTTGACCGGTGAGAAAGTCGACATCGAGACAAGTGTGATGTGTACAGACGTGACATTTTGGAGGCCTAAAATCGGGACTTCCATCAAGAAAATGGAAGAAAACGAAGGAATCAGTACTGCACCCAAAACTGCACCCAACAGTGGAAAAAAATGCAGGATAAAGTATTCAGAATCATTAAGTCATCACCTAATATCAGCAAAGCTGAAATCGGCAGGTTGTGCCCATCGGGTGTCTGAAAGATTATACGCCCCACCGCACCACCCTCAAGCGGGCTTGCGACCTATGGACGACAGAGCGACATTGTGCGGCCATTTGAAGAAACGGATTTTGGCCAACTGAGGAAATAAATTTCGGACAACTGAGGAAGCGGACAACAAAAACAGTATCTTTGCGGCTGTGAATCAGATAATTGAAAATAATGGAATATAAGCCCAGAATAGCTGACCAAATGCTTGCTAAAAAGTTGGCGAGCAAAGGAGCAGTGCTCATAGAAGGTCCCAAATGGTGTGGCAAGACCACCACGGCGGAACAGCAGGTAAACAGCACCTTATACATGGACAATCCTGCCTCCCTGGAAACCAACCTGCAGATGGCTGAGATTGACCCTTCCCTATTGCTCGGCGGGGAGACACCCCGACTCATTGACGAATGGCAGTTAGCCCCAAAACTTTGGGATGCTGTCAGATTTGAAGTGGACCACCGCCATGATGTCGGCCAGTTTGTCTTGACAGGTTCTGCTGTTCCTGCGGAAGAGACCGGCATGCACCACTCCGGGACGGGACGATTTAGTTGGCTGACGATGCGTCCGATGAGTTTGTTTGAATCTGGTGAGTCAAACGGCAAGGTGAGTTTGGCGAACTTGTTTGAGACCCCTGACAAGATTGCCGCCCTCAACAAATTGAAGATTGAAGACATCGCCTACTTGACATGCCGTGGCGGTTGGCCTTTTGCCTGCGGTTTGCATGGAGAAGCGGCCTTGGCGCAGGCTTTTGACTATGTGGATGCCGTCATCAAGAAAGACCTGTCCCGAGTAGATGGCACAAGACGCAATCCCTTGACCACCCGCCTGTTGCTGCGCTCTTATGCCCGCAATCAAGGTACACAAGCCACAATATCCACGATTGTGAGTGACATGACGGCCAATGACGAAAATGAAATCAGCATAAAGACAGCGGGAGGTTATCTGGAAGCCTTGCGGAAAATATTTGTCATCGAAGATTCTGAAGCCTGGAATCCAAACCTTCGTTCCAAGACCGCAGTGCGCACAGCAAACACCCGCTATTTCATTGACCCCTCCATTGGAACGGCGGTAATGGGACTCGGTCCGAAAGACTTGACGACAGACCTCCGGACCATGGGACTTTTCTTTGAGACCCTTTGTATCCGCGACTTGCGAGTCTTTGCCGATGCCTTAGATGGACAGGTCTTCCATTTTCGCGACAAAAACGGCTTGGAATGCGACGCTGTGGTGCATCTGCGAAACGGGAAGTATGGACTTGTGGAGGTGAAGTTAGGAGGAGACAAACTTGTCAATGAAGGGGCAGCGAGTCTGCTCGTCCTTGCTGGAAAAATCAACACGGACAAGATGAATGCCCCCTCCTTCCTGATGGTGCTCACTGCAACCGGCGACTATGCCTACCGCCGCAAGGATGGCGTGTATGTTGTGCCCATCGGGTGTCTGAAAGATTAGCCGAACTCGGTGAGTTGGCGCATGTAGCGCTTGGTATGGAAGCATCCCATCTTGAACGTTGCAGAAGGAAAGAACTGTCCCAACAAAGAACCCTATAGAGTTTTATCGACTACAAACGATAAAATCGTATCATTTATATCTTTCATAAACGATAAAATTGCTTATCTCGGAATATCAAGCATACGTGTCACAAGTTGACCTCATTCCTCGTGAGGTGGAACTCGTGGACGGACTTAACTATGTTTTTGTCGGATTGAGGCATGGCGGAAAATCGTACTTGATGTTCCAGCGCATAGCACAATTGATAAGGCAAGGCCACAGAAAAGAGGACATCTTATATTTCAATTTTGAAGATGACCGAATAGACTCTTTAGAGGTTGAAGACCTTGACTTGATAAAAACGTGCTATGAAGAGATGTATGACTCTCGTCCAATATTCTTTTTGGACGAAATACAATTGGTGGACAGATGGGAAAAGTTTGCCCGTAGGTTGGCTGACCAAAAGTACCAAGTTTACATCACTGGCAGCAATGCAAAAATGCTGAGCAATGAGATTGCCACAACGCTTGGTGGCAGGTATATGATCTGTGAAGTGTACCCTTATTCCCTAAAAGAGTATCTGAAAGCCAGCGGTATTGACGTACACGAAAAGAATGCAATATTTACACATGGGAAACAGATAGAGAAATTGGCGAATACTTATTTCCAACATGGTGGTTTGCCCGAAACAGTTGGTATGAAAGAACCTCGTTCATGGATGAGCAATCTTTTTAATAATATATTCTTTGGCGACTTAGTGGCAAGATACAGAATACGCAACGATTACGCATTGCGCGTGATGATACGAAAGATGGCGGAGAGTGTAAAGCAGCCTCTTTCATATAACAGAATTGCAAGCATCGTAAGTAGCACAGGTAAAAAACTAAGTACAGATGCAGCGATAGATTATGTCGGATATATGTCTGAAACTTGGCTCCTATTGCCCTATGAAAATCTGTATGGCAAATTGCAGGACAAGGAAACGAACCGCAAATATTATTTCACGGACAATGGCCTGCTTCATCTTTTCCTTGTTGACGCCAACACTTCCTTGCTTGAAAACATTGTGGCGATTACACTCAGACGCAAATATGGCGATGGCAGTTATTTTTGGAACAGCAAAAATGAAGAAGTGGACTTTGTAGTCCCTGAAGAAGAATTGGCTGTGCAGGTGTCCTATTCCATGACGGATGCTGACACGTTTAAGCGTGAAACAGATGCCCTAATAAAACTGCACTCGGTTCAGCCAATCAGCAAAATGGTAGTTGTCACCATGGAAGAAGAAAAAATCGTTGAAAAAGAGGATTTTCATATAGAACTTGTTCCTTTATGGAAATGGTTGCTTAAGTTCTAATGGAGGATTTTTCTAAGCCAAAAGTTGACTATACGGTAGTACCATTCTTCGCATGGGGTCTTCGAGTTGTATCGCAGTTGAGACATGAAGTGCATAACGGCGGCAAAGGTAACGCTTTCAATCGGAATCGCTGTGTACTACAAATGAGTTTCACGATAATCCAATACTGAATATCAAGCACTTACAGATTGAAATCCTCGAAAACAAGGCGTATTTTGATTTATGGGGGTCAGAGTTGGGATAATCGTGCTCCGGACGAAAGCCTCCGAAGGCTATGAAGTCAGGAGATATTATTTTATGATGTCAATCTTCCAGTTCAGGCCGAGGCGCTTGGATATCTGTTCAAGTTGAATTTTCTTGGTCTCTGTGCTTGAATGGGTGTTTAGCAGATAACCGCCGGAGAGATGCTGCTGCTCTCTTGAATATTTTGGATGCACACTCTTCGACACCAGCTTGTCGCCGTCGTGGGGAATGGCGAGGGCAGCCACGGCTTCAGCGCCAGCCTTTTCCACGGCTTTCGCCATAGTGAGGTTGGCCTTCTTCTCTTGTATGAACTCGTCTGCTGATGTCCATACGCATAGTCCTGTTTTGGGACTACGTTTTATAGACTCTTGTTGCATAGTATCTTCCTCCGCTTCCGCAACTTTGACTACTTTTTTTGAGGAAGGTATCTCATACTTCTTGGCGGTATGTTCCTTCACCACCACTTCGCCGCGTGTGGTCTTTACCGTTATGCCGCCTTCTGGGTCATAGTCAACAACGAGAGTCAGGTGACGGCGCAGTGCAGAAAGGACGGGAGCCACCGACTCGCTGATAGCAGGGAGTATCTCCTCTGCTATCAGTTGGTCTTCCAACCCCTCGAGTATTTTCTTCTGTTCTTCAGTCAACTTGCCCTTGAACATGTCAAACAGGCGGTAATAGTCTTCTAATTTGCCCATAATCAAATCAACCGGACTTCTGGTTTTTAACATTTTTACACTAACCCTCTGAACTTCGTGAAGTCCTTTTGCCAAAATCCAAAGGAAACGGTGCGGCAAAGGTATAAAATAATAGAAATAACTCTTTTAAAACAACCAAACTTTTTAAGAATATGATATACGGATACATCAGAGTGAGCAGCGACAAACAGACTGTAGAGAACCAGCGCTTCGAGATAAATAAGTTCTGCGAGCGTGAGAAGATGAACATCGACGGATGGATTGAGGAAACCATCAGCGGCACCAAATCGTACAACAAGCGAGAGCTGGGCAAACTGCTTGACAAGGTACAAAAGGACGACATCATCATCTGCACGGAGCTGTCGCGCCTGGGCCGCAACCTCTTCATGATAATGGAGATACTCAACCTCTGTATGACGAAGGAGTGTAAGGTTTGGACCATCAAGGATAACTATCGTCTCGGCGACGACATTCAGAGCAAGGTGTTGGCCTTTGCCTTTGGTCTCTCGGCAGAGATTGAACGTAACCTCATCAGTCAGCGCACCAAGGAGGCGCTGGCAAGGAAGAAGGCAGAAGGAGTTACATTGGGTCGACCGAAAGGCAGAAGGACTGCTCCTGAGAAATACAAGCTTCATTGCAAGACTACCCTTATCTCAGAATTATTGAAGGCCAATGTCTCTAAACGGCAAATAGCCAAACTCTGCAAAGTAGACCGCAATACACTTGACCGATTTATCAAGCAGTTTTTGGCTGAACAGAACTGAGCGTTTTCGTGCAGCAGAGTGGCTCGCCCTGCGACTTCTCCGGCTCCGACTCATGGGTGATTCTCTCGCCCATCGAGCAGAGCATCAAGCGCAAGATTGAAGCCGTGGGCACACCGCTGAAGGATTGGGACATCAACATTTATCGTGGTGTACTCACCGGCTACAATGAAGCGTTCATCATCTCGACAGAGAAACGTGACGAGATTTTGAATAACTGTGCTGACGAGGCGGAACGTACAAGAACGGCTGAGTTAATACGACCCATTCTTCGTGGTAGGGATATCAAACGCTATGGGTATAACTGGGCAAATCTATGGCTGATTAACACCCATAATGGTATTAAGGGCAAACTGGAGCGTATTCACATCGAGGATTACCCTGCCGTAAAGGCTCATCTTGACCAATATTGGGACAAAATCTCAAAACGTGCAGACAAGGGAGAGACTCCATACAACTTACGCAACTGCGCTTATTTGGAGGATTTTTCTAAGCCAAAAATTATCTTTCAGGAGATTGTGCAAGAAAGCCAA
>CAVIJD010000010.1:0-65805 GCA_963643165.1 bacterium | reverse complement strand
ATCCCTTGTGTTGTTATTTATCCTAAGGAAGATAAAGCAATCAACCCATTTGTTGGAAAAACAATCGTACAACTTATGGGAAACGAGGATGACCATATTTGGGGGTTCTACCGCATTGCGGTCCCATTGCCTGTTTTGTCAGAAAACAGGCAGCAATAATATCAGTCCGGCGAATGCATTTTGGCATCGGTTTTGACAAATAGAAAAAAATTGTTCATAGTCATCTTTTTAATTCATTCCTCATTGTCATAAGTCTGCCATAGCCTCGCGCGCCGCACGGGAGAAAAAACCTACTTGCCCAAAAGGAACCGGATCGCCTCCCCGGGATGGTGGAGGATTAACCTCGGACCGCTGTAGCGCATTACCTCACGGATCCGCGCCCGCATGTCTTTCCGGTAACAATGCACCGGACACTTGTGGCACTTGGTCTTCCCCTCCCCAAATTGGCACCTGTCAAGCCGCGCCACGGCATACCCCAACAACTCCCGACACTCCGCACACAAACCGCCACCGCCGTGCCTGTGGCGACACCACAACGCTATCATGTGCCACACTGTCTTCTTCTCCCGCTCTATTCTTCCCATAAACCCCTGATACTATTATCCTTTACTGTTTCTTGTCCCTGTCCAACGTTCACGTCCTGCCAAGGGCTTCTTTGTAAACTCGATACCCCCTCTGCACCAACTTTCCCCGTAAATATTGGATATGACCTATGCTCGTTCTCTCTTTTGCGGTTCTACATTTTGTACCTCATCCAAACGGTGTCGCCCATGCGCTCTACAGATTGCAGTTTGAGCAATGTGGCAGGACGGTCTGGCTCGTCAATGCCGTCGAACACGGCCGCCATGCCTTTGCGCCCGTCAATGCCCGGACCAATCATGAGGCTTACCTCGTCTATCAAGCCGGCTGCAAGGAAAGCGCCGTTGATGTGGCCGCCTCCCACGAGGGCAATGCGCTCCACGCCAAACTCGGTGTTGAGCATATCCACGGCCTTGGCCAAGTCGATGCGCCCCTTGCCGACTGCTATCCACGAGATGCCCTGCTTGTCGAGGGTGTCGAAATACGCCTTCGGACAGTCCTCACAGGCGATGACGAGCAACGGCTGACCATTCTGCTCGTTGGCCGGCCAGCGCAGTTTGCCGTGCGTGTCGATGGCCACGTCATAGCCGGGCTTGCCCTCGGCGGCTTTATGGAATGCCGTGTGGCCGATGGGCTCCGTAGATGTGGCCACAAACGGCTCTGGCAGTGCGAAATGTATCTGCATGGTTACCCGCCCCTCTATGGTGGTGGGACACTGGAGTGCTTCGAGCACTTCGTAGTAGGCGTCGGTGGCGTCAATTTGCTCGGTCATGGCGCAGTCGATGCGTCCGTCAACCGAGGCCATCATGTGGCAGATAATGTAAGGTTTCATCTTTTTATGGTCTCTTGTTTGTTTAATTTTACGAGGTGCAAAAATACTGCAAAAGAATCTGACTGCCAAAGTCCAAATACAGTTTTCGATTTGGCTGCCGCACGAACGGGCCAAATGATTGCGGCTGGGGCAAGACTGAAATGGAAAAACAAAAAAAACAGTACCTTTGCCGCACCGATTTCTTTGGCCTTTGGCTAAAGGACTTCACAAGGTTCAGAGGACCGGAGTATGAAAGTAAAAAAAAGAGAAGTCCGCTATAATACATCTGGACATGAAAAGTTTTGGAAAGAAAGCTTGGCTCTTGCCACAACCGGTGCTGGTTATCGGCACATATAATGAAAACGGTGTGGCCAATGCCATGAATGCAGCATGGGCAGGACAATGGGATGCCCACGAGATTATGATTTCGATGGGCAGTCATGCCACAACAGAGAACCTCAACCGCTGCGGCGACTTCACCGTTGCCTTTGCCACAAAAGAGACAATGGTTGCAGCAGACTATGTGGGTGTCGTAGGCGCGAAGAATGAGCCTGACAAGATGCAGAAGACAGGTTGGACGACAGTGAAAGCGGAGAACGTGAACGCGCCCCTGTTCACAGACTTTCCCATGACACTCGAATGCCGCATCAAGGAGAAAATTGACGAGAGCGAGACCGGTTACTATATCATAGCCGAAATAGTGAACATCGTCTGCAAAGAAGAATACCTTGCTGCGGATGGCAAGCCCGATATGGAAAAGATGAACCTCATCACCTTCGACCCGATACACAACGGTTACATCTTGCTGGGCAAGCGTGTGGGCAATGCATTCTCTGACGGCATGGCGGTAAAGTAAGCTTTTCATCAAACGTTGCTCGATCCGTTCATCAACAACTCACAAGACACAAACATTGTTAAAATAGAACATTTGTCAAGCAAATCGAATGTTGAAGAGGTAGTTAAGATGAAATAAACTATGAACATCGAAGAGGTAAGAACGTACTGTCTGACGTTGCCGGGCGCGACGGAAGACATGCCATACGGACCGGACTGGGTGGTATTCCGCATTGAGGGGAAGATATTTCTGCATATCTCACTGGAGCGACGGCTCATCGCCATCAAGCTGCTTCCAGAACGTGGCGAAGAGTTACGTGACAGATACGACACCGTGACTCCGGCTTGGCACATGAACAAGAAACATTGGAATGACATCGTCATAGAGAACACGTTTCCAAACGAGACAGTTCAAGAATGGATCAAGGAGTCATACGAATTGGTGAAGAGTAAACTTCCGAAGAGACTTAAGGGAAAATATGAATGAACAACAGGCTCAAAATAGTAAGTAAAAGCAATTTAGAGGATATTCAAACGGAATGGCAAAAGATGCAGACGGGCGAAATCTACAATGACTTCGACCAAGACCTGTTCAACCGCAGAGTGGAAGCCAAAAAGTTGTTTCGCACTTACAACCGTACGGAAGATGACGAAACCGACAAACGCCGCGACATCATGCAGCATCTTTTCAGAGCAGTCGGCAAGAATGTATGGATAGAACCGGACTTCCGCTGTGAGTTCGGAAAGAACATCAGCATTGGCGATAACGTGTATATCAACTTCGGATGTGTCATCCTTGACTGCGTGGCTGTAGGAAATCCTTGCCGTGTGCTGAGAGAAATCACTGACAAGGACAAGGTCGGATATAAGCCTCAAGAACACTAATTTTCAATAAAAACAATAATGTAATGTGGAAGTCTTATGCATTGCTATCAGCCTTCTTTGCTGCACTTACGGCAATCTTCGCCAAGATTGGTGTGAAAGACGTGAACTCGGATTTGGCCACAGCCATCCGTACTACCATTATACTCTTGATTACATGGGGAATTGTAATAGTAGGCAACCATCAGGCGGAAGTGAAAGCCATCAGTAGCCACACATGGATATTCCTTATCCTGTCGGGTTGTGCAACCGGCTTGTCATGGCTTTTCTACTTCAAGGCTCTTCAGATTGGTGACGTTTCGCGAGTGGCTCCGATAGACAAACTCAGCGTGGTAATCACCATCTGCCTTTCCTTTCTGCTACTCAAAGAGCCCATCAATGCTAAGGTCATCATCGGGGCATTGCTGATAACGGCAGGAAGTTTGGTGATGCTATATAAATAAGGAGAAATACAAAATTTTCACTTTCCGATGCAGAATTTGCCGAATATGTTGTCTAAGATGTCGTCCGCGGATATGGTGCCGGTAAGGTTGCCCAAGGCGAAGAGGGCGGTGCGCACGTCCTCGGCCAACAAGTCAGCCGTGATGCCCGCCCGTATGTTCTCCCGCATACGTTCTACGGCGTCATATATGTCCGTCAGCAAGGCGTAGTGGCGTTCGTTGGTGATGACCGTAAGGTCTTGCAACTGAAACTGTTCCACAAATAACATCAACTTCTGCTCGAGGTCGTGTATATGGGTCTGCTGTTTGGCGGAGATATAGACGGTGTCGCCAATGCCGCTCAAGTCGGTTGGCGTGCCGGTCGTTTGGTCAATTTTGTTGGCCACGAGCAGCAGCAATTTGCCCTCCATGTTGACGTGGCTTTTCAGCTCTTCCACCTCGCGGCGCACCGTTTCGGCGGTGTCGCGGGCGGCATCGGTCATATACAAGACAACTGCCGCGTTGCCGACAGCCTGGTAGGTGCGCTCAATGCCGATGTTTTCCAGCCGGTCGTCGGAGCGGCGTATGCCGGCGGTGTCGATGAAACGGAACAGCGTGCCATTGAGGGTGAAAGTGTCCTCCACGGTGTCGCGGGTGGTGCCGGGAATGTCGGAGACGATGGCGCGCTCGTGCTGCAGCAGCGCGTTCAGCAGCGTTGACTTGCCCACGTTGGGCTTGCCGGCTATGGCCACGGGGATGCCGTTCTTGATGGCGTTGCCCAGTTTGAAAGAGCGGATCAGATGCAGCGTTTCCTCTTTCAGCGACAGGAGTATGGCATCCAGTTTTTCGCGATCGGCAAACTCCACCTCCTCTTCGCTGAAGTCGAGTTCAAGTTCCAGCAGGGAGGAGAGTTCGACGAGCTCGTCACGCAACAGGTGCAGTTTCTTGGAGATGCCGCCTTTGAGCTGGTTGACGGCCAGCCGGTGCGCCGTTTCCGACTGTGACGCTATCAGGTCTGCCACCGCCTCGGCCTGCGGCAGGTCGAGTTTGCCGTTGATGAAGGCGCGCTGCGTGAACTCGCCCGGCAGCGCCATGCGGCAGCCGTTTTCGATGAGCATCTCAAGAATGCGACGCTGGATGTACAACGAGCCATGGCACGATATTTCCACAAGGTCTTCGCCGGTATATGTGTGCGGGGTGGCATACTTCAGCGCCACCACCTGGTCCAGCAGTTTGTCTCCGTCAAAGATCTCCGCATATTGGGCCCTGTTCGGGGGCAGACTGAGGAAAGTGTCGGGACTTTTGAAAAGCGTTGCGGCTATGTTGAAAGCCTGCGCCCCGGAGGCTCTGACTATGGCAATGGCCCCGAGACCCGCCGGCGTGGAGATGGCACATATCGTATCGTTCATGCTTCAGTGATTTGGCGGCAAAAATAGCAAAAAAAGGGCGGAGTTCCAAAAACTCCGCCCGTCTCAACTCAGGCGCTGCCGCCTGGACTCTATCGTGGTCCTTGAGGATTATTTTACAGGAATGTTCTTGAGCACGGCAACGATGAAATCGAAGAATTTGCCTACGCTTTCGATGTTGACACGCTCAACAGGGGAGTGGGGATGCTGGATGGTAGGTCCAAACGACACCATGTCCCAGTCGGGGTAGCAAACGCCGAAGAGTCCGCACTCCAGACCGGCATGGATAGCCATGATCTTGGGCTGTTGGCCGAACTTCTCGACATACACTTTGCGGCAGGTGTTCAGGATAGGGGAGTCCATGTTGGGATTCCAGCCGGGATAGGCGCCGGTGAGCTCGATGTTGCAGTCTGCGAGTTCAGCGATGGCGGTCATTCTGTCGCCGAGGGCGTCCTTGGCGCTGTTGACGGAGCTGCGCAGCAGGCAGATGGCACTCATCTTGCCGTTTTCGGCCTTGAATGCGGCGAGGTTGTTGGATGTTTCAACAAGGTTCTCCATAGAGTCGCTCATGCGGAGCACGCCGTTAGGGATGGCAAAGAGCATGCCGAGGAACTGGTTCTGTGCCTTGGTCTCGATGACCTCTTTCGGAGTATCGACAGCCGTGACTTTCACGGTCATGTCTTTCTCCGTGGCGGCAAACTCGCCCTTGACGGTCTGCTCAAAGGTGTGGGCAAAGGCCTCAAATTCGGCAGCCTTGGCTGCGGGCACTGCCAGCACGGCAGAGGCTTCGCGCGGGATGGCGTTGCGGAGACTGCCGCCTGTGGCCGTGGCGAGGCAAGCGCCAAACTGCTTGATGGCACGCGTGATGAAGCGGACGGCAATCTTGTTGGCATTGCCACGTCCCATGTTGATGTCCATGCCCGAATGGCCGCCGTGCAGACCGCCAATGTTCATCTGGTAGCCTTTCATGCCGGCAGGTGTCGGCATCGTGGCGTAGGTTCTGTCAAAGTTGGCGTCCAGACCGCCGGCGCAGCCGACATAGAGTTCGCCCTCCGTTTCAGAGTCGAGGTTGATGAGGATCTTGCCTTTCACAAAGCCTTGTTTCAGGCCGAAAGCGCCCGTCATGCCCGTCTCTTCGTCAATGGTGACGAGGATTTCCAGCGGACCGTGTTCAACGCCCTCCGTAGTGACGCAGGCCAGGGCTGCACAAACGCCGATGCCGTCGTCCGCGCCCAAAGTGGTCTTGTTGGCGCGCACCCAGCCGTTGTCGATGATGGGCTCGATGGGGTCTTTCAAAAAGTCGTGCTTCTTGTCGCTGTCAGCTTGCGGTACCATGTCGGTGTGGGCTTGCAAGATGACAGGCGTCCTGTTTTCCATGCCCGGGGTGGCAGGGATCGTGAACAGCAAGTTGCCGGTCTCGTCTTGCTCAACCTGCACCTTGTGGTCGGCGGCCCATTGTTTCATCCATTTGATGGCCGGCTCTTCATGTTTTGACGGATGCGGAGCATCGCAGAGGTGCCCGAAATTCTCCCACAGGTCGTGAGGGTACAATTTTAAAAGTTCAGTGTTCATTATTATTAGGATTTAAGGTTTTCGTTGTTGTTGTTATTGTTGATCTTGGGTCTGCCCCAAAAACGCAGCAGCGCGATCTCGGCCAGGAAACAGAGCAAGGAGAAGATGACGAAATAGAGCCACAACTGCTTGCCGTGCAGCGTGTCGGTGACATTCTTGGCTATGTTTTTCGTGCCCGACGGGATGACCTCCACCTTGCTGTCTGACGACTTCGCCATTTTGCGGAGCGCCTTGTCGTCGTAGAAGTCGAGGTCCGACTCCTGCCGGTCGAAGTTGAACGCGAGCGTTCCGCATATCGCGCCGTCGCGCACAAGGTCGTAAAAGCCGCTGACGCTGATCTGGTCGTGGAAGAAGAGTGCCGTTTCGTTGCCGGAAGCCCGCTGTTCGGGGATGAACTCTTCTTTGGAACCGCGTGCCTTCAACGACAGGACACTGCCGCCCGTTCCGCCGTCTATCTTCACCGTCTGCATCTGGTCTTTCCCGATGACATTGTAAAGTTTGTCCTGCATGGCGCTCATGATGCCGATGTTGTGCATAGGCACGAAGAAGAGGGCGTGGCGATGCACATTGCCGTAGTCATCATTCATGGCAACGGCCGAAAGGATGACTTTCCCTTTCTCAACCTGAAAGACGGTCAGCAGCGGCGTGCCGTCCTCGAGCATCATCAGCGTCTCGCTGCCCTGGCTGCCGCCGCCCTGTATCGGGTAATGCTGCAGCGTTGTCGGCATGTCGAGATGGTCGTGCCGGTTTTCGAGCGCGTTCTTAAAGTATTGGCTTTCCATGTTGACAGAGCCGCACTTGAGCTCTTTCTTCAGCAGGGTGCCGTAGTTCCCGGTTCCGAGCGATGAGAAGAGCTGCTGCCAACTCTTGTCCATCTCTTTTGCGGGCAGCACCACTAACGTGCCGCCGCTCTTGACAAATGCCGCAATCTCTTCCATCAGCCCCGTGGAGAGCGACGGCACTTCGTCCATCACCACTACTTGGCTGTTTTTCAGTTGGGTATAGTTAATCTGCTTAAGCGGCATTTCAAGATAGTTGAACACGGAATCCTTGCCGTAGAGGGCCTGCAGGAAACGGTTGCTGCCATTGCCCGCGATGGTGGCGACTTGCGAGTTTTCAGAGACCTTGTAAGTGAAAAACAGTTCGTTGTCGAAAGTGACGGGGGCGTCTTCGATGGCCACGCGGCCGCATTGGGTGCCGGCACCGTCAATCGTGTAGGTCAATTGGCAGTCAAGCGAGGTGCCGGCCTTGACATCGACGGCGGCAATGGCCTTCTGCTTGTCCTGGACGTAGAGTTTGACCGGCAGCATCTCCACATCGCTGCTGCCGTAGTTGTGTACGCGGGCCACCAGCGTGACCTGACTGCCCGTCCGGAACAGCGGCGACAGAAACCATACGCTGTCAATGCCCACATTGCTGCGGTCACTCACCGGCATCGGCACCAGAAAAGCGCGCGCATTGCTGTCTTGCAAGACGTTGAGGTCAAAAGCGTTTTTCTGAAAATCGGAAATGTAATAGTGGATGACATTGTCTTTCACGGAGCGGCTGCAGGTGTTCTGCTCAAAGGTGACGATATCGCGGAAAGCGTGGCTTTTGGGCGAAACCTTTACCCGGTCGAGCATCTCCAGCATCTGGTCGCGGTTCAGCACATGGGTCTCTTCGCCCGAAAAGTCTTGGGTGGTGAGCACAAAGTCGTCGGAGAACCCGAAAGAGGAGACGACAGACTTGGCGGCATCTACGGCATCGTAGAGCAGCGAACTGTTTTCGGAGCCGGTCTCCATGGAGTAGGAGTTGTCGAGGAAAACGGTGATGAGGTTGCCTTTCTTGCCGACCTGCTCTTTGGGCGCGATGGTTGGCTGGGCGAATGCCAGCACCAGCGCGGCGATGCCTAAAATGCGCAAAGCCAGCACTACCAGTTGCTGCACGGTCTGCTCGCGGCGCGTTTTCTTTTTGATGTCCTCCAGCATCTTCACGTTGGAGAAATAGACCGTCTTGTAGCGTCTGAAGTTGAACAGATGTATCACAATCGGCACCAGGACAGCGGCGAGACCGATCAGAAACAGCGGGTTAGCGAATGTCATTATACTCTCAAATTATTGTTGTCTATTTCCCTGTCATAGCCCATGGGAAAATATGCGGCAAAGATAGCATATCTTTTAGAGAACCGCAAACCTCCGCATAAAAAAATGGCTTCCCGGCGCGTGAGTGCAGGCGGGAAGCCATCATGACAGTCAGACAGTACCGCAAGAATTAAGTCGCGGCGCGGCAACTGCCGTAATTATTGTATCCTTAACGGTTTATGAGGTTCATGTTAGGGATGGGCTTGTTGTACTCGCCGGCAGCGAGTTTGCCCTTGATTTGTCTGAAATGCTCGATCGTGTAGTTGACATCCTCCATGGTGTGTGCTGCGGTGGGGATGACACGGAGCATGATGACGTCCTTGGGCACGACGGGGTAAACCACGATAGAGCAGAAGATGCCGTGGTTCTCGCGCAGGTCAACCACAAGGTTGGTGGCTTCGTTGGTGCCGCCTTTGAGATAAACCGGCGTCACGGGCGACATGGTGCGGCCCAGGTCGAAGCCCTCGGCGCGGAGGCCATCCTGCAGCGAACGGGCAATCGTCCACAGTTTCTCGCGGATTTCAGGACGGGTCTTGATGAGTTCCAGACGCTTCATGGCACCGATGACCATCGGCATGGGCAGCGATTTCGCGAAGATCTGCGAACGCATGTTGAAACGGAGATGGTCCACTATGCCCCTTTCGGAAGCCACAAAGGCGCCAATGCCGGCCATGCTCTTGGCAAAGGTGGCAAAATAGACATCCACACCGTCGATGACGTTGTAGTGGGCTGCCGTGCCGTTGCCTTTCGGCCCCATGGTGCCAAAGCCGTGCGCATCGTCGATGAGGAGGCGGAACGGGAACTCTTTCTTGAGGGCGCAGATGCCGGCCAAGTCGCCAAGGTCGCCGGCCATGCCGAACACGCCTTCCGTGATTACCAACACGCCGCCGCCTTGCTTGTCAGCCAAAGCCGTGGCCACCTTCAACTGCTCGCGGAGGCTGTCCATGTCGTTGTGACGATAGACATAGCGCTTTGCCCAACTCAGACGGAGACCGTCGATGATGCAGGCATGCGACTCGGAGTCATACACGATGACGTCGCGGCGCGTGGTCAGCACGTCTATGATGGAAATCATGGCCTGATAGCCGAAGTTAACGAGGTATCCCGCAGGCTTGCCTACAAACTCTGCCAGGTCTTGCTCAAGTTTGATGTGATATTTGGTGTCGCCTGACATCATTCTGGCACCCATCGGGGCTGCCATGCCGAACTGACGGGCACCTTCAGCATCCGCCTCGCGAACCTCGGGCATGTTGGCGAGCCCGAGATAGTTGTTCAAGCTCCAGTTCAGGACCTCTTTGCCGTTGAATACCATGTGAGGGCCGATTTCACCCTCCAATTTCGGGAATTGGAAATAACCGTCGGCATACTTCTGGTACTGTCCCAGAGGACCTCCATTGCTTTCGTGAATTCTTTCAAAGATATCTTTCATTTCTGTTGTGGGATTATTGTTGTTTGTAACTATAATTTATTGTCTGTTCTGTCGCTGCGCGTCGCGTTTCGCAAGCCGCTCCTCCATTTTTTCGTACTCCTCAAAAAACTGCGGAAGACTCGACATGTCAATGCGCTTGTTCAGGATAATCTCGTGCTTTGAGTTCAGCACAAACATCGTCGGGTTGCCCGATTCGTATATGCCGAAATAGTCGAGATAGTCGATGTTGCCTTTGTTGCCGCCGACGTTCACCCAAGGATAGTTGTTCTCCTTGACGTATTTTTTCCAACGGTCGGTGTCGGCGTCGTTGCCGATGGCATACACGTCAAAGTTGCGCGTGCCGGCAGCCTCCAGGGAGTCATAGACGTGGCGCAGATGCTTGCTCTCTTTCTTGCAAGTCTGACAGTCTGGGTCATAGAACCAAAGGATGGTGTAGGGTTTCTTCATGCTGTACGATGAGATCCAACGCGTCACGTCGTCGGTGAGTGTAGTGTCGGGGATGAACAACTCGGGCGCGATCTTGCCGATCAGGATCGGGGTGAGGCGTTTTATCCTTTTGCTGTATTTGGCAATGAGGTCTTCGTCCATCCAGTAACATTTGCCCTGCAACTGGTTCTTCTCGACGATGTGGCAGAAAACGGCGTCATGCCCGATGACTTTGCTGGTCTCAAACTGGTAGGAGAGCCAATCGACGCAATAATGGTACATCAGCGTGTCCGGTTCTACTTTGTCCAAAAAGATGTCGATGTATTTGTTGATAGTGTCTGACTCCTGATGATAGAGCAGTTTGGTGAAATAGTCCTTCATCTTAGGCTCGAAAGAGGGGATGTAGATGAACCGGTGGTCGGCAAGGTCAAAGTTGTCCCAATAATGAAGCCTGTAGTAGGCGGCCTGCGACTCATAGTCCATGCTCCCGTCTTCGTTCTTCATTTCGGGGATGTCAATCTGCTTGTACGACTTCTGCATCTTGGAGAACAGGTAGTCGGGGTGGGCGGCGATGATCTCCTCGTCAATGAATTTCAACATCTCGTCATTGATGTTCCTGAGTTTGTTTTTGTAGAACTCGGCGCTGTCGGTATTGCCCGCGCCGTCAAACTCCTTGTACTTCTTAGACCATTCCATCGCCTGCTGCTGGGCATGGCTGGTCTTGCGCTGGAATTTGAGCATCTCCTCGTTTTGCGGGGAATTGCGGATGACAAAGTTGTCAAGGTTGCCTGTCGTGTCGAGGTTGTACTCAAAATGCTGGTTCCCGTCGATGATGAAGTTCAGGTACAGTTTCTTGCCGCCCGACACCAGGGAGTACATCCCGTCGTCGTAGGCATTGCTGCCCTTGAACACGAAACGGCCCGGCGACGAGGGCGCCACAGAGTCTTTCAGGATCAGTTTCTCGTTGTAGTGGATGACCAGATAGACAAGATTGTCCTTTGAATCTTTGATGTTGAAGATGATTTCATGACCTTTGGCCGGGGTTGATTTCGGTGCAACCGCTTTCCCTTTCTGCGCGGAAAGACTTCCGGCAATGCCGATTAAAGCCAAAGTCAAAACGATAGATATGTAATTCTTTTTCATTGTTGTAAAATGATATTTCAACTATCTGTTTTTTTCAAGCAAAAATTTAAGTACGTCTAACGTCACCTGCCTGGCTATTATTGTATGGCCGGTAGAATTGTCAATCAGAACCAACGCCGGGGTCACCATGATGTCGAAATACTCGATTACGTCAACGGCGGGGTCGCCTTTTGCGGTGGTCAGGTTGTGCCAGTCCCACAGCTCATGCTCGTCGGAGAATGCCTTCCAGCGGTCATAGTCATCGTTGATCTCGACGGCAAACACTTCAAAGTCAAGGTCTCCCGCACGCTCTCGGTAAAAGTCGTGCAACTGCGGGGTTATCGCCTTGCAGTGGTCGCAGTCGGGGTCCCAGAACCAGAGCACGGTATATTTGGTCTGGATGTCGTTGGTGGAATAGACATTGCCGAGCGTGTCGAAAGCGGTAATTTCGGGAATTTTCGCGCCGGGGTTGATCTTGCGCAGCTGCTCTATCTTCCGGCGGTTGATGCGCCGGCGGTCTTCATCCATCCAGTTGTCGCCGTAACGGTCGTAAAGGTGTACCAATACAGGGTCGTAAATGGAGATGTGGACGTCCATCATACGGTAAAAGTCTTGCAAAAAGTACTCCTTTACGGCTTCGTTTTCGCAAAGGGCCAAAATGGAGTCCATGAAGGTGATGATCTGCTCCGTCTCGTACATGGAGGCAATCCGGTTACGGATGAGCGAATAGACGGGCAGGGGCGAGTGGAGCAGCCGAGGCTCGCTGAAGTCCATGTCAGCGATGGCCTGGCGCAGCATCGCGTCACCTCTCGTCTGCAGGGTGGCATATGCCGCCGTGATGTACTTGACCACAAAACTGTGGGGGGCAAGGTCGCGGTATTCCTGGCAGACTTTGCGGATGTCGGGCGTATAGACTTTCATCAGAAAGTTCCTAAAGGAATAGAGCAGTTGGTTCTCCTCAGAGTCTTGAATTTCAATGTCATTGACAAAAAATCCCGTGGTGGAGTCGATATGATGCGTGTGGTTGAGGGTAATCTTGGGGTCTTTGTTGAGGATAATCTCGGCGATGACGGTGGGGTGGGGTTGCAGGCTGTCATGAAGTTCCAGCAGATAGTCGCCGCAGGGCAGTTTTTTCTTCTTGCTTTTGAACACCGCCTTGCCGCGCTTCACCACGGCGCTGTCCACCAGGCTGCTTTCGTGCCCGCAGAAGCCGCGCATGTACAGGACCATTCCATCGGGTGTTTCGGTGAATACAGTGATGTTGTACTTCTCGGCCGTCGGCACGGCGGCCTTGTGCCGGCACAGGCTCTGTGCCTGAATTGCCGCGGGCAGCAAGAACATGCTGACGAAAAGGAGGCTCCGGAATATTCTCATCGTTGGCATGCGGCTACATCATTTTGCGGATATGCCCCATAACCTCTTCGGCCATGTGGTCAGCCTTTTGTTCGGTTGCGGCCTCGGCATAGATGCGCAGCACGGGCTCCGTGTTGGAGGTGCGGATGTGTACCCAGCCGTCCTCAAAGTCAATCTTGACACCGTCGGTGCGGTTGGGGTTGCATTGGGCATACTGTTCGGAGATGCGGTCGAGGATGGCGGCGGCATTGACGCTCGCGGACAGTTGCAGTTTGTTCTTGGAGATGCGGTAGTCGGGGTAGAGGTCGCGGATCTGGCCGCAGTTCTTGCCCGACACGGCCATATAGGTCAGGAACAGGGCGATGCCGACCAAGGCGTCTCTGCCGTAATGCAGTTCGGGATAGATGACCCCTCCGTTGCCCTCGCCGCCGATGACGGCGCCGGTGGCCTTCATCATCTCCACCACGTTGACCTCGCCCACCGCCGAGGCGCTGTAAGAGCCGCCGTAGCGGGCGGTCACGTCGCGCAAAGCCCGGGTGGAGGAGAGGTTGGAGACGGTATTGCCGGGCGTGTGCTGCAGGATATAGTCCGCCACCGCCACCAGCGTGTATTCCTCGCCGAACATCTCGCCGCCGGGTTTGACAATGGCCAGGCGGTCAACGTCAGGGTCCACGACAAAGCCCACGTCATAGTTGCCGGAGGCCATGGCCTCGGAGATGCCGTGCAGGTTCTCGGGGAGGGGTTCGGGATTGTGGGCGAAGATGCCCGTAGGGTTGCCGTTGAGCACCGTCACGTTCTTGATGCCCAGCCGTTTGAGCAGGGGCGGCAGCGCCAGCGCGCCCGTGGAGTTCACCGTGTCGAGGATGACGGAGAAGCCGGCGCGGGAGACGGCCTCCGCATTGACCAGCGGCAGCGCGAGCACCGCGTCGATGTGCTCGTCTATGGCATGGCTGTCAGACAGGTATTGCCCTAAATGTTGAACCTCGGCGTAAGTGAAGTCTTGACGGGCGGCGATTTCCTGAAGTTGGTGCCCCTCCTCGTCGGAGATGAACTCGCCTTTTGCGTTGAGCAGCTTCAGGGCGTTCCACTGCATCGGGTTGTGGGAGGCGGTGATGATGATGCCGCCGTCGGCGTGATGGCGCGTCACGGCCATCTCGGTGGTGGGGGTGGTGGAAAGTCCCGTGTCGATGACATTGACGCCCATGCCCTGGAGGGTGCCGCACACCAGCCGGCACACCATGTCGCCGGAGACCCTGGCGTCGCGGCCCACCACGAACGTGAGCGGCTTCTCGGGCGCGGTTTTCCGGACAAAAGCCGCAAAGGCTGCCGTAAGTTCTACAATGTCGTAAGGGGTAAGGTTCTGCCCCGGCATCCCGCCGATGGTTCCTCTAATACCTGAAATCGATTTTATAAGAGACATAAAAAGCGTGTTTTGTACAAAGTTTCGTGCGTCAGGCCGCCCACGGCGGAACTGTTTTTTTCAATCAGGCTGCAAAAGTAGCAAAATTTACGGAACAAGTTTTTTTAATTGTTCGGGAAGCGCAACAAACATCATTTATTTTTATATCTTTGCCCGCCTTTATCCTGAAGTTGGGACAAAGGGTGAAAAGTGATTAAAAACATAAAAAATACTTATTATGGAAAAAGCTCAAATGCGTGAAATCATCGCCAAAAGGGTTGCCAAAGAACTCAAAGACGGCGATATTGTTAATTTGGGAATAGGTCTTCCGACAATGGTGCCTAATTATTTGCCTAACGACGTGCAGGTCATTCTCCAGACAGAGAACGGCATGATCGGCATGGGCTCCACGCCGGAAGCCGGCCAAGAAGACGACAACCTCATCAACTCCGGCGGCGGCTACATCACGGCGCAGCCCGGCGCGGCCTCTTTCAGCTCCGCCGAGTCTTTCGCCCTCATCCGCGGCGGCCACGTGAACGCCACTGTCCTGGGCGCCATGCAGGTTGACGAGAAAGGCGACATCGCCAACTGGATGATCCCCGGCAAGCTCACCCCGGGCATGGGCGGCGCCATGGACCTGCTGGTCGGCGCCAAGACGGTCATCGTGGCTATGGAACACACCCAGAAAGGAAATCCTAAAATACTCCACAAGTGTACGCTGCCGCTGACGGCAAAGGGACAGGTCAACATGATCGTCACCGAGATGTGCGTGATGGTGGTGACCCCCGAGGGACTGGTGCTCACCGAACTGCACCCCGAGTTCACCGTTGACGACGTGAGAAAAGCCACCGAAGCGGACTTCACCGTCTCGCCGGACCTCAAGCCGATGCAGCTCGACTAACGCGGCGGCGGACCCGTAGGAACCACGTTTCAAAAAATGACGAACCACACAGACTACACAAACTAACAGAACTAAACGGACTGACAGAAACACATTACTAATACAATATTTATATAATATGGATTTTAGCTTGAACAAAAGAGAAGAACTCTTCCTGCAGATGATTCGTAAATTTGCTGCTGAAGAGGTCCAGCCACTGGCCGCAGAAGTCGATGACCAGGAACGCTTTCCCGTCGAGACTGTCGAAAAGATGGCCCGTATCGGCATCATGGGCATTCCCATCCCCGTGGAATACGGCGGACAAGGGGGCACCAACCAAATGTATATCAAGGCAGTAGAAGAGCTGTCGAAAGTTTGCGCCACCACCGGCGTGATTGTCAGCGCACACACCTCCCTCTGCATGAACCCGATCCTGGAGTTCGGCACGGAAGAGCAGAAGAAGAAATACTTGCCGAAGCTGGCCTCCGGAGAATGGATCGGCGCTTTCGGCCTCACGGAGCCCAATGCCGGCACTGACGCCGCCATGCAGCAGACCACGGCCGTCCTCGACGGCGACGAATGGGTGCTCAACGGCAGCAAGATCTTCATCACCAACGCCGGCTACGCCCACGTCTATGTGGTCATGGCCATGACGGACAAGTCGCAAGGCACCAGAGGCATCTCCGCCTTCATCGTCGAGAAGGGCACGCCCGGCTTCTCCATCGGCAAGAAAGAGAAGAAGATGGGCATCCGCGGCTCAGCCACATGCGAACTGATTTTTGAAAACTGCCGCATCCCGAAAGAGAACCTCCTGGGCGAGATGGGCAAAGGCTTCAAGATTGCCATGATGACCCTCGACGGCGGCCGTATCGGCATCGCCTCCCAGGCCCTCGGCATCGCCCAAGGCGCCATGGACGTCACCGTCAAGTACACGAAAGAGAGAAAACAGTTCGGCAAGTCCATCAGCGCTTTCCAGAACACGCAGTTCCAGATGGCCGACCTCCAAGCCAAGATCGAGGCCGCCCGCCTGCTGGTCTATAAGGCCGCCTGGAAGAAAGACATGCACCTCCCGTATTCCGTGGATGCAGCCATGGCCAAACTCTTCGCCGCCGACACGGCTATGGAGACGACGACTAAGTGCCTCCAGTTCCACGGCGGTTACGGCTATACCCGCGAGTATGAAATAGAACGTATGATGCGCGACGCCAAGATCACGGAGATCTACGAAGGCACTTCGGAGGTCCAGAGAATGGTCATCGCCGGACAATTGTTCAAATAATCAACTTACACCACAAGAGACTATGAATATTATTGTAACGATAAAACAGGTTCCCAACACTAATGTCATCAAGATTGACCCTGTCAAGGGCACGCTGATCAGGGAAGGCGTCCCCAGCATATTGAACCCGGACGACGCCGCAGCCCTCGAGATGGCGCTGCAGCTGAAAGACAAGTTCGGCGCACACGTGACCGTCCTCACGATGGGGCCGCTGCAGGCCGACGTCATCTGCCGCGAGGCCTTCGCCATGGGCGCCGACCGTGCCGTGCTTCTGTCTGACCGCAAGTTCGCCGGCGCCGACACGCTGGCCACCTCGTACGCACTGTCCTGCGCCGTGCGCGAAATCGGCTACGACCTCATCCTCGCCGGCCGCCAGGCTATCGACGGCGACACGGCACAGACACCCGTGTCCCTGGCCCAACACCTTGACATCCCACAGGTCACCTACGCCATGAACCTCGAGTTCGACGGCAACAAAAAATGCACCGTGACCAAAGAGACCGAAGAGGGCTACCAGGTTCTCGAAGTGGAAACCCCTTGCGTGCTCACCGTGCTCTCCTCAGCCTTGAAACCCCGCTATATGACCGTTAAAGGCATCATGGAGGCGTATGACAAGGAGGTTGAGGTGTGGAGCGCCGACAAACTCCAGGTGGACGAGAAACGCCTCGGACTCTCCGGCTCCCCCACACGCGTGAAGAAGTCCTTCGCCAAACCGCAAAAGCAGCCCGGCGAGATCTTTGAAGTGAGCCCCGACGAGGCTGTCGAGCTTATCATCAACAAACTGAAAGAGAAACATATTATTTAACCGAGAACCGAACAAAAATGGAAAAATCCGATTATAAGAACATTTATGTATTCGTTGAACAGCGCGACGGCGTCATCCAACCCGTAGCCCTGGAACTGCTCGGTAAGGCACATGAACTTTCGGCAGACCTTAAGGAAAAGGTCGTGGCCGTGCTTGCCGGACACAATGTCAAGAATCAGGCTCAGATGCTTATCGAGTACGGCGCCGACGAGGTCATCTGCATGGACGCCCCCGAACTCGAACACTACCTGACAGAACAATATACGCAGGCCATCTACCAAATGGTGCAGGCCTACAAGCCCAGCATCATCCTGATCGGCGCCTCTACGATCGGCCGCGACCTGGCCCCCAGACTTGCCTGCCGGCTGAACACCGGACTCACCGCCGACTGCACCAAGCTGGAGATCACGGAAGACATGCAGCTTGCCTCCACCCGTCCCGCCTTCGGCGGCAACCTGATGGCCACGATCCTGAACACGGAACACAGACCGCAGATGTCCACCGTACGCCCGGGCGTGATGCAGAAAATGGAACGCGACGCTTCCCGCAAAGGCGAGATTGTCGATTTCAAGCCCGACTTTGACAGCAGCAAGTTCAAAGTCCGCCTGGTCAAGGACGTCAAGAAAGACAAAGGCACCGTCGACATCACAGAGGCCAAGATCCTCGTCTCCGGCGGCCGCGGCGTCGGCAACAAGGCCGGCTTCGATGAACTGCAGGCGCTGGCAGACGTGCTGCCCGGCGCAGAGGTCTCCTCTTCCCGCGCCATGGTGGACGCCGGCATCATCGACCACAGCCGTCAGGTAGGCCAGACCGGCAAGACAGTCCGCCCGTCCCTCTATATGGCTTGCGGCATCAGCGGCGCCATCCAGCACCTCGCCGGCATGGAAGAGTCTGACTTCATCATCGCCATCAACAAGGACAAATTCGCCCCGATCTTCAGCGTATCCGACGTGAGCATCGTTGGCGATGTACACAAAATCATCCCGATGCTTACCGCCAGACTGGCCAAAGAAATCAGGAAATAACAATGATCGAAATACGTCGCGTCGAGAAAAGCTACGGCTCTCTGCATGTGCTTAAAGCTGTAGATCTCACGATAGACAGTTCCAAAGTGGTAACCATTGTCGGCCCCTCCGGGGCCGGCAAGTCCACTTTGCTTCATCTTATGGGCACCCTCGACCGCCCCGACTCGGGCAAGATTGTCCTGAACGGCACCGACATCTCCAAACTTAACGACGACCAACTTTCGGAATACCGCAACCGCCACATCGGGTTCGTGTATCAGTTTCACCACCTGCTGCCCGAATTTTCCGCCGTCGAGAATGTCGCCATGCCCGGACTCATTGCCGGTCTCAAGAAGAAAGAGGCTATGATTCACGCCGAAGAACTGCTCGACTTCCTGAAACTCAAGGAACGCAAAGACCACAAACCCGCCGAACTCTCCGGCGGCGAGCAACAACGCGTGGCCGTGGCTCGTGCCCTGATGAACAACCCGGAACTGATCCTCGCCGACGAGCCCTCCGGGAACCTCGACACGGAAAACGCCCGCAAACTGCACCAACTGTTCTTTGAACTCCGCGACCGCTTTCATCAAACTTTCATCATCGTAACGCATAACGAGGAACTGGCTTCGCTCTCTGACCGCAAAATTGTACTCCAAGACGGCAAAGTCATCTCGCATTAGCCTCTCCCCACGATGCCCTTCAACAAAAAAACACGGCTTTTCATCCTCCTTGCCCTCTGCCTGGTCACTGGCAGCTGCAGCGTCATCCAGTTTGCCCGTCTCGCCCAATGCGAGTTTGAAATGGACCGCGTGGCTGACGTCACTTGGGCCGACATCAACATGAACAACGTCAACGGACTGTCCGACCTTTCTGTCACCAATATGACCAAGGCCGCCAAAGCCCTCAAAAACAAGGACTTCAACGTCTCTTGTAATGTGATGGTAAAGGTTAAAAACAACACTAAGAACACCGCCCGCCTCATCGGCTACGACTACGAGCTCTACCTGGAGGACAAGTTCTTGGCCAAAGGCAGCAGCCACAACGTTGAGTATTACGTCAACCCCGCCGCCACCACCACCATCCCCATACCCGTACAGGTCAACCTGGCCGACGTGGTCAAGAAAAAGGAAGTCGGCGACATCATACGCTGCGTCAAGAACCTTAACGGCTCAGGCAGCGACAAAGCCTCGAATGTTGCCGTCAAGTTCACCCCGTACCTCTATGTGGGCAAGAAACAGATGAAACTGCCTGCCGTAACCTTGCACCAAACCATCAGTTCCGAAAAAAACAACTGACCTTTTCCGGAATTGCCCTGTTCTGAAATTAAGTTAAAACTGCATATTCATTTTCAATTTTTCACATTATCAAAAAAACAGAAAAAGACAAAACTATGATTCAGCGAATCCAATCTCTATTCCTGCTCGTCGCAGCCGTCATTCCCATTGTGTTGCTCTTTATCCCGATGGGCTACGTTGACACGGCTGAGGCGCAATATGTCTATAATTCTCTGGTCCTGAAACTCAACATCCCCGACGGCACGGCAGCCATTCGCCTCTATTACGTCGCGTTCTGCCTCGTGCTCACGGCCGCGCTCTCCCTGGTCGCCCTGTTCAATTACAAAAAGCGCATCCGCCAAGTGCAGATTGTCTCCATCACGATGATCGTCTATCTCATCACCCTGATGCTGATGCTTTGGGTATGCCCGGACATTATTTTCACCAAATACTTCTCCGCCAAAGGCGTGGCGTTCACTTTCACGTTCGCCAACAAGACCCTGATGCTGATTCTGGTCTTCATTGAAGCGATCTGCCTTTTCTTGGCCAATAAGTTCATCAAGAAAGACGAGAAACTGGTGCGTGCCGCCGACCGTCTGCGTTAACCTTACCGCACGGAGACCACTTTCTTGAAACGCCGGCTTTTGCCGTCAAGATTCCAATACTGTACCGTCACGACATACATGCCCGACGGTACAGTTTGTTTATGGTCGTCCGTGCCGTCCCAACGGAACAGCGCCTCCTGACTGCACAATTCATTGTTTACCAGATGCCTGACCAGAAAGCCCTGCTGGTTGAAGATTCTGACACTCACCCTGTTTTCACCATCGGACATGGAAACTGAAATCTCGGCATAATCTTCAAAACCGTCGTTGTCGGGCGAGATTACGGCGGGACTGACGGCGAGCCCCGCGGCGGCGGTTTCGTCCGAGGCTTGCGAGTTCCTATACCCGGGCGTGGCAAATCCAGCCGTGGAAGAGGCCGAATGCCAGTTGTCGGCCCGCTGTGTGGCCTGGCTCGACGACACACGCTCCAAACTGATCCCCGCCGTGGTGAGCAGTTTCGGATAATGCATATCCTCGGAATAAGCAAGACGGTCGAGGGCGCGGAGACCCCGGTCGGTCAGGAACACTGTCCCGGACTCTGCGGCGAACGAGGGCAGGGAGTCGCACTCGTACAAAGCGTTAGGGTCAGGACAGCCATACTGCGACAGGGTGAGCGCCTTGTTCTTGCACAAGGCACAGTAACCTTGCGGCATCAGCTGCATCCCTTGAGAAGCCGCCACAACTGCCTTCTTGGGGATAGTGTCGCCGCCCGAGCCGATTTTGACATCTTTCAGGTCGATGATGTGGGAAGAACGGTTATAAACCTCGATAAAGTCGGCGTCGGTCCCATCTTTAGCATGGCTCAGCACCTCATTGATGACAAGGTCTGACGGCTGCGGCTTCTCCGTCACGCCACAAGAGGCACAGTCGGGATAGGCGACCGCATTGCCGGCGCAGTCGCACACGGCAGCGGACAGGCAGACGCGGTAGAACGTGCCGGCCCGCAGCGGCAGCGAACAGGCAAGGTCAAGCGCCGTATAGAATGGCGGCACTTCCGACACCCCCACAATGGTCGCAGCCGGCTCCATGCTGAAGTCGCCGGGGACGAGAGGCCGGGGAGGGCGTATGGGCTCAGACAGGAACACACGCAGCGTCATGCTGTCGAGCAAGGTGACCCGTTCGATGAAAGGAGGGTCATAATCTTCTGTGACACAACGTATAGAGTTCGGAGAACCCGGCGTTCCGCCCTCCGGCGACACCGAGGAGTCCCAATTGCCGGCAGTTTGGCACGGCAGGTTCTCGTCTTTCATCTCCAGCGACCACCCGCCCGACTGCTTTATGGGCTCCGTATGCCATTTCCGCCTGAACGCCACCGCATGGATGGCCTCATCGTCCTGGTCATACAGCACAATCGTCTGACCGCCGTCAGTGATGCTCAGCGATGAGACGGGGCAGACCTGAATCGGGAAACGCTCAAACAGACCCTTGTTCTTCGCGGCCACCACAATGGCATAGCCGCCGCTGTCGAGCCTTACCTCCGGCAGCGTTTTACGGGAACTTCCGACCTGCAGTTTCCAGCCCGAAAGCACACACGGCTGCGGCCGGCGGTTGTGCAATTCAACATACTCGGCTGCGGGCAAGCCAATTGCGGGCGTGGGGGCCGCCATAATCTCGCTGATCACAATGTCATAACGCTGCAACGTTTCTGACTGACCAACAACAGCATTCATGTTCGCAAGCACAAACAGCGGCAGCAAAAGGGACGGTAGGGTAGGGACTCTCATAAAAATAATTCGTTTTCATTTTCATTCTGCAAAAAATAGTACTTTTGCAACATTGTAAACGTAACGTTATTTAATTTATTGCATAAATTGTAAACAAAAATGAAAATTGCTTTAGTCGGGGCCACGGGCCTGGTAGGGGAAATGATGCGTAAAGTGCTTGAAGAAAGAGGGTTCGGCGGTGAAACGTTGATACCCGTAGCCTCCCCGAAGTCGTACGGCAGAACCATTCCTTTCGGGGGAAAGACCTATCAGGTGATCAGTGCGGAGGAGGCCATCGAGATGGCGCCGGACATGGCGATATTCTCTGCCGGCAGCGGTCCTTCGCTCCAATATGCGCCCCTCTTCGCCGCAAAGGGGACGAAAGTGATTGACAACTCCTCGGCCTGGCGCAGCGACCCGCGCATCCCCTTAGTGGTGCCGGAAGTGAACGGCGACGCGATCGGCAGTGACGACAACATCATCGCCAACCCCAACTGTTCCACCATCCAGATGGTGATGGCACTTTGCCCGCTGCACCGGAATTACGGCATCAAAAGGCTGGTCGTCTCCACATACCAGTCGGTGACCGGCTCGGGCATGAAAGCCGTGAACCAGCTGATGAATGAACGTGCCGGGGAACCCTGCGAGAAGGCCTACCCCCATCAGATCGACATGAACCTCTTCCCGCACGGCGGCACATTTGAGGACAACGGCTACACTACCGAAGAGATGAAACTGGTGAACGAGACCCGCAAGATCCTCGGCGACAGCAGCATTCAGGTTACGGCAACGGTCGTGCGCGTGCCGGTCACGGGCGGCCATTCCGAAGCCGTGAACGTGGAGCTGCTCCGCGACTACCGCCTCGAGGAGGTCGTCGCGTTGCTTGAGAACATGCCCGGCGTGCAAGTGCAGGACGACCCCGCCCGCGACCTCTACCCGATGCCGCTCACCGCACAAGGCCGCGACACGGTTTTCGTGGGCCGCATACGCCGCGACTTCTCCCAGCCCAACACCCTGAACCTGTGGGTCGTGGGCGACAACCTGCGCAAAGGCGCCGCCACCAACGCCGTGCAGATCGCCGAACTGATACGCGACAAGTACCTGAAACACGTTCCCTTTAACCGTTAATACTCCCAAGATGAAGAGACTATTCCTGCTCGCCGCACTGTTGCCGCTGTGCCTCGCCGCACTCTTTGCCCAAAACTCGCCCCGCAAAGCCATTGTCGGGTTCTACAACATGGAAAACCTGTTCGACACCGTCAACGACCCCCTGAAGAACGACGAACAGTTCCTGCCCGACGGCGACTATATGTGGACTTCCGAACGCTACGGCGCCAAACTGGAAAACCTCTCCCGCGTCATCGCCGAGATGGCCGCCATGGACGGCGGTCTGGCCGTGCTGGGCGTCTCTGAGGTGGAAAATGAACAGGTGATGCTCGACCTCGCCGCCACCGAACGGCTGAAACCCTACGGGCTAAAAGTCTGCCACCACGACTCGCCCGACAGACGCGGCGTTGACGTGGCCTTCTTCTACAACCCCGCACGCTTCACCGTGATCTCCACCAAAGCCACCCCGCTGAAAGTGGCCGGAAGGCCCGACTTCATCACCCGCGACCAGTGGCTCATGGCCGGCGTGCTCGACCAGACCGACACGCTCTTCATCCTCGTGAACCATTGGCCCTCAAAACTCGGCGGCGAAAAGAAAAGCATGCCCCTGCGCATGGCCGCCGCGCAACTCACCCGGCACATCGCCGACTCCCTGCAGCAACGCTACAAGAACCCCAAAATCATCATTATGGGCGACTTGAACGACAACCCCGACTCCAAAAGCCTGATGAACGGACTCAAAACCAAAACAAGCACAAAATCGCTGGCCCAGAACGACCTCTTCAACCCGATGTGGAAAATGTACCGCAAAGGCATCGGCTCATACGCCTACCGCGACTCCTGGGACATGCTCGACAACATCATCGTCTCGGGCTCGCTCGTAAATGCCGCCCCCGGCGCGTACCGCTTCAGAGAGGCCAACGTCTTCCAGCGCAACTTCATGTTCACCATGTCGGGCTCCTACACAAACTACCCGTTCCGCACCTACGCCGGCGGCGTCTATCAAGGCGGCTTCAGCGACCATCTGCCCGTGTATATCATATTGTCAAAATAAATAACCAAACATCAAAATGGACAAAAGACTTGTAATAATCCCGACTTACAAAGAAAAAGAGAATGTCGAAAACATCATCCGGGCCATCTTCGGGCTCATTGACGTACACATCCTCATCATTGACGACAACTCGCCCGACGGCACCGCCGGCATCGTGAAAGGGCTCATCCCCGAATTTGAGGGGCGGCTCTTCCTCGAGGAGCGGAGCGGCAAACTGGGGCTCGGCACCGCCTACATCCACGGCTTCAAGTGGGCCATCGAACGCGGCTATGACTTCGTGTTCGAGATGGACGCCGACTTCTCGCACGACCCCCACGACCTGCAGCGCCTCTATGACGCCTGTGTCGAGCAAAACGCCGACTTGGCCATCGGGTCGCGCTACTGCAACGGCGTCAACGTGCTCAACTGGCCCATCGGACGGCTGCTCATGTCCTATTACGGCTCCATGTACGTGCGCATCATGCTGGGCATCCCCGTCCGCGACACCACCGCGGGCTTCAAATGCTACCGCGTCTCGGCACTCAAGACCGTTGACTTCGACAAGATCAAGCACATCGGCTACGGCTTCCAGATAGAGATGAAGTTCAACATGTACAAACTCGGCTACAAAATCGTCGAAGTGCCCATCATCTTCAAAGACCGCACCGCCGGCGTGTCCAAGATGAGTTCCGGCATCTTCAAAGAGGCCATCTTCGGCGTCATCGGCCTCCGGGTGCGCAGCTGGTTCCGCAACTGGAAGAGAAACAATTAGAACAGGGGAGGGGGATGCTTTTCCACCCAAACGTGTTTCTTTCCACAAACATGAGCGGCAGCTTTTTCACGGTTGACGTTGACACGGTAGGGTGGACGTTGCAGGTGCTGTTTGACGATAACGGCCCTGCCGCCGATGCGTCAATCAATCCCGCCGGGGAGTCAAAACCTGCTGAAGGCGGAACTGCTGTTTCTGGCGAAACGGCTGCTCCCACGAACAGCACTGACACGCAGCCGGCTCCCGCTGCTGAAAGCGGCACTGGGGCGACAGCGAATGACTTATGGAGCAAAGACCCTTCTGCTTGGACGCTGCTTGATGTGAAAGCGGAAATGCTGAAATATGATTCTAATGAAAATATTAAAACCATTATATATGACGCACGTCGTAGGGAGGATTTGAACAATGAAAGTGTTCATTTATGGGCTGGTGTCATGTTTAATTCAGACCAAAGTGATAAATTATATAATTGGATCACGAAGCCTTTCTGGGAAAGAGAACCGTCTTCCTGGACAATAGAAGACGTGAAAGCGGAACTGCTGAAACATACTCCTGAAGAAAGTGTTAGAAACATCATAACTGGTGCGAGCAGTAGGGAGGATTTGCAGGTAGAAGAGGTACAAGATTGGATTGTTGATGAAGATTTTGATGTAAATAACAAACTATACAATTGGGTGGTTAATCTAAATTGTTAGATATATAGTGAGATATACTATGTACAATGAATTTTAAGTAGTAGTATTTTAATTTGTAATATAATATTTAATGATTTCATGTAAAGTTTCCGTTTTTACAACGGATGTTTTTAATATAGTAAGTCCTTTTTTGAAGAAAGCCTACAAAAAAAACGAACCCACAATTTTCACGGACTACGTGAAGCAGCAGCAGGGCAACCCCAACAGCAAGCTCAACTTCACCGCCTCGCCGGAAACGGACGAGGCCGCAGCCAAGCAAGCCTTCAAGGACTTCAAGACCTGCGTGGAGAGCAAATTCAACGAGCTGGAGCAGACTATGGGCAACATAAACGTGTACAAAGGCAAGTTCTTGAATAAAATCTGGAGTGAGTTGGGCATCTCCGCATCACCCGTCTCCCCAGTGACCCCCAAAACCCTGTCCCCGAAACGACCGTTCGGATACTGACCCACCTTGTTCTCCACCAACTCCATCGACGGCACCGCTATCACCGTGCTCCCCGACTCAACCTCTATCGCCAAACTCGTCAACCCACATCCCGGAACCGTCTTGTCTATGTACCCCGCCTCCACACAATCCAAACCACTCTCCGACGCATACTCACAGTCAAAAACCCTCTCTATCACTCTCATGAAAATCCATTTAAAACGTTAATAACCACAATCTTATCCCTATCACGGGGGGGGTAATTTCCTGTACCTATTCTATACACTTTCGTTACAAAAAAATGCCCCCCTACACACATAACCCACCCACATTACCATATTAACACTCCTCACACAAAAAACCAAACACAAAACACCACAGCAAAACACACTGACCGCAAACACAACAACCCCAAACCTGCCCCAACGCGGCGAACTCAAGAACCTTAAAATCCCCAAATCCAAAATTACACCCCCGGAGGTGAACACGTGACCTGAAACCCCTAAACACTAAACTACACCCACAGATGGTGAACGCAAGAGCCTTAAAAGCACAAATACAAAATTACCCCAGGCAGTGAACACGAAAACCTTAAAACCACCAAATGCAAAATCACCACTCAGTGATGAACACGAGGGTCTTAAAACTACCAAACCCAAAAACACCCCCCGAGTGACACAAGCGAGGGCCTTAAAACCACCAAATCCAAAAACACCCCCCGCGGTGAACGCGAGGGTTCACAACCCCCAAGTCCCCCGACCTAATATGCAATTAACAAAAGTCTAATTTAAAATCATTTCAAAAATGACAGAAAGAAAAAACAAAAACGAAAAAGTCGCAAACCTCGTTTGGGTTGCAATGCAAACTTCAAAATGCAAAAACTTCATCAGTGGTACTATGTTAGGCACCAATGAACGCGCCGTTGGTACAAGAGTAACGTTGAACGGCAAATTTGCAGTCAAAACGTTTGACGACAACGGTTACGTTGTATTCAACACAGAAGACGGCGGCGAAATACCCGCAAGGCAGTTCATTGGCGGCTTTACAGGTACGAAGTCCGTGGAACTTGATAGCAAAACGTATCAGGGAACGTTGGAAACAACTCCTGAGAAGTACCTTGCCTTTTGCGGAATGCAAAACGTAATTTACGATGAAATGCTGACAGCGCTGAGAGGCAAAACCGTTGAGTATTTAGGTAGTCAAGTCAGAATTTGCAATTCGAGAGACGGCAAACCGTTTGTCATCAAGAAGCACTTCTGGAAACAGGTTGACTAACCAACCCACAGCACACCCAACAGATATGGGATTCGTAGAGGATGTTTTTGTGGTGTGCGGCAGTCACGTCGGCAATGTCATAAGGTCGTCGGACGACGGCAGGACGTATGAGGTGACGAACTCGTATGCCAGCGGGTGGTGCGGGAACGCGACGTCATAAAGGTGGTGCCATAATGCCGCGTCCCACTTGTCTATTTAACATAATATAAATTATCAGACACGGAGAAGTGTAAAATCAGCCGCGATTCTTGCGGGCTTAGACTTTACGACTTTATAGCGTTACACACAAAAATGAATGGAATTATCCCTTTCTGTCTTGTAAGAAGATAAAATTAGATAATTACCTCTTCCTTCGTAAGCCTTACGTCAGCCCGAGATTTGTGCGCTGGACGAGAAAAGTCTAAAGTTTCCGGGATATCTTGGGCAGGATTTCGTTTTTCCAGGACGCGAAGGTGCCGTCGAGGATTTTCTGCCGCGCCACGGTGACAAGGTCGAGGTAAAAATGAAGGTTGTGGATGCTACCGATCATCGGGCCGAGCATCTCGTCAGACACGTACAAATGCCGCAGGTAGGCCCTGGTGTACTCGCGGTCGGCAAACAGGTCGCTCTCCGCATTTATCGGCGTGAAGTCGTTCTTCCATTTCTCATTGCGCAAATTGAGCATCCCTTCCCACGTGAAGATCATGCCGTTGCGACCGTTGCGCGTAGGCATCACACAGTCAAACATGTCAACGCCCAGCGCGATGTTCTCGATGATGTTGGCAGGCGTGCCGACGCCCATCAAGTAACGGGGCTTGTCTTTCGGCAACTGCCGGCAGCAATAGTCGGCAATCTCGTACATCTCCTCGGTGGGCTCCCCTACCGCCACGCCGCCGATGGCGATGCCCTCGGGATTGACCGACTCGGCATATTCGGCGGAACGGGCTCGCAAGTCGTGGTAAATGCCGCCCTGCACAATGGGGAACAGCGTCTGGCTGTACCCGTACAGCGGCTCGGTCTCCTCCAGCCGCTTCACACAACGCTTCAGCCATTTGTAGGTGGTCTCGACCGACTTGCGGGCATAGTCGTACTCGCAGGGATAAGGGATGCACTCGTCAAAGGCCATGATGATGTCGGCGCCGATGGCACGCTCCGTGTCCATCACGCTTTCAGGGCTGAACAGATGCCTGGAGCCGTCGATGTGCGACTGGAACCACACCCCCTCTTCGGGGTTGATCTTGCGCCGGTGGCTCAGCGAGAACACCTGGAAGCCGCCGCTGTCGGTAAGTATCGGCCTGTCCCAACCGTTGAACTTGTGCAGCCCGCCGGCATTCTTCAGCACCTCACAGCCCGGGCGCAAATAAAGGTGATAGGTATTGCCCAATATGATCTGCGCCTTGATGTGCTCTTTCAAGTCCCTGATATGTACCGCCTTGACTGCACCTAACGTGCCTACAGGCATAAAAATGGGCGTCTGTATCTGTCCGTGGTCCGTGGTTATGACGCCGGCGCGCGCGTGGCTGCCCGCATCGGCCTTTTCAATTATAAACTTCATATTGTTTGTAAAAATCGCGCAAAAATACATCTTTTATCTACTCAAAAAACTACCTTTGCGTTTTAAAAATTCTCAACAATGTTGAAAGAGAACTTATCTGTGGGGGTGCTTGTTGTTTTCGGGCTGGTTGTCCTGCTTCAAGTGCTTTACTATTATGGTCTTTATGCCCGTTTTTCTTTCCGCAAGAAGAAGAGCAAGCTTGCGGAGCAAGATGTCCCCATTTCAGTCATCGTCGTGGTGAAAGACGCCGCCAGCACGCTGCTCAAGTTCTTTCCCCGCATTCTCAACCAGCAATACTCGGCTTTCGAGGTGGTGGTTGTGAACGACCACTCCCACGACGACGAAACGGAGATGTTGGTCAAGGAGTACCAGAGCCAGTATCCGAACGTCAAGCTGGTCAACCTCTCCTCGTCCGTCTCCACGATCCGCGGCAGCAAGTTTGCCGTGTCCATGGGCATCCGCTGCGCCACTCACGACCACATCCTGCTCACGGACGCCGCCTGCGCGCCGTCCTCGCCGCATTGGTTGGAACGGATGGCCAAACGGTTTGTCGGCAAGAAGACGATCGTGCTCGGCTACAGCTCATTCGCCAAGCGCAACAACCCGTTCAACCGTCTCATGCGCTTCGACAACCTGCAGAACGCCATCCAATATTTCTCCCTCGCACTCGCCCACTCCACCTACCGTGGGGACAGCCGCAACCTGGCATTCGACAAGTCGCTGTTCTACCGCCAGAAAGGGTTCGCCTCCCACAACCATATCAGTTGCGGCATCGAGGACATCTTCATCAGCAAGGCCGCAAAGCCCAACAATACGGCCATAGAGTTCTCGCGCGATTCGTTCACCATCCTCCAAAAGTCCGTCTCCTACCGGGCTTGGAGGAAAAACAAGACCGGGCTCTACTATACGAGGAGGAAAAACACCCTTAAGAACCGCATGCTGCTCAATGGCATTGGTGCGCTTAACTTCCTGTTCTATGCCGTGTTAGCATACGCTGTCGTGCTATTCCTGCACCAGCCTACCTTTTTGGCCGTCGCTTTGGGCATCGCCGCGTTCCGCATCGTCAACCAATACATCGTGTTCGGCACGGCGGCAAGCAAACTGAACGAGAAACAGGTCATCCCGTGCCTTCTGCTGTACGACCTCTTCTTTGCCGTCGCCAACCCGCTCTACTACCTGTCGGCGAAACTGAACCACCAGAAATTCCTGCACTGACGCCATGGACAACCCCTGCACCACCGCCAAATCAAGAAGGGACTACGTGCTGTTGCGCCAGGCATTGGACAACAACGACCAGAAAGCCTACGCCAGCCTGATGGCCATATACCGCGACAGCATCTATTACCTGCTGATGAAAATGGTCAAGAACAGCGATGACGCCGAGGACCTCACTCTCGAGACCTTTGGCAAGGCGTTCCGCTATCTCGACCGCTATTCCCCGAAATACGCGTTCTCCACCTGGCTGTTCCGGATTGCCATGAACAACGGCATCAACTACATACACCGCAAGAGCGGCATGCCGCAGACCGTGACCGTTGCCGGCAGCGACGACAGTCCCGACAACGCCGGGCTGCTCATCGACCATATCGATGCCCAAAGCGGCGACACTCCGGAAGACTATCTCATCGAGAAACAGCGGATGAACATCTTGCGCGGCGCCGTGAGACAGTTGCCGGAAAAATACAGAAAGGTGGTCGAACTGCGCTATTACAGCGAACTTTCGTACGAAGAAATCGCGACAAGGCTCAACATCTCGCTATCCAACGTCAAAATCCAACTGCTGCGCGCCAAAAACATGCTTGCCCAGCTGATGGGGAATATGCGGAGCGCCATTTAAAGAAAAGATTGTATTTTTGCGGACTTTTAATGAAAGACAAACAATGGAAGTAAGACGGCTATTTGATATTCTTGAGCGCAATCTGACCGAATTTCCTTTGGAAGACGCCATTTGCGGAAAAGAAAACGGCACTTGGGTCAAATACAGCACGCAAGAATACGTAAACCGGGTCAACTACATTTCATACGGCCTGATGCAGTTGGGCATCAAGAAGGGCGACTGCATAGCCACCATCACCGCCAACCGGCCGGAATGGAATTTCCTGGACATGGCCATCATGCAGATCGGCGCCGTCCATGTGGCCATCTACCCCACCATCAGCGAAAGCGAGTACGACTACATCCTCCATCATGCCGACATCAAGCTGATATTCGTGTCAGGTTGGGAGCTGCTCCGTAAGATCAACAACATCATCGAGAACATGCCCACGCTGACCGACCGTGTCTATACTTTCCGCAACCTGCGCGGGTACCGCCACCTGAACGAGCTCATCGAGCTGGGGCGTTCCAACCCGAGCCCGCAATACCTGCAGCAGATCAAGGACAGCATCACCCCCGACGACGTGGTGTCGCTCATCTACACCTCAGGCACCACCGGGCACCCCAAAGGCGTGATGCTCACGCACGAGAACTTCCTCACCAACATCCGGGGCATCCTCCCGATAATCCCGACCCAGGAGCACAACCGCATCCTCAGTTATCTGCCTTTGTGCCATGTATATGAAAGGATGATGAACTACTCGTGGCAATATCTCGGCATTTCCATCTACTATACCGAGAACCTGGCCAAGATACAGGACGACATGGTCGATCTGCGCCCTGACATCTTCACCACCGTGCCACGTCTGCTCGAGAAAATCTACGACAAGATCCTCGCCAAGGGGCGCAAACTCACCGGACTGAAGCGCAACATCTTCTTCTGGGCCAATGAGGTTGCCCTGGACTTCGACTTCAACAAGAGCAAAGCCTATAAGCGCAGGCTCATGTTGGCGCGCAAATTGGTGCTGAACCAGTGGTACAAAGCCTTGGGCGGCAACCTGAACGTCATCGTCACGGGCGGCGCCGCCATACAGCCGCGCATCTCCAAAGTGTTCTGGGCCATGGGCATCCACGTTTATGAGGGCTACGGCACCACCGAAACCTCGCCGGTCATCGCGGTCAGCGACGGCTTCAAGGGCGGTCTCGAGTTCGGCACGGCCGGCCACGTCCTGCCCGGCACCAATGTCAAGATCGCAGAAGATGGCGAGATCCTGACCCGCGGCGGCCATGTCATGAAAGGCTATTTCAACGCGCCCGAGCTTACCGCCGAGGCCATCGACCCCGACGGCTGGCTGCATACCGGCGACCTGGGCACGCTTACGCCCGAAGGCCGCCTCCGCATCACCGGACGCAAAAAGGAGATGTTCAAAACCGCATTCGGCAAATATGTGGTGCCTACCGTCATCGAAAACAAGATCTGCGAGGACTCCCTCGTTGACAATGTCATGGTGGTCGGCGAGAACCGGCAGTTCGCCGCGGCGCTCATCGTCCCGAACTTCATCGACCTGCGCGCGTGGTGCAAACGCAAAGACATCGAATACACTACCAACGAAGAGATGATCAAACACCCCGACGTGCTCAAGAAGTTCAAGAAGATCGTCGATTACTACAACACTTTCTTCGGAGACACCGAAAAGGTGAAACGTTTCATCCTCATAGGCTACGAATGGTCCGTCCAAACCGGCGAACTCACCCCTACCCTCAAACTGAAACGCAACAAACTGCTCGAGAAATACCACGACCAAATAGAAAAACTGTTCAACTGAAAAAAAATATCACACAAGATGACTGCTACCGACAACAAAGACAAAGTTTTCCTTTTCAACACGATGACCGGCAAAAAGGAGCATTTCGACCCGATTGTGCCCGGACACGTTGGCATGTATGTCTGCGGACCTACCGTCTATGGCGAGCCGCACCTGGGACATGCGCGCCCCGCGGTGACTTTCGACCTTGTGTTCCGCTACCTCACCCACATCGGGTACAAGGTGCGTTATGTGCGCAACATCACAGACGTGGGACATCTTGAACATGACGCCGACAGCGGCGAGGACAAAATCGCCAAGAAGGCACGGCTGGAGGAACTGGAGCCTATGGAAGTGGCACAATATTATATGGACAGTTATCACCGCGCCATGGAAGCCCTGAACGTGAAAAGCCCGTCGATAGAACCGCGGGCCTCCGGGCACATCATGGAGCAGATCGACCTTGTGCAGAAGATTTTGGACATGGGGTACGCCTACATCTCAGAGGGATCCGTCTATTTTGACGTGCCCAAATTCGACCGCGACTTCGGATACGGCAAGCTCTCGGGGCGTGTGCTGAGCGAACTGCTGGCCAACACACGCGAGTTGGACGGCCAGAGCGAGAAACACAACCCTGCCGACTTTGCCCTTTGGAAGAAGGCCGCCCCGGAACACATCATGCGCTGGCAGTCGCCTTGGAGCGTCGGGTTCCCCGGCTGGCACATTGAGTGTACCGCCATGAGCACCAAATACTTGGGCACGCAGTTCGACATTCACGGCGGCGGCATGGACCTCCTGTTCCCGCACCACGAGTCGGAGGTGTGCCAAAGCACCGTCGCCAACGGCATCTCTTCCGTCCACTACTGGATGCACAACAACATGATCACCATCAACGGACAGAAAATGGGCAAATCGTTAGGCAACTTCATCACGCTCAACGAGTTCTTCACCGGCTCTCACCCGTCGCTGACACAACCCTACTCGCCCATGACAATCCGCTTTTTCGTCCTCCAGGCCCACTACCGCAGCACCGTCGATTTCAGCAACGAGGCTTTGCAGGCTGCCGAGAAAGGACTCGAAAAACTCTATACGGCCGAACGTCATCTGGACACGCTGAAGCCGTCGGCCGCCTCCTCAGAAAACATCGAAGCTTGGGTGAACCGCTGCTACGAAGCCATGAACAACGACTTCAACAGTCCGATGGTCATCGCCGAGCTCTTTGAGGCCTCCCGCATCGTCAATGCCGTCAAAGACGGCCATGCCACGCTCACTGCCGAGGACATTGACCTCCTGAAAAGCTATTTCAGCCTGTTTTTCCACGAGATCTTAGGCATACGCCCCGAGAACTTCAATGTGGCGGGAAAATATGACGAGGCCATGAAGAAAGTGATGGACCTGCTGCTTTCGATACGCCAAGACGCCAAAGCAAACAAGAACTGGGCGGTGTCGGACAAGATCCGCGACGAACTGAAGTCGGCCGGCATCACCGTGAAAGACACTAAGGAGGGCTCTGAATGGTCGCTTGAATAGACTGTTTTCTGCCACACCGACATAATGCAAGCAAAAATGAAGAAGACGCTGCTGTTCGTACTATTGATATTCTCCGCACTGTTGCCGGGGAATGACGCTGCCGCAAACACCACGAATGCGGCGGCACGGACACGCGCGGCATCCTGCATCCAAGGACAGGACAAACAGAAAGAGCAGGTTGTCATCATACGCAGCAGCCTCTTCATGCACATCTTCACAGACACGTCAGAAGGCCCAAGTCTTGCCTCCCGTGCACCGTCAAGGCTGCTGAACACCGGCGTCTCGCTCAAGACGCTGTTGACCGCCATGCTGCGCACCGTCAAGACCTGTTGCCGTTTCTTTTCGCTTAACGGTGTCGCATACCCCGGCAGCATCCCCTGCCCCGCCGACTATTACATCCTCTTTTTGGGGATTATGAGGTGTTGAAAAAACGTTTACCCGCCGTTTCCCTATAGAAAACCAAAGTTTATACCACAAATCATTACAGGAAGGCGGAAATAACGCATCATTCTATGATCTATGATTATCAAGACCGCAGCTCATTGCGCTGCCGCCTTGTTGTAGTGTGTTCAGGTAAAACAGACACTTTTTTTCAACCATAGACCGCAACAACAAAAAAAGAAGAAAAATATTATAAATCGAAAAAAAATAACAAAGAAAAAAAATGGAAAATTATAAAAACATTGAAGCAGAAATCCTCGAAATGCCGGAAGGCACCATCGCAATCAAAAAGAAAAGCCCGTTTGCAGCCATCGTGTTCATATTAGTCGGCATACTCGTATTTGTGGCCGGAACACAGAGCATCTCACCCCACGACAGCCTGAACATGACGATACTCACCATCGGCATCTGCCTTTTCCTGTTCGGCGTCATCAAAGTGTGCCTTGATTTAGGCACAGAGCGCTATGTGTACATCCCGCAAAACAAACGTCTCAAAAAGCACAAGATTTACATCTCCAACGAGTCGAAGATGAAACTGGCCAGACAACTTCAGGAAGACCACGTCGGCAAATTGGACGGCTACGGCAAAGAGATGAGCTCGGGCAGCATACTTTACGTGCTGACCACCAACAGCGACTACTGCCTGGCCCAGGTGCTCGAGTTCTCGCAAGACCGTTTTGAACCGGTCATGCCCACGGTTGTGCTGGTTGGCGAAAACGCCAAAAACGTGGATGACTTCATCGCTTCAAAATAGGGAGACGGCATTTCGTTCAAACTCCGCGGGATAGTCCAGAACTGTTTTCAGGGCTATCCCGTTTTTGTGTCCCAAAGTGGGCTGAAACAATTGTGCATATCGATTTTTTATGTATGTTTGCAGCCTTGAAAAAAATAGAAAATACAATAATGAAAAAATTACTAACATTAGGACTGAGCCTTGTGCTGGCCACAGCTGCCACGTCCGTAAAATCTCAACAAGAAATGACAAAAGACCAGAAAGTGAGTTATGCCATCGGAGCCAACTTCGGCACGCAAGTAAAACAAGACAAACTGAACCTCGACACCGATGCTTTCATGCAAGGCGTGCGTGACGGAATGGCAGGACAGAACAAATTCACCGAAGCCGAAATGCAGGAAATTTTCATGCAGTTCCAACAAGACATGCAACAACGCCAAGCCAATGCCGCAACTGAGGCAAAAGCCGCAGGACTCAAGTTTTTGGAAGAGAACAAGAAAAACGCTGACGTGAAAGTCACCGCCTCAGGTCTTCAATACAAAGTCATCACACTCGGCACCGGCGAGAAGCCCAAAGCCAGCAGCAAAGTGACCGTGAAATACACCGGCACTTTGATTGACGGCACCGTGTTCGACTCCACCGACAAGAACGGCGGCGAGCCCATATCTTTCGGCCTGAACCAAGTGATCCGCGGCTGGACCGAAGGCCTGCAACTGATGCCTACCGGCTCCAAGTTCGTGTTCTATATCCCGTCTGACCTCGCATACGGCGACCAAGGGGCCGGCGGACTCATCCCCGGCGGAGCAACCTTGATTTTTGAAATTGAACTGCTCAGTTTTGAATAATGAATTTCAACACAAGAGGCAGGCACACAACCTGCCTCTTGTGTTATCTTATCCTCTTGTTGAAGAAAAATATGAGAACAAAGATCTTAACCGCCATGGTCTTCCTGCTTGCCTTATGCATGACCTCGCAGGCCCAGCAAGACTGTGGCGTCATTGACTGCCCCGGACAGTGCGGACGGTTCATTGACCAGAACGGAGACGGATTCTGCGACCACGGACGGCTCTCGAAGCCTGCGGCTGAACCTGTCCAGAACGCAGACACGGCCAAAACTGCAAAGCCCGCCGACAAGAAAAAGACGGCTGACAAGCCCGCCGCCCCTGCGCCAAACAAAGCCATTGAAAAAAAGGCGGAGAATGAGACCGGGAACGCCATGCCTCAAGCCGCTTCCGCCCAGACGGATACGGCAACTGTAACGGATGTTGAAGTATCGCCCGCCACGGAAGAACAGCCGACGGAACGACGCAAGTCGCCCTACGACCTCCTGCTGATTTCAGGGCTCACCCTTGGACTTTACGTGCTCAGTGCCCTGCTGGTAAAATTCAACGTCCTGAAAAAAGCCACACACCGCAAAATATGGAACGTCGTGCTGCTGGTGACCGCCATCGTGTCGTGTCTGTCAGGTTTCTTTTTAGTCATACAAATCAACTACGGCATCGCGATGCAGTCGATGCACACCTTCCGCTACTGGCACGTGCAATTCGGCATCCCGATGACCCTTGTGGCGGTAATACACATCCTCTGGCACGTCAACTACTGGAAAAGCCTCCTTCGCCGTAACAAGCAGACAAACAATTCATAGCACATGGACAATCAGATAAGGATAGGAGGCTTCAACATATTGCCTCCCGGGGTAAAGAATCTGCTCATCATCAACACATTGGCTTTCGTGGCCACCATCGTGCTGCAAAAGTCGTGCGACCTCAACCAATGGTTAGGGCTGCATTACATTGCCGCCACCGACTTTTACCCGTGGCAGTTCATCACATACATGTTCATGCACGCCAATTTGAGCCACCTTTTCTTCAACATGTTCGCGTTGTGGATGTTTGGCGCGGCTGTAGAGAACTATTGGGGCACAAAGCGTTTTCTCATCTATTACTTCATCACCGGCATCGGTGCGGCGTTGACCCATTACCTGGTTCTCTTCGCCGAGATACACCCTCAGTTGGCATTGATTGACAGTTTCTTGAGCGACCCCTCGTTGGAGACCTACCGCAACCTTGCCCTCAACAACACGGATGCCAGATTCTCGCAAATGCTCACCGCAAACCTGAGTGTCTTGCAGCAGAACCCCGGCGCACTCAACCAGGTTGTTGAAATCATCGGCGACATGCGCGAACTCTTCCTCAACAGTTTCAACATCATAGGCGCATCGGGAGCCGTGTATGGCATCCTGCTGGCCTTCGGCATGCTGTTCCCCAACAACTACATATACATCTACTTTCTCCTGCCCATCAAGGCAAAATGGATGGTGCTGATTTACGGTGTGCTCGAGCTGCTCACCGGACTGAGCGCTTCCGACGGCGTGGCTCATTTCGCCCATCTCGGCGGCATGATTTTCGGCCTGCTCGTGATACTGCTGTGGCGGCGGAACGAACGGAACAACAACGGCTGGACAGAGCCCATACGCCCCCGCAAGTTCAAGTTCAGGAAACGAACCCGGCAGAAAGGCTATTACGACCCCGGCAATTATGACAGCCGCCCTATGAGCGACGAGGCCTTCAATGCCCGCCGGGCATCTGAACAACAGCGGATAAACGAAATCCTCGACAAGATATCCAAAGGCGGCTACGAATCCCTCACCAAAGAAGAAAAAGAGTTCCTTTTCAATCAATCAAGGAAATAGACATGGCCAAGAAAAAAATCGAATTCCTCAAAAAATTCGCCAAATTCCTGCTGCTCGCGCTGACATTCGCGGCCGCCATAGCCTTGCTGTTCTCCTATCTTGCGAAACTGATTCCGCCATCCGTGTCGCATGTGATTGCCTACAGCGGACTTCTGTTCCCCTATTTTCTCATCGCCAACCTTGGACTCGCGGTGCTTTGGCTCTTCATAGACTACCGCTGGTCGCTCCTGCCCACCGTCATCATCCTCTTGAACATCAACAACATAGACCGCCATTTTCAGATGCGCGCACAGGAGAAGCCCGAGATCTGCGCCAACTGCCTGAAAGTGATGAGTTTCAACGTGCGCATGTTCAACACGTTCGTGGAAAACCGGAATGAGAGCAGCAACAAGGTCATGGATTTCCTGAAAGACGAAAGACCCGACATCCTCTGCGTTCAGGAGTACATACACGACGCTTCGGGGCGGAATCGCTACAACACGACACAACACATCCTCGAGGCGCTCGGGCTGCCCGACAACAACAAGACCTACCGCACCTATCTCCTGCCGAGCGGCGTCAGCGGATACCAGACCGGGCTGGCCATCTTCAGCCGATACCGGATCATAGACTGCGGCATTGTAGAGATGCCCGACAGCTCGGCCAACAAGACCATGTATGTGGACATCCGCTACAACAGCGACACCCTGCGCATCTACAACCTCCACCTCAGCTCGATGAGGCTGGACAATGAAGATTACGCCACGGGAAAGGCCCTGTTGCACAACCGCGCAGACACCGCCTCAGACATGGACTACAAAGTGCGCAAACTCAACAACAAAATCGCCTCCGCCTTTGAGTCAAGACAACACCAGGCCCGCAGCGTACACCGCTCCATAGACACGTGCCGGTTTCCTGTAATCGTATGCGGAGACTTCAACGACTCCCCCGCCTCGTACAGCTACAACAAGATTGCGCGCCGGCTCAAAGACTCTTTCCGGAGCAGCGGGAAAGGCACCGGCACCACCTACGCCGGCGAGGTGTTCCCCACCTACCGCATCGACTATATCCTCCACGACCGCCGCTACAACGACTTCGGCTATACGGTATGCCGGGAAATGGAAGTCTCCGACCATTACCCCATCTACACATACATCTCAATCATCAATAAAAAATGACCTTTTTCAGACACTTCTCAACGTTTGCCCTGCACTTAAGCGCTTTGCTGCTCTCTTTTATGCTTCTTTACGGCTGTCATTCCGCAAAGCCCAAAGAGACCCTCCGCGAGCCTGCCGCGCTGAATGAGGAGAGCGTCACGGCGATGGCCCAACAGATAGAAAAAGGCATCCTCGACGGCAATGCCGCCGCGCTCGACAGCCTCATCGACAAACAGCACATCAAGCGGGTCGTTTCCGAGAACTCCATCGTTTACAGCGGCTTTGACGTGGAAGGAGGGCAACAATATTTTGACGACTGCCTCAAATTGGGCAGCCAGCACGTGAAAGCCGTCAACAACGGCGGCGACTTTGCCTTTGTGCGCCATTATACCGCCGACGGCAAACATCATATTGTATTCCGGACTTACGACAACTTCAGCCTCAACTTTTCGGACTTCATCGTCGATACGGCCAACGGAAAACTGATGCTGCAAGACGGCTTCATATACAACACGGGCAGCATGCTTTCCGAAAACATCGAAAAGAGCATGCTCTACAATCTGATGCTGAAGACGGACCCTGACGGGGCCGCTCAATGGCTCTACAACGCCGAAGAGCTGCTCAAAGAGGGCAAATACCGCGAGTCGCTCAACATGCTGACCGCCCACAAGACTGAAATAAAGGAATATCCCCTATTCTACCAACTCTACATTGCAGACCTCTACAAAACCTCTCCCGCAAAATTCATCAACAACCTTGACCAACTCAAGGAAGATGCCGACCCACGTTACCTCTTGCTGCACAAATTGCTCTATTATTTCAACAACGGAAAGGTCAAGGAGACAGAAGAAACTGTAAACGAACTCATCCCCCACACCGGCGACGACCCCATATACCTGCTGTTCTACGCCAAGGCCAACCTCTATGCCAAACGCTATTCAGACGCTCTCGCCTGCCTCATGATGGCCGAGAAAGCCATACCGCTGCTTTGGGACTTGTGGTACAGCGAACTGCAGTGCTACAAAGGACTGAATGACGAAAGCGGCTTTCAAAACTGCTTGCGCAAAGGAAAAGAGGCATACGGCATGAGCGATGAGGAACTGCGGCAAGTGATGAAATAGCCGCCCGGAACTAACACGTCAATAGTGCGCAATCATCTCCAGGATGATGCGGTCCTCGTTGTTTTCCACGCCGGCACGGAAAAAATTCTTCTCGTAATTGACCCGAATTGAAGCCCTGACCGGCTGCTCTATGAACATCAGCGTAATGCCAGCCGTGATGCGCTGCCGAAACTGGTCCCATTCATAAACACCCTTTTCTGAAAGCTTGCCCGTACAATTTGGCGTGATGGCGTCATAGCGTCCACCGATGTGAATACTGTGCAGCAACTTCTTGCGGAGCGGTATCTCATAGAAAGCCAAACCATAGAAAGCATGGGTGGAAGAGAATTGCGCATTGCTGTATCTTTTGTAGAGGTATTCCGTCTCAAGATGCAGACCTGCAATGGTATAGGCCAAATCGACACCTATGTGGCGCATACGCAACGCTTCGGGTTGAATGGAGGCGTAGTCGAACGACAAGGTAAAGTCACGGAACGGCGAGACCGTACCTCTGAAAACGCCGTTCACCCGATCCTGCAACTGCCGTTGGCTGCTGAAACCGGAGCTGTTGAAAAGACCGGCCTTGACCTCAAAGGGCACTTTCCCGTCGCGTTTATAGCTGACAACGCCCCCCACATCGCTCCAGGCCGTGATCTTCTGGGTAAGAAAAGACTTGTCGGAAAAATAGGTGCGGTACGGCGACAGCAGGTTTTCAGAACTGAAAGGCAGTTTGTCGTAACCTATCAGAAACGACAGTCCTTTTACGGGCTCAAAACGGGCAAAAATCGCAACGGGCGAGAACTTCCCGCCGTATGAAAGGTCCACCAACGCCATATAGGAAAACATCGGGTGAATGTTGCCGCTCAGGCCTACCCTGCTGTGCCGCAGTTCAAAATGGCCGGAGCCAGACGTGGGGCTGAACTCGTAACGCCCCATGACAGTAGCCGTAAACTTAGGCATCAAGCGCTCCAAGTTACGTTTAGGGGCAGTTGCCGTGTCGCCAACCGAAACAGCGGCGGAATCAGTCTGGGCAGACAGCGGAAAAGCAGCGGCAAGTAAGCAGCAGAACAAAGAGAGTTTCTTCAATGCCTTGTGCATACCTGTCAATGATAGCGCCAATTTCCGTTAATGTCGCCGCCGTAGTACTCGTTGGGATCCTCGGAATAGATGTCCGTCTGCGGCTGTATGGCCTTGACCAGCTTCATTTTCCAATTGCTGTCGTGGAGTTCGCCGTACTTGTTGGAATGCAACAGTTCATAGTCGTTTCCTATCAAAGAGGGGTCATAGAACACGAACTTCACGTTTGACTGGTCATCGAGGTAGTAATAGTGCCAGATTTCGTACGGTACCGTCGTCGGGTCGGAGGGGATTTCCTTGATGTCGTTCGGCTGTCCATACTGGAGATACACGCGGCCACGGTCGGTGCGGTAGCCTTTCACCTGTTTGCTTCCAAAACGTTCCTGGACAAAAGAGACCATTTTCTCATACTTTTTCCAGGCACCCTCGGGGTCGTTCGGGTTGCGGGCGACCCAAAAGGCATAGAAATAGCGCTGCAACTGTTCCGTCTCCACCAACTTGAGGCGCTGGTCATAAAATTCGCGCTCCACATTCGTGCTGATGGGATACAGCGACTTTATGTCGTCTTCCAGCTTCCGGCGGTCGGTCATGTCCGTCACGAAAGTGCGGTTGACGTCCACATTGTCATAATTGGCCAGATCAAGTTTCACCGACGGGTTGCTTTTCTGGAAGAACACTTTGCTGACGAGCAGCAGACTGTCGCCGTCATAAAGTTCAACGGCCAGGTTGTAGTTGCCGGAAGGCAGTTTGAAAACGTTGAACTGATCGATGACAAGCACCACGTCATCCGTCTTCAGTTGCTTGGTGATGATATGGTCAGGCATAGCCACCATCTTGTTGGAGGCATATTCCACAAAGCACTTGGCTCTCAGTTCCTTGTCGCCGAGCAGGCTTTTCGTGTTATAAACCTCCAAGGCAAAAGGAAGCGCGTATTGGCTTTCGGGGATATAATTATAGTAAGAGGGCGGCAGGTAGTAGCCATACTTCACATAGAGTCCGGGCGATTCCGGCGCGCGCATATCCTCGAAGAGCGAAATGCGGGAAGAGGAGATCCTGTCATCCGGGAAATTGATGACAATACGGTCAATGTATTTCAGCGTCGAGGCCGAGTCGGCGTGTTTGTCCGTAAGGTAGAAATTGAGGAAATAGTCGCCGTTGGGGACGGGGAGGTTCTTGATGTCGGCGAAATCGGGCACATTTGCGGCCGACGTGTCCTCTAAAGCCTCGCTGGCCAGCACATAATGCAGCGACTTGACAACAGAGTCGTTTTTGGCCACATCGACGCGGATATCGATCTCCGCCTCGAACTTGCCTTGCGGGTTCTTGACATACTGTACCGAGTTGCCGCCTATGATGAACGTGAACTCGATATAGGGCTGTTTGTTGCCGGTGCAATAGGCCTTGTGGCTGATAAACGCCTTCATGTTCTGGGCTGTAGCCAACAGCGAGAGCCCTGACAGCAAGGCCACTATAACAAAACGTCTCATTGTCATTTCAGTTTTCTGTATAACTCATCGGCCAGACTGTCGGCGGGCAGGCGGTATTGCTGCATCGTGTCGCGTTCGCGGAGCGTGACCGTGCCGTCCTCTTTGGTCTGGTTGTCAATCGTGATACAGAACGGCGTGCCGATGGCATCCTGGCGGCGGTAGCGTCTGCCCACGGCATCTTTGTCCTCATACTGCACCATAAACTCTTTTTTCAGTTTGCCGAAAATCTCCTGGCCTATCTCCGGCAGACCGTCTTTCTTGACCAGTGGGAGTACCGCGGCCTTGTAGGGTGCGAGGCGGGCAGGCAGTTTCAGCACCACACGCGTGGAACCGTCTTCCAAGGTCTCCTGATTGTAGGCATGGCTGAACACCGCGAGGAACATCCTGTCCACGCCGATGGAAGTCTCGACAACGTATGGAACGTAGTTCTCGTTCGTGTCGGGGTCAAAGTAGCGGAGTTTCTTGCCGGAGAATTTCTCATGCTGCGAAAGGTCAAAGTCGGTGCGGGAGTGGATGCCCTCCAGTTCCTTGAAGCCGAAGGGGAACTTGAATTCGATGTCGGTGGCGGCGTTGGCATAGTGCGCCAGCTTCTCGTGGTCGTGGAAGCGGTAGTTCTCGGCGGGGATGCCCAACGAGGTGTGCCAATCGAGGCGTGTCTGCCGCCAATAGTCGAACCATTTCAGCTCCTCGCCGGGCTTGACGAAGAACTGCATTTCCATCTGCTCGAACTCACGCATCCTGAAGATGAACTGGCGGGCCACAATCTCGTTCCTGAAAGCCTTGCCGATCTGGGCGATGCCGAACGGGAGTTTCATCCGTCCTGTCTTATAGACATTCAGGAAGTTGACGAAAATGCCCTGTGCGGTTTCGGGCCGCAGGTAAATGGTGTCGGCCCCGTCGGAGACTGACCCCAGCTTGGTGGCGAACATCAGGTTGAACTGCCGCACGTCGGTCCAGTTGCGGGTGCCGGACACGGGACACACGATGCCCAACTCTTCAATCAGGGCGCGGAGCCCTGCCAAGTCGTTGGCACTCATCATCTCAGCATAGCGAGCCGTGATGTCGTCAATCTGCTTTTGGTACTGCTGCACCCGGCCGTTGGTCTGGCGGAACATGGCCTCGTCGAAATTCTCGAAGCGTTTCCGGGCTTTTTCGACCTCCTTGTTGATCTTGTCCTCAATCTTCTGGATGTGGTCTTCAATCAGCACGTCGGCACGGTAGCGTTTCTTGGAGTCCTTGTTGTCGATGAGCGGGTCATTGAAAGCATCCACATGGCCCGAAGCCTTCCAGATCGTCGGATGCATGAAAATGCAGCTGTCCAAGCCGACAATGTTGTCGTGGTACTGCACCATTGATTTCCACCAGTACTGTTTGATGTTGTTCTTGAGTTCCACACCATTCTGACCATAGTCATACACGGCGCTGAGACCGTCGTAGATCTCGCTGGAGGGGAAAATAAAGCCATACTCTTTGGCATGGGCGACAATCTGTTTGAAAAGTTCTTCGTTATTAGCCATATTATGATTCTTTTTTATTCAAATTTTATTCAAATGTCACTGAAAACTGGAAAGCTTTGGAGCGCAGCGACTGGATGCTGCCCTTGCTGACGCCCTCCTGCTGGAGTTGGTTGAGCAAGCCGACCGAGAATTTGAGTTCCGTGCTCAGTTTGAAATAGGTGCAATAGAAATCGAAGCCTATGCCGGTCAATGCCGCCACGTCGTTGGCGGTGACGAGGAGCACATTCTTCTGGTAAGCCAGTTTCTCGGCCTTCCCATATACCAGATTGCGGCTGTACTGCGCGCCGGCAAGCACATACACGCGGGTGTTGTTCATGATTCTGGAAGACTTGAACTTGAGCATCAGCGGCAAGTCGATGAACACAATGCCGTTGGCGTTGCCGTTGGCGTACTGGCGGTCCACGCTGTTGGTCTTGCGCCAATAATTGATCTGGCAATCCGGGAAAGAGAACGTGGGGATCAGACGGAGGTCGAAATATTTGCCCAGATGGAGGTCCGAAACAATGCCGAGGCACATCATCTTCCCGGCTCTGGAGTTCACGACCCTCGTCGTGTCATAGTCCACATTCGCGGTGAGGTCAGGGTTAGTGGCAATGATATAATTGTAGGACCCGGCGCCTATCAGGAAGCCGAAATGACAAACGCGGTCATCGTATCTGATGAGGTTCGGCGTTCCGAACGGGCGCGACTGTGCAACCGCAAACATCGTCCCCAATGACAAAACGAGCGCAAAGATAATGTGTTTCAGTCGATACATTCTTTTCAAAAGGACGAGATATAACGTGCGGAAAGCCTTTTTATTATCTTAGGAAATGCGGCTGTCCCGATTTTTGTAGATCTCGTTCTTCAGTTGGGAAACATTGATGGGAACCACGCCCACGTATTCGCAGACAATGCCGCCCGCCAAATTGGAGGCCAGGCAGGTGGTGGCGATGCTCTCCTTGTGCAGCAGGAAAAGGGTCGCCACGGAGATGACCGTATCGCCCGCGCCGGAGGGGTCGCTCACCCTTCTGGTGAAAGCATCCTGATGGTAGAAGATGTCCTTCTTGCTGTCATAGAACGCGATGCCACGGTCAGACATGGTAATCATCACCATGTCAATCTTCTTCTCTTCAGCAAATTGCTTGGCAAGGGTATGGATGTTCTCGACCGTGAGCGAGACATTGTCCTCGATGTTGAGACCTGCGGAGAGCTCTTTCAAATTAGGCTTGAAAAGATTGACATTCTCGTAATTGTTGAAATTGCGCTTTTTAGGGTCAACGGCGATGAAGATGTTCTTTTTCTGGGCAAAGCGGATGATTTCCTCAATCAAGTCTTTGGAGAAAAGCCCTTTGTCATAGTCCTCGAAAATGATGGCGTCGATGGGGTTATGGTCGATGACCTGCTCCACGGTGGTCAGGAACTGCCGTTTCTCGCGTTCCTTGAGTTGTTCGTCGCGTTCATCATCGACACGCACGATATGGGCATTGTTTCCGATGATGCGGTACTTGACCGTGGTTCTGCGCCCGTAGATCGGGATGAGGCCCAACGAGTCGAGCTCGCACTCCTCCATAAGGTCATAGAGCACCTTCGACTTGTTGTCGCTGCCGATGACAGAACAGAGAATGGGGCGTGCTCCGAGCGACTTCAGGTTAAGGGCAACGTTAGCGGCGCCGCCGAGCCGGTAGCTGCGGCTTTGTGCATTCACAATAGGCACGGGGGCTTCCGGGCTGATGCGCGAGACCTTGCCGTTGATGTAGCAGTCTATCATTACGTCACCGATTACAAGCACCGTGGCTTTGCTGAAGTCGTCGAAAATCCGATTAATCTGTTCCATATCCATACGTACAAAAATTCGGCGGCAAAGATAGCATAAAAATCCCAATTGGTTTCCGGTCCGCGTCTTTTAAATTTCAGGGCTCAATGGTGCGTCAGTTTGGCGTTCACGCGCTGCTGGAATTTGTCCTTGTCGATCAGGAAACGCTCGTGTGCGCCCTCGCCTATCAGTCCGCACTCGTCGTATGCCGCCACCTTGAACACCAGCCGGCGGCGGTCAATTTCAACCAGTTCGCTTTCGCAGCGCACCTCCATGCCCAAGGGCGTGGCGGCGCAGTGCGATATGTCGAGGTGTGTGCCCACGGTGCTCTCCCCCTCTTGAAGGAATGGCTCCACACTCAGCGCGCAAGTCTTTTCCATAAGCGCGACCATCACGGGCGTGGCGAACACTTGCACCAACCCGCTGCCGATATGGGCGGCCGTCATCTCTTCCGTAACAGTCTGTTTCTGCAATCCTTTGATTCCTTTTTCCAACATAATATATTATTGTATTTGAACGAATTTCTCAGCGGGTGCGAAAATAGTCTTTTTTTCGGGGAAACCGTATGCCTTGCTGACGAAAAACGCGCGGAAGCCGCACCTTTGCGGACGGCGGCAAAACAATCGCTTTTTTTGTACTTTTGCCGCCTAAAAAAATATTGTATGAACAGGCGTAAAATCTTGGTAATCTATACAGGCGGCACCATCGGAATGATGATGGACACGGAAAGCAAGGCGCTCCAGCCGGTTGAGTTCGAGAACATCTATCAGCAACTGCCCATGCTCCGGCTTGTTGACGCGGACCTCACTTTCCGGGACATGCTGCCCCTCATCGACTCTTCGGACACAGACTCGTCATTCTGGATACGGCTGGCCAAGATGGTCCAGGACGCTTACAGCCTTTTCGACGGCTTTGTCATCCTGCACGGCACCGACACGATGGCATACACGGCTTCAGCCCTCAGTTTCCTGCTCGAGAATCTGGACAAGCCCGTCATCCTGACCGGCTCGCAACTGCCTTTGGGGGTCATCCGCACCGACGGCCGCCGGAACATCATCAACGCCATCGACATCGCCGCGTGCTACCGCGACGACAAGCCCGTCATCCAGGAGGTGTGCATCTATTTCCAGAACAGCCTTTACCGCGGCAACCGCACATTCAAGGACAACGCCTCGAAATTCAATGCCTTCACCTCGCCGAACTATCCGAAACTTGCCGACGTGAACACAAACGTGGACTTCCACTACGCCAACATCCGGCATGCGGCCAATGCGGGTGCGTTGGCCGTTCACGACAAGATGGACGACAACATCGCGCTGGTGAAGCTCTATCCCGGCATCCGGAAAGAGTACCTGAAAGTGCTGTTCCAGACATCCGGGCTGCGCGCCGTGGTGCTGGAAACCTACGGCGTGGGCAACGCCCCGACTGACGCCGGGTTCATCGACATTCTGCAAGAGGCCGTAGAGCGCGGCATCTACATCGTGAACATAACACAATGCAAGGGCGGCGGAGGTGTCGAGATGGGACGCTATCTTACCGGAAAGCATCTTGCAGACATCGGCGTGATCAGCGGCCACGACATGACCACGGAGGCTGCCGTCACTAAACTGATGTACCTGCTGGGGCACGACTTGAGCCGCGGAGAGATGAAAAGGCTCATCGAACAGCCGCTCCGCGGGGAACTGACCTGCGAGCAGTGAAGCGGGGACGCCTCAGCCGCCCATAAAGCCCGAGCGGACGAATGGGGCGAGCGGCGTCACGACAGCTGTCACGTCCTACAAACCCTTTACTTTTCACATCTCACGTCAACCTGAGGACGGAAAGGGTCTCGAGTCTGTCATTTCCCCCAGTTGTCGCGGTCGAGGCTTCTGAAATTGATGGCTTCGCTGAGGTGGCCAGTCTCAATGTTGTTGCTGCCGTCAAGGTCGGCGATGGTTCTTGCAACCTTCAGGATGCGGTCGTAGGCACGGGCGGAGAGCCCCAGCCGGTCCATTGCCTGTTTGAGAATCTGTTGTCCGTCCTCGCCGATGGCGCAATAAAGCCGCACCAACTTGCTGCTCATCTGGGCGTTGCAGAACACGTTGGCGTGCTTTTCAAAGCGCGATTTCTGCATTTGCCGGGCGGCGACCACACGGCGGCGGATGCTGGCGCTGCTTTCCACAGGCTTGTTTGCCGCCAGTTCCTCGTGGCTGACAGGAGTCACCTCCACATGCAGGTCTATGCGGTCCATCAACGGTCCCGACACGCGTCCGAGATAGCCCTGGATTTCACCCGGGCGGCAAGTGCAGGCGATGGTAGGATGGTTGTAGTTTCCGCACGGGCAGGGGTTCATGGCCGCGATGAACATAAAGGATGCTGGGAAATCAACGGAATACTGCGAGCGCGAGATTGTCACGAAACGGTCTTCCAAAGGTTGGCGGAGCACCTCCAGCACATTGCGTTTGAACTCCGGCAGTTCGTCGGCGAAGAGCACACCGTTGTGTGCCAGCGAGATCTCGCCGGGCTGCGGGTGCGTGCCGCCGCCCACCAGCGCCACGTCGCTGATGGTGTGGTGCGGCGCGCGGAAAGGGCGCACGGCCATCAACGAGGCATAACGCCCCATCTTTCCCGCCACGGAATGGATCTTGGTCGTCTCCAGCGCCTCTTCCAACGTCAAGGGCGGCAAGATGGAGGGTATCCGCTTGGCCAGCATCGTCTTACCGGAGCCCGGCGGCCCAATCAGAATCGCGTTGTGCCCCCCGGCCGCCGCGATCTCCAAGGCCCGCTTTATGTTCTCCTGCCCTTTCACCTCCGAGAAATCGTACTCGTAATTGTTGAGGCTGCGCTGAAACTCGGCCTCTATGTTCACCCTCACGGGCTCTATCGGCTTTCCCTTGTTGAAATAGTCGATGACCTGCCCGATGTTTTCCACGCCCAGGACATCAATGCCTTGCACGATGGCGGCCTCTTTGGCGTTCTGTACGGGCAGGATGACCGCTTTCTTGCCGTTCCTTTTGGCTTCCATGGCAATCGGGAGCGCACCCTTCACCGGCTGCAAGGTGCCGTCTAAAGAAAGCTCGCCTAAAATGTAGTACTCCTGCAAAGAACCGCCGCCACCGATCTGCTCCGACGCCGCCAGGATCGCCGTCGCCAAGGTCAAGTCAAAAGCCGACCCCTCCTTGCGAATGTCCGCCGGAGCCATATTGACCACAATCTTGCGGCCAGGTATCCGTAAACCGTAGTGCTTCAATGCCGTGTCGATGCGCTGCTGGCTCTCTTTGACGGCACTGTCAGGCAAACCTACCAGATGGAAGCCAATCCCGTTGTCAACACTGACCTCTACGGCAATCTGCTTTGCCGCAACCCCCATCAAGGCACATGAATAAGTCTTTACCAACATATTTTTCCTGTTTTTGTTTTCAGCCGCAAAAATAGGAAAAATATAACAAACTACAATATATGTTAGATAAAATTTAATTTTATCATTTTATATTCCTCAGCCTCTCCACCACGCCGGGACGGTCTTCCTGATAGGTTACGCCAAACCATTCGGCCTGACTGTGAAGCACTTTGAAGCGCGCAAGCCCTTGGCTCATCAAATAGGAAATGACGTCAGGAATGGGGAACTCCGCGGTGATGTCCTGCTGGTGCTCTTTCAGAAATTCAGCAAAAAGGCCTTCCAGACAGTTGAAGAACTCAGGCGTGAACCCCCAGAAGTTCATACTCACAGGCTCTTCACCGCTGAAAATGCGGTGTCTGCCCTCTTCCCGGTTTTCAATGACATTTCCCGTGCGGGCAATCTTCCGGACTTCCTCAATAGTCCTGAGATAGCCGTCCTCGTCCGTGGAACAGACCCCTCTTGAGACGGTTCCGTTCTCCGACAAGGTCTTGTCGAGACGATAACCCACCATGGCATACACAGGGTGTTCCGAGGGCTGCTCTTCCTGCAAAAAAGCGGCCATGACCCCGAATGCCTCCTTGCCGTAAAAGTCGTCGGCGTTTATGACGGTAAAAGGCTCGTGGACGGCTTCTTTGGCCACAAGGATGGCATGCGCCGTGCCGTACGGCTTCTTCCGTTCCGGATTCACGGCAAAGCCCTCAGGCAACATGTCCAGTTCCTGAAAGACGTACCCCACTTCCAGTTTGTCAACGTATCTGGGCAAAATCAGGCGTTTGAAATCCTCTTCCATTGTACGGCGGATCACAAAGACTACTTTCCCGTACCCGCTTTCTGCGGCATAGCGGATGGAATAGTCCATGATGGTTTCGCCGTTGGGACCCATGGGGTCCAGTTGCTTAAGTCCGCCGTAACGGCTTCCCATACCGGCAGCCAAGACGAGCAATGTTGGTTTTTTCATCGTATTATGTTTTTTGATTTTATTTTGTCAATCTGTTGAAATCTGTTGAAAAAACGTTTAAGGGGCCATGTTGAAATAGTCCTCCAGCAACGCGTCTTCAATCTGTCCCATCTGCACATTGATGTAATGTTTGATGAGATGTTTGTCCTTTCGGCTCTCCATGATGCGTTTCAAAGCCTCGTTCACCTCCCCTATCGTCCCCACGCACTCGAAAGGCTTATGGGCGGAGAAGCCCGCCAGTTCGTCAAAGACCTGTTCCAATTCAGGGTTGTCGAGCATATCTTCGCCGAAGATGCCGACCATCTCGGCGTCGTCAATGAATGGCGAAAGGATGATGTAGGCGAAAAGACATTTTGAGCACTTGCAGCACCACTTGTCCTCCTTGCTTCCGGCATTGCAGCTTTTGAACGCGTGGAAATACTGGGGATATTGTGCGAACTTCTCGGCGATCTGCAGTTCGGTGAACGGGCGGAGGTAACTGAAATAATGGTTGGAATTGCCCATGAACCGTTCCACATAGTCGCGGAAGTCCTGCTCAAACTCCAGCGATTTGGAATACTGGTGGTTGATGTGGGTGCCGATGACGGTAGGCTCGTTGGCACTGGCCTCGTTGGAGAGCGCCACGTCACGGATGCCCGTCACGGCGGAGACCAGCACGGAATAGAATGCCAGCATGGCAGAAAAAGGCGTATGTCCGTTGAGGAATCCTTCGCCGTTGAGCCTGATCAGCAGCGGGTCGATCGTGCGCTGCATCCGTATGATCTTCTCCGGGGTGTCAAACCCGGCGATTCGGGCACATTCTGACGTGGCCCCCCGCGGGTTTATGATGAACGGCGCCACCTCTCGTTGCCGGCGCAGTTCCTCCAGCGTGACCACCGAGTCTTTGCCGCCGCCGACGGGAACGACCACCCGGTTGCTCTCCTCCACGGTCGGATAGGCAAACGACTCGGCCTTGGCGCTGCTCGCCCCGAAGGTGAAGTCCATAAATGCGTTGACATCGCTCCGGATGCCGTTTTTGTAGAAAAACTCACCCAGTCCGTTCCAGTACAATTTGCGCCACCAGTCCTGCTGCTCCTCACTCAAACGGCATGGCTTGATATGAACGATCGGGCTGCAGGTGCATTTCCAATAGCTGATCAATTCTATCATGCCGATATGGAAGACGATTCCGTCCAGAAGAGACAGGTCAGACGGGAATGCCGAATAGACGCCGGGGCTCAGCACGGCAGTGGGGGCAAACGTTATGGTTTCGCCTATGCGGAAGCGGAACTGCAGGTGCAGGCTGTCGCCTTTCCGTTCATAGTCATACCCCTCGTATGTAAAGACGGGATATTTGGCGCGTAATTCTTCAAACTTTGTCATTGTTTTATGTTAAAAAAAAGTTATTGGACGCTGTTTTTCAGGCAGCGCACCGGGTAGGCTGCCTCTTTAGGGGTGCAGTTGATTTCGACGGTAGCGTTGGAGGCGGAGAAAAAATGGATGGGCGACGAGACGTCGCTGCCTTCAGAAGCCGTCCAGAAGCCGGTGCTCGTGCCAAAGCCGTCGTGTCCGTTCCAGTAGCAGCCTGACGGCAAGGCGCAGAAGCCGGAGGCATCGTTGTTTTCCGGCACGTCGGCAATGCTGCACGGCGTGACGGTCCCGGGCTGCCCGGGGGTCCATCCTTGACGGGAGGCCAATGCTTTCGCCACATTGTTCACGTCCGTGCCGCAGCGGGACTCGTCGCGGTAGCCCAGAAAGTCTTCCAGCGCCATCCACTCAAAATTGGAGGGCAGGTGCCATCCGTCGGGGCAGAGGCCTTGTACGCCGCTCGGGACACGCTCCGTAGCGGCGGCGCCGTTCATGGCTTCTCTCCACGTGTAGAGCAGTCCGTACTGCAGCACGTTGGCGGGGTTTCCTCCCGGGGAACGTTCCACCCCGGAGCTGTGCGAAAAGGCTTTCAGTTCGGTGCCGTCGGGGGCTTGCGTTGTCCGCAGGTTTTCACGCATCCAGCATTGCTTGCCTATCATGACTGTACGGTAGAGGTTTCCCTCGTTGTCTTTCGCCGTGCCACAATCCTGCAACTGCGCCGCGAGCCGGTTGAGCGGAAAAGCCAGCAGAAACAGGGCACAGACAATCCCCGCCTGTCTATTCCTTATTCCCATCCGTCAAAAATTTCTGGTCCATAGACATTGTGTTCCCCTTTGTGTTGGGGCAGCCAAACTTGGGCAAAGAAGGGACTGTGCTGTGCAAGGTCGTCATAATCCCATGCCGGCGGCAGACAATCGGGGCACCAGTGCCCGCCCAGGAGCACAAGTTTCGGCGAGGCCTCAAAACGGTGTCCCTTGTGGCATTGCCACGTCAGTTTCTTTTCGGCGTCGCCGTCATAGCCGTCCGACAGGAGTTTTCCTCCCCTGAACTCGGCCGCTTGCCGCAACTCGTCCAGGGTGAGTTCTGACAACGGCTTGTTCTCATCGTAGCCGTGGTCGATATGGACGGCCTGCTCGATGCCGGGCGGCTCCGACAGGTCCATGCCGTCCCAGTCGGGGATGCCGCGCCAGTTCTCGACCGTGCCGTAATAGGCCTTGATGCGGTTCTGGTCGTTGTGCTTGATCCACCATTGTGTTCCCCATTGCTTTTTGTTGGCCATCAGCGACATCACGGCCTTGATGAGGCCTGCCGGCACTATTTTCGCCATCTTGAAATAGCCGGGCAGACGGCGGCTCATCTCCTCGAAGTAGGTCTCGGCATCCTTATGTCCGCGGAAATGGAGGTAATTTTCCAGCACGTCCGCGTCGAGGTAATATTGGCCATGGAAGTTGCGGAGAACAAACCAGTTGGCTTTGAATATCTTTTCGGGAGCGGGGCAATGCACCGCCTGCAGGATCAGTTTCTCGAATTTGTAATTGGTCATGCGGAATCCGGGACCGCTGCTGATGTTGTAGAAGCGGTTCCAGAAGTTGGCGGGCACCTCCTCGCCGCACACCTTGGCGAGCAGCCGGCCGGAGTCCTCGACTGTGGCCCATTCGAGCACGCCCCGGACGGGCACGTGGAACATGATGGGGTCGAAGTTCTTGAGGATGCCGGGATAGAGGATGCCCGACTGCCGGAGGCTGACCCAATGTTTGAGTCCCGAGTCGGCAAAGATGCGCTCGGCCTTGATCTTGCTGATGCCGTAGTGGTCATAGACGCTGGCACACACGGGGTCGCCGGTGCGTCCCCAGTGCAACGGCGCATTGCGGTCGGAGGTCTGCGCCACCGAGCCTATGTAAACCACCCGGATGTCATCGGCATTGGGCTGCGCCAGAACCGCATTCACGACGTTCTGCGCCGAGGTGACGTTCACATACATGGTCTTTTTTGGATAATAGTCGGCCGACGGCGACACCATGCCGCCCACATGCAACACATAGTCTGCCCCCTTGACGCCGGCGAGCACATCCTCGTAGCGGGTCAGGTCGCCCCAAACGATGCGTACTTTGTCTTTGACAGGTTCCAGTTTCTTGATGTTCTTTTCGCTGCGGCGCGCCAGCACGGTGATCTCAAACTGGTCGGGTTGCTTGAGCAGTTCCTGAAGACCCGCCCACCCCATCACGCCGGTGGCTCCGGTAAGGAAAACGCGTTTTTTCATTATGGTATGTTGTTCTTTATTTCAAAAAATATGGTTTTGTTGACAATGTCGCCTTTGTGGTCGTCAGCCTTTCAATATCCGAAGATGTCGGTGAGGGAGAGTTTCACGACACGGCCGAAGCGTGCCTGCACGGCCTCGAAGTCAACCTCGCCGTCGGCGGCGAGTATCATGTAGGTCTTCGGGTTGTTCTTGATGTATTTGGCATTGAAGTCCTGAATGTCTTTCATCGTGAACGCGTCAATGAGATTGTAGAAGTCGCGGCGGTAGTCGTGGCTGATGCCCATCTTGCGGTTGCGCTGGTACATGTTCAGGATCGACATTTTGGTCACCCGGCTGGCGGCGACCGACGACTTGGCCCCTTTGCGAGCCAGTTCGAAGGCCGTTTCAGACACGGGCATATCGTTGAACAGGGAGTCGAAGGCCACGAGCGCATCCACGATTTTGTCGTTTTGGGTTGCTATATAAGAATAATTGTACATATAGTCGGCGGTGTCGGAGGGGCACACGAAGGAGGACTGTGCCGAATAGGCCAGCGAGCGTTTCTCGCGCATCTCCTGAAACACGATGGCATTCATGCTTCCGCCGAAGTACTGGTTATACATGTTTATCACCGGCAGCAGGGCTGCATCCATCATGCCGCTGCGCATCGAGGTGATGACGCGCGACTGGCGGGCGGGGTACGGGGCGTAATAGACCACATTCTCTGTCGTGGCAAGCCGCTCCATTTTCTTGTACGGGGCCGGCGCGTCGTATGTTTTGGGAAGTTTGTAATTTTTCTTCAAGGAAGCCTTGAGTGACTTCACGGAAGCCGGGCCGTAATAGAAAAATTCGGGCTTGTACTGCAACAGGGCCCGCAGGCTTGCCAGCAGTTTCCCGCCGTCCATGTTGCGGATCTGCTCTTCCGAAAGCTGGTAGTTGACCAGTTGGGGACCATATTCGGCATACGAGCGCAGGCAGTTCATCACGCTGTTCTGGCGGCTCTTGGCGTCCTGGCGGCTTTTCAGCGCGTCGTCGATCACATGCTGGAGGGCTTCGCCGGAGGGCTGGGCGTGGGCAAGGACATCCATCATCAGCCCCAACGCCTTGCCGAAGTTCTCGGAGAGGCCGGAAAGCACGATCTCCGTCTCGTCGTCAGAACAATTGACGTAATAGCTGGTCGCGAGCTGGTAGAAGCGGCTTTTCAGTTCTTCGGCCGACATCTTGTCCGTTCCGAGATAGCTGAGGTAATGGACCGCGCTCGGGAGGTAGAGGTCATTGAGCTCGCCGGCGTTGAAGAGGATTTTGAGCGTGAATGTGCCGTCCTCGTCATTGTGGATGTAGTTGACATCCGCATCGCGGTAACGGTCGAAGGTGATGGCCTGATTGAAGTCCACGAACACGGGCTCTATCGGCATCACCTTGCGTTCCCTGACCTGCCTGAAGAAATCGGATTCCGCATCGCGGTTGAGCTGAATGGCGGTGATGGCGGGCTTGGAAACCTTGACGGTCTCAGAGGGCTCGCCCTGACGTTTATAGACCACGACATGGCTTCCCTCCTTGAAATGGCGTTTGGCGAAGGCTATGATGTCTTCCTTCGTGATTTTGCTGTACAGGTCGATGCTCTGCGAGGCATAATACCAGTCGATGTCGTTCTCAAAGGCATTGGCGAGCATAAAGGCCCGGGAGCGGTTGCTGCCCAGTTTCTTCATCTCGCCGAGTCTCATGTTGTTGACGGAAGCCTGCAGGAGGTTCTCGTCGAACTTGCCTTGTTTGAGCAACTCAACCTGTGCGAGCAGCAGGTCTTTGGCTTCCTCCAGCGTCTGGCCGGCGTTGGGGCGCGCGTAGAGCACGTATGCCGAATTGTCGCAGAGCACGTAAGGATAGGCGGAAGCCGAGGAGACGAGATGTTTCTGGTTGAGGTTCAAGTCGATGATGCCGCATTTGCCGTTTGACAGCATATTGTCGAGCATGCGCAGTATGTAGATGTCCTTGTGGTTTGCCGGGAGGTCCATCCTGAAAGCGACGGTGACGAACGGGGCCTCGTGTCCGACAACCTCGCATTCGACGGGAGTCGCGATGGGGGTCTCTTTGCGGATGGAATAGTGCGGGAGCTCTTTGGCCTGCATTTTGCCGAAATAGCGGTCTATTGTGGCGATGGCCTCGTCATAGTCAAAGTCGCCCGAAAGACAGACGGCCATATTGTTGGGCACATAGTAGGTGGAGACGAAGTTGCGGATGTTAGTGATTGAGGGGTTCTTGAGGTGTTCGGCGCGGCCGAGGGTCGTCTGCTGCCCGTAGGGGTTGTTCGGGAAGAGCGCCTTGAGCATAGCCTCGTTGGCCTGGCGGGAGTCGTTGGCCAGGGAGGTGTTTTTCTCTTCGTACACCGTTTCCAGTTCGGTGTGAAACAGTCGCAGCACGGGGTTCATGAAGCGGTCGGCCTGGATGGCGGCCCAGTTCTCCAGTTGGTTGGAGGGGATATCCTCGATATAGACCGTATAGTCGTTCGACGTGGCGGCGTTGGTGCCCTTCGAGCCGATGAAATTCATCATCTTGTCGTACTCGTTGGGGATGGCGTAGCCGCTGGCCACATACGACAGGCTGTCGATGACGCGGTAGATGCTGTCGCGCACCGCCTTGTCGGTCTGCACGCGATAGACCTCAAATTCCCGTTCGATGCGGTCGAGCAGCGGCTTCTCCGCGTTCCAGTCGAGCGTGCCGAAGCTGGGCGTGCCCTTGAACATCAGGTGTTCGAGGTAATGCGCGAGGCCGGTGGTTTCCGCGGGGTCGTTCTTGCTGCCCACGCGCACGGGGATCAGGCACTGTATGCGGGGCGAGTCCTTGTAAACCGTCAGGAACACCTTGAGCCCGTTGTCGAGGGTATAGATGCGGGTATGCAGCGAATCGTGCGAATAGGAGACATATTCGTAATTTTTTTGTGCTGAAAGCGTAGCGGCAAGCAGGCAAAGCGCCGCCGTCAGGAGTAACCGGTATTTTCTCATACGTTATGTTTAATGTTGACAATCATTTTACGGCAGAAAAATAAAACGGCAAAAATACAAAAAAGCCGCACACTTTGGCCATTTCAGGGCTACCGCACCACGGGAAAATTCTATCTCGCCAATGACCATAACCAGCGGTCACCGTCGGAGCAAGCCGCGCCCAGAGTCAAACAGAGCCTCGAGAGGCTCAACATCGTGGAAGGAGAGAGAGAATAACACGCGTGACGCTCTACATTCTACATTCTAAATTCTAAATTCGTGCGGCAGCCGTGTCGCCGTTGAAAAAAAAGAATCACGATGCCGAAAAAAATGTACATTTGCCAACTCAAAAAAAACAATCTGCAATGGAATATAATTTCTTAAAGATCCAGAAGACAGGCGCAATCTGCACATTAGCCATATCTGCGCCCAAGACATTGAATGCCCTGAACTCGTCTGTGCTGTCAGAGATGGACGCGTTCATCAGTAACATAGACGCCGACATCCGCGCGCTCATCGTCACCGGAGACGGCGAGAAGAGTTTCGTTGCCGGCGCCGACATCTCCGAGATGCAGCATCTCAACGAAGAGGAGGGCGAGCGTTTCGGCAAACTCGGGGCCTCCGTGTTCCGCAAGATCGAGACGTTGCCCATTCCGGTCATCGCCGCCGTGAACGGTTTCGCCTTGGGCGGCGGCTGCGAGCTGGCGCTGGCCTGCGACATCCGCATCGCTTCCAACAAGGCCAAATTCGGACAGCCGGAAGTGGGTTTGGGCATCATCCCGGGCTTCTCCGGCACGCTCCGGTTGGCCAAGGCCGTCGGCATCGGCTATGCCAAGGAGATGATCTATTCCGGAAAGACGATCCGCGCGGACGAAGCCCTGCGCATCGGACTGGTAAATGCCGTCTGCGAACCCGAAGAGCTGATGGACTACGTCATGAAACTGGCGGAGAAAATCGCGTCCAACGCCCCGATCGCGGTGAAATACGCCAAACAGTGCATCAACGAGGAGTACGACATGGCCGCCGACGAGGGCATCGCTTTCGAGAACAAGATGTTCGGGAAATGCTTTGCCACGGAAGACCAGAAAAACGGCATGACCGCTTTCCTGACCAAGTCACAGGCCGAATTCAAGAACCGGTAAATTCACAATTCAACATTAAAAAATATCCAGATTATGAAAATTTGCGTTATTGGAACAGGAACAATGGCTAAAGGCATCGTCAAGGCTTTTGCCGCCAAGATGCCTGTAGTAATGAAAAGCAGGACCCAGGCCAGCCTCGACAAGGCCATGGGCTCTTTCGTGAAATCGTACGGGAAACTGGTCGAGAAAGGCAAACTCACGCAAGAGGCCGTCGATGCCATTCTGAAAAACATCACGACAACGACGGACTATGCCGCTTTTGCCGACGCCGACCTCGTAATCGAGGCAGCCGTCGAAGACATGCAACTCAAGAAAGACGTGTTCACCGAACTCGACGGCATCTGCAAACCCGAAACGATATTCGCGACGAACTCCTCCTCGCTGTCCATCACGGAAATCGCCTCGTGCACAAAACGCCCCGAACGTTTCATCGGCATGCACTTCTTCAACCCCGCCGACAGGATGGCACTGGTTGAGGTCATCAAAGGGCAGGTAACCTCCGACGAGGTCTGCAACCTGATCGTTGACTTGGCCACCTCCATCGGCAAAACACCGGTGGCCGTGAACGAAGCCCCGGGCTTTGTCGTGAACAGAATACTCGTCCCGATGATCAACGAGGCGGTCGGAATCCTGGCCGACGGCATCGCCAGCGCCGAAGACATCGACAAGTGCATGATGTTAGGGGCTAACCATCCGATGGGACCGCTTGCTTTGGCCGACCTTATCGGCAACGATGTCAACCTCGCCATTATGGAAGTGCTCTACCACGAGTTCGGCGACCCCAAATACCGTCCGCACCCGCTGCTCCGCAAGATGGTCCGCGCCGGCCTGCTGGGTCGCAAGACCGGCCAAGGCTTCTACAAGTACTAAAATTGCTTTTTATTGCTCATGACAAAAAGAGGGCTGCCTTGGCAACCCTCTTTTTTTGGCTTCGTACCCCAATGGTGTCACGCCGCTGTCACGAAGGATTGTACACTTCGCAAGTTCTGTCGCTGTAGAAGAAGACCACGCGCACCAGTTGGCGGTCGGCCTGAGATTTCAATATTCGCTCGCGCTTTGGCGCCGTGTCCGCAATACGCGATTCTCCCGAACGTCCGCGCCTTGACGTTGACGGGCGGGCAGCCTCCTCCACACTCGTTTGGTCTATTACAGGTTCAGCCTCGGTTGCTGTTTGAGGCTGGGCAGTGTCGAGTTCCAGCTCGGCAACGGGCAACTCCGGAGATGCCGGAGGCTCTGCGTTTTCTGTCGCCGTGTCTTCATAATCCGCAAACAAGTCGGGCTGCAGGATGCCTGAAGCTTTCGGCGTTTGCTGGGTGTTGCCTGGTGTTGACGAGTCAGAAGGGATGACGGGGCCGGCGGACGACGCCTCACGAAACATCGGCCCAGTACCCATAATCAGCCAGTCGGAGCTGATCTCAGGAAAGGCATTCAAAATCTTCTTTGCCACATCAAGGCTGGGCTGGTTGCGCCCAGTGAAAATGTGGGTCACACTGGAACGATTTACATTTATACTATCAGCAAACGCCGTTGGTGACATTTGTTTATAATTCATTACTTGTTTAATTCTGTCAATCATATTACTTGTTTACTTTTGTAATTACATTTGTAACACCCGCTTATTTTTAAGCGTTGACAAAAGTACAAATAAAATGCGTCTGTCCGGTCATTTTTTCACATTGTTCATAAATTCATCTTTTTATACTTCAGATAAATAATGCAAAATACGCTATTTTAATACTTTAATGTTAAATATTGATACAACACAAAAGATTGTTGACAAAATAGATTTTTATCTAAACAAGTGTATTCGACAATTCTTGTAATTATATTGGTTATTAGTATTTTGAAAAAATAAATATTCATTGTTACTTAGGTGAATATTGCTGGGATAATTGGGGCTGAAGCAAAGTAGGCAGGGGTGACGGATGTGGATTGACTGTCGTATTGGGGTAAACTTTTGTAAATAGACACGCCGTCGTGTTTACATTTGAGTTGTGCGTGTTTTATTACATTTGTAATATTTATTGTGTTCTTGTTTGATGCCTGTTTGTTACATTTGTAACACTTTGTTTTCTCCGTTTAAATTCGTTATCTTTGCGCGTTTTTTTTCTAAACCTGCAAAAATCGCGTTTATGAGAGGTCTATATTGCATCTGTCTATTACTCTGTTCCAACGTCTTCATGTTCTTTGCCTGGTACGGCAACCTACGTTTCCAGAGTTACCCATGGTTTTCCAAACTGTCATTGCCTGTCATCATACTGCTCAGTTGGATGACGGCGGCGTTCGAGTACAGCTTCATGATACCGGCCAACCGTATCGGTTACATCGGCAACGGCGGCCCATTCAACTTGTGGCAGCTGAAAGTCATTCAGGAGGCCGTATCCCTGACCATCTTCACCATATTGACATTGGTCGTATTCAAGAACGAGACCTTCCGGTGGACACAAGTCGTCGGCTTTGCGTTCCTGATACTTGCCGTCTATTTCCTGTTCAAGAAATAAGTCGGGGAGGAATAACCGAAAAAAATATTGCGGGGGACAAAATAATGGCCCGATACATTCGTTAGTCGGAATATACATAAGAGCATTCTGAAACTAAAGCATCGCCAATGAACAGAACATCTACCCCTTGCAAGAAAAAATCGGTAAAGCAGGAGAAGCCGTCGCAGCGGATCATCAACAACATCCTGAACTATTCGAAATCCCTGGAAACCTTTGCCCACATTTACGGAAAACCGGTATTCGTCATCAACAACTGATGCACAGCGAGAACGACAGCGGTTCCGGGAAGGCCGCAACGGTGTTGGAGCGAGCCGTCATCGGGTTGGGCAGCAATCTGGGTGACAGGTGTGGGTACTTGTCGCGGGCCCGTGCGCTCATTGCCGGCCATGCCGGGAGCGTCGTGTGTGCCTCGTCCGTTAAAGAGACGGAGTCCTGGGGGTTTGACGCCCCGCCGTTCCTCAACCAGATCGTGGTGGTGCGGACGGCGCTCGGCCCGTTCGAGTTGCTCGACACCCTGCAGCAGATCGAAAAGCGTCTCGGGCGCACCGAAAAGAGCGCCGTCATAGAGGGCAGGCCGGTCTATCACAACAGAACCATCGACCTGGACATCCTCTATTACGGGGAGCGTGTCATCCGGAGCGAGCGGCTCGTAGTGCCCCACCCTCACATCATGGAGCGCAGATTCATCCTCGAGCAACTGGCGGAATTGGGCATCCCGGCCGTTGCCGAACAACCGACAACACAGACAACAAAATGATACCTTATAATTATATAGTAATAGAAGGCTGCATCGGGGCGGGGAAAACCACCCTCGCGAAGATGATCGGGGGCGAGTACCGCGCGGAGCAGGTGCTTGAACAATTCAACGAGAATCCGTTCCTCGCAAAGTTCTACGCAGACCCCGTCCATTACGCGTTTCCTGTGGAGATGACTTTCCTGATGGAGCGTTACCGTCAACTCAAGAAACTGCTCTCGGAGCGGGACCTCTTCACCGACTTCGTCATCGGCGACTACTTCATCGACAAATGCGTCATCTTCTCCCGAAACAACCTCTTGCCGGACGAATACAACCTCTACCGCAGCGTCTTTGACGTCTTGTCGTCCTACCTGCCCAAGCCCGACATCATCCTCTACCTGTACAACGACATCCCCAGGCTGCTGCGCAACATCGCCGGACGGGGGCGCGAATATGAAAAAAACATCTCCGCCGACTATCTGGAGCACATCCAGCAGAGCTACCTCACTTATTTCAAAGAACATGCCACCATGCCCATCCTGCTGCTTGAGGCCTCCAAGTTAGACTTCGTGCAGAACCCGGGCGACTACAGCAAAATCAAAGCGTTGATAGAGACCTCCTACCCTGCCGGCATCCACCGCGTCACATTCTGAACCCGTCTGCCGCACCCCAAAATAATTTGCCGTCACAATAAGGACACATCATTTTTTTTACTACTTTTGCTCGCTTTTTTTTAACATACAGAAAAATTATAAAACACAATAAAAGTTATGAAGACCAGAACCTTATTCAGTATTCTATTAGGCATTGCCGTTTTCTTTCTTGTCATCCTCGCCGCCCGCAGCATCATGCGCCCCGAGAAATTCAGACAGGTCTATGAGTTGCGGAAATCCGCCAATGTCACCAACCTCTCCGTCCTGAGGAGCGCGCAGGCCATCTACAAGAACGTCAACAAGAAATATGCGAGCGACATCGACACGCTGGCAGAGTTTGTCAACAACGGAACGGTAGAAGTGGAGAAAACCGTCGGCAACTTCCCCGACACCATGAGTCAGGAACAGGCATTCAAACTCGGGCTTATCCAGAAGAAGATCGTCAAGATCCCGGCCATCGACAAGATGCTGGAGCTTGACCCGAACCTCACCAGGGCCGACTTCCAGAAATTCCAGTACATCCCGTTCGGCGACAAGAAAGAATACACCATCCAGACCGGCTCCATCGCTTCCAAGACCTACGAAATCCCCGTCTATCGTGTCGATTTGCCGCTGGACGACATCTTGGTGAACATGGACAAGAGCATCACCCCGGAAAATGCGGGGTTCTTCAAGAAACTTTGGAACAAGGTTTTCTATAACAACCTGGCCGAAGAGGAGCAGTACAGAGAGCAATACACCGACATGTATCTGGGTTCTCTTACAGAATCAAGCACCTCGGGCAGCTGGGAATAATCCTCTCAAATGAACACATTGCTTTCCAAATACTACACGAAATCCATCCGGCTTTCCTCGGATGGATTTTCGCTTTTCGACAACGGTGAAGACGGCGCCCTGCGCCGACAGGACGTCAAAAGCGGCGACAATGTCCTGCTCTCCACCGAGGCCCCGAAATTCTTCGGCCTCGAAAACAACAGCGAACCTCTGGACATCATCGTCGCCACCCACGTGCCGATGCTGATACCGGAAATCATCTATGACGACGGCAAGGCCAAAGAATACCTTAACATCCAGCACGACATCACCCACTACGGCCAACATTACAGCGACCGTATCGGCCTTTACCGTGCCCTGTATTTCCTGACGCAGAACGAGTACACCACCGTCAGCAGTCTCCCCTGCCAACCTCGGATAGTCAGCGAGATAACACTATTCTGCCAATTTCTACAAGAGCGGAACCACCCTGAGGCCATGCTCATCTCCGTGAACGACCGGTTTGTCGATTTCCTGGCGATGCATGACAACCAGCCCTCTTTCGTGAACAGAACCCTCCACACCGAGCCCGTCGATGTGCTCTATTACTCCATGAACAGCATACAGCAGTTCGGTTTCCGCGAGCCGGAAGTCATCGTCAACTATTTCTGCGCCCCGGACAAGAAACTCAACGAACTGCTCCAGAAATACCACCAGCAAGTGACCATCCTATAAAACGCCATGCGGATCATCAGCGGTAAAAACAGAGGAAGGCAAATCATCGCGCCGGAGAACCTGCCGGTGAGACCCACCACAGACTTGGGGAAAGAAAGCCTTTTCAACATCTTGAACAACTATTTCTACCTCGACCAGATTCACGTGCTGGACCTCTTTTCCGGCACGGGCAATCTGTCCTACGAGTTCGCCTCCCGCGGCGCCTTGTCCGTCGTTTCGGTTGACTCGGACAGCCGGTGTACAAACTTCATCCGCAAGACTGCCGAAAAACTCGACTATGCGCAGATCGCCGTGGTACGGCACGACGCTTTTGAATACGTGGCCGCCTGCCGCCAGAAATTCAACGTCATCTTTGCCGACCCTCCCTATGCGCTGCAAGGCGTCGAGAAAATCGTGCAGGACGTTTTCAAGAACCAACTGCTGGTCCCCGACGGATGGCTTGTCATCGAACATTCTAAAGACAAAGACTTTTCGCAAGACCCGCACTTTTTCCAGCACAGGACCTACGGAAAAGTCAACTTCACGTTTCTGGTGAACATGACCGACGAGACAGAAACAGAACAGCAATAGCCATGAATGAGCGCAAATATCTGATAGTGGGACTGGGCAATGCCGAAGCCAAATATGCCGGCACGCGTCACAACTACGGCTTTGAGGTGGTGAGCGCGTTGGCGAAGAAACTCAACGCGGAGTTCACGCCCGACCGGCTCGCCTACAGGGCCAAAGCCATGTACAAAGGACGGACGCTGGTGCTGATAATGCCAACCACCTACATGAACCTAAGTGGCAAGGCCGTAAAACACTGGCTCACAGCGGAAGACGTGCCCGCAGAACACTGCATGGTAGTCTGCGACGACCTCGACCTGCCCATCGGGACTTTCAAAATAAAACCCAAAGGCGGCGGCGGGTCCCACAATGGACTGCTCGACATCATCGAGACACTCGGACACGAGAACTTCCCCCGTCTGCGCTGCGGCATCGGCAAGGACTTTGCCAAAGGATACCAAATTGACTACGTGCTCGGACGCTTCGACAGCGAAGAACTCAAAAAAGTTGAACCTTGCATCGAACAAGCGTCCGAGGCCATAAAATGCTTTGCCACGGAGGGCATCCAACGCGCCATGAACCGTTTCAACACCACACAGCCCACACAGCCCGCCAATACAGAACCAAAAAATGAACAGAATTCAAAAAAATAGACTATTATGAGCAAGACAAAGACAATCATACTGCTTTTAGTTGCCGTCTTAAGCGTCAACTTGCTGCAAGCACAACAAAAATGGTGCCAGTACGGCATCAAAGTCGGGACCAGCTTTCCCACAAACCGCAATTATTCCGTTGACGGCGACGTGTTACAAGCGCTTTCCACCGCAGATTTCGGACTGTTTTTCAGAGCCGGCAAATTCGTCTATGGGGAAGTCGGCTTCGGCTACACCTTCCTGAAAGGGAACTATGGCATGCGGTTGGAGAACGGCGACACGCTCTTCAACGGCAGATATGTGGCCACGCACCACCTGCAGATTCCCGTCAAGTTGGTGGGCAACATCCCGATGGGAAGGGCCTCGGCATTTCTGCCTCACGCTGGCATCATCTGGCAGCCCCTGCTCAAAGTGACCCAGAACTCCATCGGATACTCAAAAAACACGCTCACCTGCAATCCCGTCTTGCTTACCGCCGGCTTCGACCTCAAGTTCGGACCCATCGTTCTGGGCACCAGTTATCGCTATTCTCTCCACACTTTCTTCCAAAACAAAGCGGGAAAACACCCGCAGTACATCAACATCTGCGCAGGAATACAATTCTAATATCCTTATAATCAGCATTTTAAAGGAGCAAAAAAATATTTCCAAAACTTGCTGACTGAACTGAAAAAACACTATTTTTGCAACGCTTTAAAAGAAAGGGAGCTTAGCTCAGTTGGTTCAGAGCATCTGCCTTACAAGCAGAGGGTCACTAGTTCGAATCTAGTAGTTCCCACAAGCCGGAAAACGGGAATAATATGTTCCTGTTTTTTTTATGCCCAGAAGTGTCGTCGTTTTTGATCACAACCCTCAGGGCTACCCACGAACGAGCCAACTGATTGCGGCTGTGGCGTTTCACTTTGACGACCTTGTCATGCACGATTGAGGATGCCCATTCCGCAAAGCGGGTCCGGAACGACTTCGGGTTCAGGTTCTGGAAGAAGCGCCGCAGCGTGTCGTCTGTCGGCAGGCCATTGGAAAGGTCGATGTACTTCTCGAAGAACTCCCGCTTGTATTAGGCGAGGTCGGCGATTTCCGACCAGCACGATGATGTTGGCCCTCTTCGAGGGCCGAGGGTGGCGCGAGCGCGTCGCAGCCGACGGTTCCGCTCCCTTGCGGTCGCTCCACCGCCGGTTATGGAGCAGACTGCCTGCGGCAGCCCGCTTTCGCCCTCTCCGAGGGCGTCGCGCAAGTCGCCCCCTCTTCCATCATAAATCGCAAGTCAGCCCTGACAAAGAAGACCTTGCAGTGTTCGGGCATCGGAGATGCCCAATCA
>CAVIJD010000009.1:0-67406 GCA_963643165.1 bacterium | reverse complement strand
GCGGCTTGCTCCGACGGCTTCACCGTCGGTTATGGTCATTGGCGGCTCAACGAGCCGCCAATGATTGGGCATCTCCGATGCCCAAATATTGTGAGGTCTTCTTTGTGAGGGCTGACTTACGACTTATGATGGAAGAGGGGGCAATTTGCGCAATGCCCTCGAAGAGGGCGAAAGCGGGCTGCCGCAGGCAGTCTGCTCCATAACCGGCGGTGGAGCGACCGCAAGGGAGCGGAACCGTCGGCTGCGACGCGCCTACGCATCCTCGGCCCTCGAAGAGGGCCAACATCAACGTCCGGCCAACAATGTTTTAATCTATAATGTCGACACACAAACAGTTATCAATAATTTACCATAAGTTGCCAACAGTCAGGCAAGTAAGTGTTCCCCTATAATGACATATTTTCATTATTTGCCTGTCAATCAATAAAATGCAATATCGTTATAGAGAACGAGATGACGCTCGGGCGGCTCAAGGTGAGCGAGAAGACGAACGAGATAACGGCGATACCGCAGCTCATAGAAATCCTCGATCTTAAAGGGGCGACGGTGACCTTTGACGCGATGGGCTGCCAGACGGAGATTGCCGAGAAGGTTGTCGCCGCCAAGACCGACTACCTGATGGGGGCTGAAAGGCAACCAGCCGTCGCTGCTCGAAGACGCGAGACGCCCCAGCCGCAATCAGTTGGCTCTTTGGTGCGGAAGCCGTGAAAAATCTGGCAATAGGGAAAAGCAAACGAGGCCTCAAATGCTGTGTCGCCAACGGAAGCAATTCGAGTAGCAAAAAAGGCGGCCGTGGCCGCCTTTTTTGTTGATGATATTCTGAAGGGACAGATTATCTGCCGATGGCTGCTTTCTGCTCTTTAGTGCGGAAGCAGTGGATGTAACTCAATTCAAGTCCCAAGTAATTGTTCCGGTACGAAAGATCTCCGTTCTCGCCCAAATAAGAATAAGTACCCTGTAGTCTGTCCTTGAAAGCGAGGTTGGAGGTGATGGCCAGACGCAGCAAGTCGTTATATGGCAGACGGTAATAAGTGCCGAGCCGTAATTGCATGCTTACGTTTGGTTTGTTGTCGTTATTTTTATCGTCGAAAGTCAGTAGGACACCGTCAACAATTTCGTTGTCGAGACCAGGATAATTGGTGTAGTCGTAAACGTTTGCAAAACATACGCCAAGTGCCGTGTATAGAGAGAAATTGCTCTCTTTGAACGGATAATGGAACTCAAATCTTACTGGAACGGAAAAAGACCTGTCGCCAAAGTCCACAATCTCTTTATAGCCGTCATCGTCTTTCCTTTGGATGGTTACGGAAGATTTCGACTCAAAGTCAACGCCCACCGAAACGCCGAAGTATTTGGCAAAATGATAGGAGGCCTCCAGCCCGAAGTTATAGCCAAATCGGGGCGTTCCTTTAACGGCCGGTTCGGACACGTTGATAGAAGGGGTCTCTTTTACCCGTTGCGACAGGTTGCCTTGCGCATTCACACCGAGGTGGAAGCCGTTAGGATAGTTGGGGCGGATTTCTTGTTTGGGATGTTCAGGCTGCTCGACTTGTCCGTATGCGGCAAAGGCAAATGCGACGAATGCGGCAACAAAAAGGATAGTTTTTCTCATACTGCTTAACTTTTAATATTTTGAAACTTAATGAATTGTCACCATAGTTATGGGTTTTCGTGGCTTGAAAAATTTTCTGCAAAAATACTTATTTTTCGTAATGGTCAGAAATTTGAATTCATTTGTCCGTTTTATTGAAACAAAAAACCGGGGGTGTATGCTTGGATACACCCCCGGCAGTAATCGCTGGCAGACGATGATGTCTGTTGCAAATCGTGATTTATACAGATTGTTTAGAGGTTTGAAAGATATTCAAGTTCTTCCATTGTAAACATGGACTCGGCGGCATTTTCTTGCGCCACAAGTGAATAGTAGGCAGAGACTGCCTCGCGGGTTTTCAGCTCATAGCCGTATTTGGATATCAGGTCTTCGTATCCGGACATCATGTTGGCCAAGTCGTCGGCGTAAGGCTTTTTCAAAGAACGCAATGCCTCCTGGTCTTTCTTCACGGATTGCAAAAAGTCGCGGTTGTGGGTTACGTGTGTCCTGCCGTCAAAGACGCTGTCAGGCATGGCAGCCACGGACTCCATGGTTTCGGAACAGTCGGGATTTATTTGTGAGGCTTTTGTGCTTGATTCTTCTGTGGCTTTGTTGCAGGAAAAAAGCACGAACAATCCTGCAAGGAACGCCACTAACAAATGCTTTTTCATAATTGTTTGTGTTGTTTGATTTGTATGCCACAAAGATAATGGCATTATGTGGTTTTCCAGTCGGCTTATATGTGAAAAAATCATAAAAAAAACCTAATGTGCCATAGTCCAGCAGTGTGGTCTTTGGGCAATCTTCAGACTGCTCAGCCGCTCGATTGGCGATGATTTTTCCCGAAAGGCACATTCCTGTTTTTTTGTATCTTTGCCCGCTTTTAGCATATTAGAATATTGTACAAATAAAAACAAAAAATAATGGCAACGCATAAAATCTCTACCAAATTCTTAAGCATCGAAAAGGTTGAAAAAATCATCGACAACAACCACAAGTTGGCACTCTCTGAAGAGGCTATAGAAGCCGTGAAAAAATGCCGCGATTACCTGGACAAAAAAACCGATGAGGAAAAGGAACCTATCTATGGGGTCACTACCGGTTTTGGTTCGCTTTGTAACAAAAGCATTTCTAAAGATGACCTTTCTACGCTTCAGCGTAACTTGGTCATTTCGCATGCCTGCGGCGTGGGCGATGAAGTGCCCCAAGAGATTGTGCGGATTATGCTTCTGTTGAAAATACAGTCGCTTTCGTATGGGCACTCCGGTGTGCAGGTGGCCACCATACAGCGCCTGGTCGATTTTTTCAACAAGGGGGTTTATCCTGTGGTATATCAGCAAGGCTCTTTGGGCGCATCCGGCGACCTTGCCCCGTTGGCGCACCTCTCCTTGCCGCTGATTGGCATGGGCGAGGTCTATTACCACGGCAAAAAATACCCGTCTGCCGTCATCAATGAGAAGTTCGGATGGCAGCCTATCGTGCTGCAGTCGAAAGAGGGTCTGGCTTTGCTGAACGGCACGCAGTTTATGAGTTCATACGCCGTGTGGTTGCTGATTAAAGCCAAGAAGCTTTCTTGCCTCGCCGACACGATCGGGGCCGTTTCCCTTGACGCTTTCGACGGGCGCATTGAGCCTTTCAATATGCTGGTCCACCTGGTTCGTCCGCACGCCGGACAGATTGCTACGGCTTCTGTTATCTCCCGCATTCTCGAAGGCTCCCAGATCATCCAACAACACAAGGAGCATGTGCAGGATCCTTACTCGTTCCGTTGTATGCCTCAGGTGCATGGCGCCACGAAAGACTCTATCCTTCATGTGCAGACTGTGGTTGAAACGGAAATCAACTCCGTCACCGACAATCCGACGGTGTTCCCCGATGAGGACATCGTTGTCTCGGCCGGCAACTTCCACGGTCAGCCGCTCGCCTTGGTGCTCGATTTCCTCTCTATCGCAATGGCTGAACTGGGCAACATCTCCGAACGCCGCATTTACCAACTCATCTCCGGCAAGCGCGGCCTTCCTTCTTTCTTGGTCAAGAACCCCGGTCTCAACTCCGGCTTTATGATACCGCAGTATGCGGCTGCCTCTATCGTTAACCAGAACAAGGCGTTCACGATGCCTTGCTCTACCGACTCCATTGAATCGTCACAAGGTCAGGAAGACCACGTGAGCATGGGCGCCAATGCCGCAACCAAATGCTATCTCGTCATCAACAACGTGGAGAAGATCTTGGCTATCGAGTTGTTCAACGCGGCACAGGCCCTCGAATTCCGCCGCCCGCTCCGGTCGTCCGATTTCATTGAGGATTTTGTGGCGGCATATCGCGAAGAGGTTCCGTTTGTGGAGAACGACACCTATATGCACGAACTTATCCAGAAGTCTATCGACTTTGTGCGTAGCGTACACGTCACCATGCAATAAAGACACGGATGAGAAAATTGCGGATATTCGTCTGGTGCGCCGCCTTGCTGTGCGGCTGCTATCCCCACGATAAGTTTTCGGAGATTCCGCACATCGAATTTGTCTCAATTGAGAAGATAGACGATGGCACAGGCGTTGACAGCCAGGCAGAACTTGTCGTCCACTTTCAGGACGGTGACGGGAACATAGGACTGGACGAATCTGACACGACGGGCGTTTTTTCGCAAGACTCGTTGTACTACTACAATTTTTTCATCGAATATTATGAGAAACAGCAGGGCGAGTGGGTGCCGGTAGAACTGCCGACACCCTTGCACGTCCGCGTGCCCGTGCTGAGCCAAAACGTCCCCGAGTCCATTGAGGGCGACATTAAGGTGCTGACCTATATCAACAATCTTTTTTCATCTTATGATACGGTCAAATTGTCTTGCTACCTTGTGGACAGAGACCTGAACAAAAGCAATGTAATAGAAACCCCAGAAATAACGGTAAAAAAATGACAATCACACAACAGATAGAGCAATTGGTCAGAATGGCCTTGCAGGAGGACATCGGCGACGGCGACCACTCCTCGCTTTCGTGCATACCCGAGACAGCCCAAGGGGAGATGCGGCTGCTGGTGAAACAAGACGGCATCCTCTGCGGCATAGACGTGGCACGCGAAGTGCTCCGGCAAGTGGATCCCGCCATCGAGATGGAACAGTATCTGAAAGACGGCGACAAGATTGCCAAAGGCGATGTCGCATTCAGACTGAAAGGCTCGGCTCAAAAGATGCTAACGGCCGAAAGAACATTGCTTAATTTCCTGCAAAGGATGAGCGGCATCGCTACGGCGACGCGCATTTGTGTGGATGAGGTGAAAGATACGGGCGTGACGCTTTTGGACACGAGGAAGACGACACCGAATATGCGCATCTTCGAGAAATATGCCGTCAAGACTGGCGGCGCGCAAAACCACCGGTTCGGGCTCTTCGATATGATGATGCTTAAAGACAACCACATCGACTTTGCCGGCGGAATTGAGAAAGCCATCGATGCCGCCAGGACGTATCAGGCGGAACGCGGGCTGAACCTCAAAATCGAAATCGAGACCCGCAGCCTTGACGATGTGCAGAGGGTCATGCAACACGGCGGCGTTCACCGCATTATGTTCGACAACTTCACGCCGGACCAGATCCGTGAGGCGGTCCGCATCGTGGACCACCGCTACGAAACCGAGGCCTCGGGCGGCATTGTGCGCGAAACGCTGCACGATTATGCCGCAACCGGCGTCGATTTTATATCCATCGGCGCATTTACCCACCATATCTCCAGCCTTGACCTGAGTTTGAAAACTGTTTTGTTTTGAAAATCATGAAAAGAGGCTGTAAGATAGCGCTTCTGACTGTCGGGATTGTGCTGGCCGTGCTGATTGTAGTGAGCGTGGCGGCAGGCCCCATTGCCAGAGCCTATCTGGTGAAACACAGCGAAGAGCTCTGCCACCGCAAGGTGGACATCGAACATATACGCATCAATATCTTCAACGGCGGAGTCTCCATCCTCGGCTTTACGATGAAAGAGGAAAATCCGCAAAAGGATTTTGTCTCTTTCTCCAAACTGAAGGTGCGGTTGTCGCTGCCACGCCTGCTCGGAAAATCAGTCTATTTCCGCAAAGTGGAACTGGACGGACTGGACGGACAAGTGATACAAAACAACAGCCGCTTCAATTTCAGCGACATTGTTGACTTTTTTTCAAAAAACAAAAAGGAGGACAAAGACGACGAACCGTCGGGCTGGAGCGTCACCCTTAATAATATAAGCATCTGTAACAGTGCATTGACCTATCAGGACGTGGCGGTGGGGAGCAGTATAGGTCTCAAAAACATAGTGCTCAACGTGCCCTGTATCTATTTTTCAGGGGACGACACGCAAGTTGACCTGAACCTCGATTTTGAGAAGGAGGGGAAACTGGCCGTGAAGATGGCATATAACATTGAAAAAGAGAAGTATGAACTGAACTTGAAGTGGAGCAAGTTCGACATAGCCACCGTGATGCCCTATCTGACGCAGTTCTTGAACGTGGAGACGTTGAAAGGGAAACTTGACGGCGACCTGAAGGCTACGGGTTCTACGAGCCACCTGCTGAACTTGAATGCCTCTGGCAGCCTTTGTCTCAAAGATGTAGAAGCAACTACGGAGAACAAGAGCCCGTTGGCCTCGTTGTCTTCACTGCAGGTTGCTATTGACAAGATAGACCTCGAGAACAAAGAATACCGGATCAGCAGCATCAAACTTGACCGTCCCATGTTCCGGTATGAGATTTTCAAGGACGGGAACACGTTGTCGCGGCTTTTCGTCACCAAGGACAGTCACAAAACAGACGACGGGGCAGATCAGGCTCAAGACGAGCCTCAAAAGCAGGACACGGCCGCCGTCCGTCAGGACAAATTGCACTTTGTTGTCAAGAAGTTGGCGATTTCAAACGGGCAATTCTTGTTTGCCGACCGGTCTGTGTCGCCGCAGGAGCAGGAGTTTGTTGTCAGGGACATTGAGGTGTCGGCGGAGAACATCTCCGACGAGCAGAACGCGACGTTTGCGGCAACGGCCGGATTGGGGAGCATGGGCACATTCCGGTGTTCCGGCAATGCAGACATCATGGATCTCAAGAACGCAGACATCGAGGTGATGATAGAGAATCTGGCATTAAAGGACTTTTCGCCCTATTCGCTGCATTATCTTGCCAGTCCGCTGCAGGACGGCCTGTTCACGTTCAGGAGCACAACTGCCATTAAGAACAACTGGCTCGACAGCCGCAACGGCCTTGACGTTTACAAGCCCGTGTTCGGCAAGAAAGACCGGAGCCTGACAGCCGTGACCAAGATACCGGTGAGGGCGGCGGTTTATATTCTGACCGACCGGAAGCATCACGCCCGTATGGAGGTGCCCGTAAAAGGCAATATCGCGTCGCCGGAGTTCTCGTTCCGGAAGATATTCTGGAAAACGTTGGCCAACCTTATTGTCAAGATTGCCGCTTCGCCGATTGACTTCATTGGGGATGCCATCACGGGGAACGGAACTTTCAAGGCTATGGCTTTCCCGCCTCGCGACACGGTGATGCTGAATATGGAGCAAGTGCATCAGATTCAGGAGATTGCCACTTGCCTTAAGGAGAAAGAAGAACTTGTGCTGGAAATACAGACCGGCGTTAACATAGCGACGGAAGACACGATCGACTTGCAGCAGCGTGAGAATATGCTGATGAATCGTTGTTATGAGGCGATAAAGAACCAGTTGACAGGGCAGGGTATTGCTGGACAACGCATTCGAAAGAACGAAGAAAGGATGAATGTGGTTGCCAAGGACGAATTGAAAGCCGCTTTTAATTTACGTTACGATGAGTGAGAAGACAAGGCGCAAACTGAAAGTGATGAGACAACGGTTCCGGCGGATGGGCAAAGAGTGGGAAGAGATGCCGGTTGTGGGCCCGATAATCCGGAAGTCAAAGACCGTATCATTTGTCGGGCTGCAGCAGATGCCGTTGTACGATGTCATGCAGTTCTATATGATGTCGTTAGGGAAAGGCATCATCTTCCAGCGCGCCGCGGCACTCACCTATAGAGTGTTCATAGCCCTGATACCGATGCTCATCGCCCTCTTTTCTGCCATAGCATTTTTGGGCAGCAATGTGCAGACCGTATTGCTTGAGTTCCTGCAGTCGCTGTTCCCGACCTACGCCTGGCCGGCCATCGAGAATGTGGTCACAGATGTCATCACCCGTCAAAACGGAACGCTGTCGTCCTTTATGTTATTCTTCGGCATCTATTTTGCCGTGCTTTGCATGAATGGCATCCTTGTGGCGCTCAACACCTCGTTTTTGCAAGAAAAGCGGCGGAATTTCATAAAACAACTCGGCATGAGTTTCGTGCTGATGTTCATATTCTTCATCACGATAGTGACGGTAGTGCTGCTTTTCATCTTCTCTGCCGCGCTTGTCAACCGGCTGCACCACCGGCTGATGGGCGAAAGTCCGAACGCCGTCTATTATTATGCGATACATGGCATCAAGTGGCTGCTCACCTTCGGGGCCATCTATTTTATGGTCAGCGTCACCTACCACATAGCGTCCGGGGAGAAGAAGAGCCGGTACCGGTTCTTCTCTGCCGGCTCAACCACTTGTACCCTGTTGATGGTCGTGTTGTTGTGGGGGCTGAATGTCTATTTTTCCAATTTCTCTAATTACAATCTGATATACGGTTCATTGGGGGCCTTGTTTGCCATTCTGTTGTGGCTCAACTGGAGTTCGTTGGTGTTGTTGATAGGCTACGAATTGAACGTGAGCATAGCCAAAGCCAAATCGACGAAGACGGCTGAACAGAACGAGGACAAAACAGCGGTTCAGCACACAAGCAATAATCCGGGGAAACAAAAATAAAAGAACAAACAACAATATTATATATACAATAGATAAATAATATTATGGAATCATTTTTAGAGTTTATAGTCACGATAGCGTTAGTGGCCTTGTTTTCATTGCCTTCGTTGTTGAAGAAGAAAAAGGACAAGAAAGCAGTCCCGGATGTAATGCCGGAGGAAGACGTTGAGATGGAAGAATTTGAGGAAGAGATAATCGACGAGGAGCTGGAGGAGACATGGCAGCAACCTCAACAGCAGTCCCAGAAAGGGAGTGAATATTTCACCTACGAGCGTATGCCGGAGGCGGGCGTTAATGAGAAGAAACCGAAGGGTACTAAAGCGAAACCGACTGTGCAAGTAGTTGAAGATAAAAGCAATGAGGGTTCATTGCTTGACTTTAGTGATGAGGAGTTGTTAAAGGGGGTAATCTATTCGGAAATTCTCAAGAGAAAGTTTTAGGGCACCGTGAAAAAGTATTTTGAAGATATTGAAATTTCGCAATCCAAACGAAACGGAATTTTTGTATTTTTGGCGCTCAAATTCAAAATAGTATAAATTTTAAAGTTTAATATAAATTAATGGCTATGATTAAAAAAGTACTCTCAATTCTAGGAGTAGTTATTCTTTTCTCAGGCATGGCATTTGCGCAGACCAGTACCATTAAAGGTAAGGTCGTGGATCAGACCGGAGAGCCTTTGCAGTACACAAAGATCTTCCTGAAGCTCAGCGACAAGGTTGTGAACATGGCTATGGCTGATGACAAGGGTGAGTATTCAATGTTCGGCGTAGAGCTTGGAACGTACGACCTCGAGGCTGACGCCCAGATGACCTGCAAGAAATCACTCAAAAAGACAGGCATTAAGGTGGGAACCAGTCAGGTTCTCTTCATTGACTTTGCAATTGACTGTTCCAGCGACTTGGAAGAGGTTGTCATCAAGTATGAACCGCCTGTCTTTGACCCGGACAACACCAGTTCAACCAGCCGAATCAGCGGTGACAACGTGCGTACAACGCCGGGGCGTTCTGTAACCAGCGCATTGGCCAACCTCGAGGGTGTCTCCAGTGTCGATGGTTCCATGACCTCTGTGCGTGGTAACCGTTCAGACGGTCAACAGACGATCATCGACGGTGTGCGTGTGCGTGGTAACGGTGGTATCTCCATGTCGTCCATCGAGGAAGCCCAGTTGATTCAGGGTGGTATCCCGGCAGAATACGGCGACGGAACATCTTTCACCGTCATTACGACCAAGTCGGCCCCGAAAGACTTCCACGGCTCCATCGAGTTGAGAGGTTCCATTGACGGATACAACAATTTCTTGGGCGCAGCTTCCGTTTCTGGACCGCTCTTGAAAGGCAAAAAGAAAAACGACCCCACCCGTATCGGTTTCATGTTCAGCGGTGAGGTTTCATACGACCATGACGCATCTCCCGCACGTGGCGGTGTCTATGTTGCAAACGACGAAACTAGAGAAGCCCTGATCGCCAACCCGTTGCGTTACAGCTCTTCAGAGTTCGGCTCTTGGCAGCAGGCCGGTTGTTACCTGACCAGCGACGCTTTCCATAAAGAGCGTGTCAGAAAAAATGCCGGCAGCTGGGACTACCTGGGACAGCTCAAGCTCGACTTCACCCTCGGCAAGAGAAACAACATGAGACTCTCTCTCAGCGGATCTTACGAATATGTGAACGGTAAATCCTGGAGCACCACCTACGCTCTTCTCAACGGCGACAACAACCCTATCGTGACCAACTCCACCATGCGTCTCAATGCCCGTTTGAACCACCGTGTCTATACGGATACCACCGGCAACGGCGTGCTGAAGAATGTGATGTATGACGTGAACGTCAACTATACACGCTTCAACTCCCACTCGTATGCCGCAAATCACAAAGACCGTTTCTTCGAGTACGGCTATGTGGGCCAGTTCACCACAACCAAGGCTAGAGGCTACTCCTCAGCGCAAGACGAACTGACCGTCACCGTTGACAGCGTGCCCATCACGCTTTACAACGCCGTAGAGTTCCAGGGCTGGTACGACTCCATCGTCTCTTTCAAAATCAACCCCAACTTTAACGTAAACCCGATCCTTTCCCAATATACGCTCAACTTTGTTGACAATTTCATCACTAACAATGCTTATTATGACTATTACGGCTCAACCAGCCTGCCGATAGACCTTGACGTTTACCAGCAGTACGGTGCACTGCGCAACGGTGACTCCCCGAGCCTTATCTATTCTATGTACTATTCTCCCGGTACCGTCTATAACGGATACAGCAAAGGTCAAACCGAACAGTTGGGCGTGAAAGCCAGCATCTCGATGAACCTCAAGAACCACGAGTTGAAGTTCGGTTTCGACTTTGAAAAACTTACCTACAGAGGATACAGCATTGCTCCCGTCTCTTTGTGGACGTTGATGAGAAATGAGACCAACTCTCACATCTCGGAGCTTGACAAGGACAACCCCATCATCACGGATGACGGCAGCGTCTTCACCGTTGACTACAACAGAGCCATCAACCTGAACGAGCAGACCAACTTCGACCGCAACCTGCGTACATCCCTTGGTCTTGACCCCAACGGTAACGATTGGATTGACATCGACAACCTCGATCCTTCCACCTACAACCTGAACATGTTCTCAGCCGAGGAACTTCTCCAAGGAACCTCCGGCGGTGTCAGCCCGATGGTCAGCTACTATGGTTATGACTACACGGGAAGAATCAACAAACACAAAACCACGATTTCCAACTTCTTCAACGATACGATTGCCGGCGGCCAGCGTTCTTACAACATCGGCGCTTACGAACCTATCTACATGGCATTCTATCTGCAAGACAAGTTCTCCATCAACTCCCTCCTCTTCAACATCGGTCTGCGTGTTGACCGTTTTGACGCCAACCAGGAAGTGTTGAAAGACCCGTACCTGTTCCGCGAAGCCTACACAGTCGGCGACATGTGGAGCATCCTCAGCAAGAACCCTGCCTACTCCAACAAGGCAATGGGAGACGTATTCGCAGGCAATGCTGAATCTGACTGGGTCGTTTATTATTCCGGCTCTGACACTTATATGAGCGAAAGCGAAATCGGCGGTGACGGCTTCACCTCCAGCTCTATCGTCGGTTACCGTAGTGGTGACACCTGGTACGATGCACAAGGTAATGAGGTTACGAACCCTGAGACGGCTCTTTCACTTAACGTTAACGGTCCTGTCTTGAAGAACCCGCTCTATGACGAGAACAACAACCTCATTGGCGGCATCACGAAAGTTGAATCTAACGCATTCACCGACTACGTTGCACAGTGGTCTGTGATGCCTCGCGTCTCTTTCTCTTTCCCGGTGTCTGACAACTCTTTGTTCTACGCTCACTACAACATCATCACATCCCGTCCGACCAACCTGCAGATTTCACCGATTGACTATCTGTTCATTTCGCAACGTAAATCCACCAGCGACATCGTGAACAACCCCAACCTGAAACCTCAGCAGAGTATTGACTATGAAATCGGTTTCCGTCAGAAAATCGGTGCCAGATCTTCTATCAGCATCAGCGCTTACTATTCTGAAAAACGTAACCAGATCCAAGCTTACCGCTTCACGGGCGCATATCCGAACACCTATTATTCTTACCAGAACATCGACTTCGGTACAGTACAAGGTTTCACGTTCGCTTACAAGATGAACAGAACCCACAACCTCACGCTTTCTGCAAACTACACGCTTCAGTATGCTAAAGGTACTGGTTCCAGCACAACTTCACAGCTTTCAATTTTGGCTGCCAACCAGCCGAACTTGAGAACGCTGACCAACCTGTCATTCGACCAAAGACACAGAATCGGTATCAACCTCGACTATCGTTTCGACGGTGGTGTTGACTACGACGGACCTACAAGTGAGAAGACTGTCATGGTTGACGGCAAGCCGACGACGAAGACCATTCAATGGTTGGCCAACACAGGCGTTTCATTGTTGTTCTCTGCCGCTTCCGGTACACCGTACACCCGTTCAAGCACACCTAACTCTACCATCGTCTCCGGTACCACTTCCACCATCTCCGGTTCCCTCTATGGTTCTAACATGCCGTGGCAGTATCAGTGTGACCTTCGTATTGACAAGACTTTCGTGTTCAACTTGAACAAAAATGCCAAAGACAAAGACGGAAATGCAAAATCAGCAAAACCGGGTTACCTGACCATTTATGTTGACATCCAGAACCTGTTCAACTTCAAGAACATCGTTTCTGTGTATGACTACACGGGCAATGCCGATGATGATGGTTACCTTTCCGCTTCTGAGTACCAGCAGGCAATCAACTCTCAGATCTATGTGCCTTCTTACATCGCATACTACCAGATGAGAGTTCAGAACCCGTATAACTACAGTCGCCCGATCCGCGCAAGTTTGGGTATCCAATTCGGTTTTTAATAGTTAGAAATAAAAATAAAGTACATATATGAAAAATAACGGTAAAATTTTCTGCTTGATGCTCCTGCTCGTGTGCATGGCTTTCAGTTCTGTGCACGCCGAGAAGTCAAAAGGAGCGCAAAGAGTATCCACACCGAAGGCAGAATCTGCTACTTGTCTTCCCGCCAGCGGTTCTAACGAACTTACTATTAACAATGTTCGTGCATACCTCGAGACAGGCGGTACCATGTGGTTCAAAGAATTGGCTGAATACGAGATTCCGCTCGGTTCAGGCAAGACCTCTATGTTCTGCGCTGCTCTGTGGATTGGCGGCCGCGACGCTAACGGTCAGCTCAAACTCGCTGCTGTACGTTTCAGACAAGTCGGTAACGACTACTGGACAGGCCCTCTGAAAATCTCTGGTGCCGGTACAACGCAGTCCATGTGTATCAAATTCGACAAACATTTCAAAATCACACGTTCCGAAGTTGACCAGCACATTGCCGGCTACAACACTTCCGGTTATGTGATGCCTTCTTCAATCGCCAACTGGCCAGCCCACGGCGACGAGGGTTATTCTTACTACCTTGCCCCCTTCAAGGATGTGAACGGCAACGGTGTCTATGACCCTGAAAATGGTGACTACCCGTACTACGACATCAATAATGAGCTCTGCCCTTGGACAGAGGACAACATTGCTGCCGCAGCTGCTCACGAACTCCCCAGAACTCCTGAGGACCTTTGGCTTGAACAAAGAAACTACCCGGGTTCCGAACCCGACTACAACCGTTCTAACGGTATGATCTATGCCGACCACGTCTTGAAAGGCGACGCAACCATGTTCTGGATCTTCAACGATAACGGCGGTCCCCACACGGAGTCCGGCGGTAGCCCTATCGGCCTTGAAATCCGTGGACAGGCTTTCGGCTTCTCTACGAATGACGACCTCAACAACATGACATTCTACTCCTACGAGATTATCAACCGTTCAACCTATACCCTTACCAACACTTTCTTCTCCCAGTGGGTTGACCCGGACCTTGGTTACGCTTACGATGACTATGTAGGTTGCGACGTGGGTCGTGGTCTTGGATACTGCTACAACGGTACTAACGTTGACGGTTCCGGCCAAACTTGGGCTTATGGAGACCAACCGCCCGCAATCGGTGTTGACTTCTTCCAAGGACCTTATATGGATGCCGACAACAGAGACAACCCGAAATTCTACGCTGACAGCGCTTCTTTCTCCGGATATTGCGACAAGTTCCTCAAGAGCAGCTACGCTAACGACCAGATGGCCATCAATGGTGTGAACTTCGGCGACGGTATCGTTGATAACGAGCGTTATGGTATGAGAAGATTCGTGTATCATAACAACGACAACACCGTAGTTGGTGACCCGAGCGAGGCTTACGAATATTATAACATGCTTCAGGGTATTTGGAAAGACAATACCAAGATGAAATTCGGCGGCAACGCCCACGACAGCAACGGTCCTGATTGCGACTTCATGTTCCCTGGAACTTCTGACGTTTGTAACTGGGGTACGCAAGGCATCGAGCCGAACTACTCTAAGGATGGCGGCTGGACAGAGGCTAACGAAGGCAACGCTCCTTACGACCGTCGTTTCATGCAGTCCGCTGGTCCGTTCACGCTGAAACCGGGTTCTGTAAACTACATCACCGTTGGTATTCCCTGGGCACGTGCATCACAGGGTGGCGCACAGGCTTCTGTTGACCTTCTGAAAATCGCTGACGATAAGTGCCAGTCTCTGTTCGAGAACTGCTTCAAGACCCTCGATGGCCCTGACGCTCCTGACATGACTATCCGCGAACTCGAAAATCAACTTGTGATTTACCTGTCCAACGACGATCCTAACAGCAACAACTACCACGAGTCTTACGTTGAACTTGACCCGCAGATTACCAAAACGCTCACTTCTACGGAATATGTCAACCAGATTGATACCGTCTATGCTTACGATGCAGAGGGTAATCCTGACACTATCGTAACTTCTTCCATTATGCCCGTCACGACTACGGACACACTTTCTACAGAAGACCGTCAGTACAAATTTGAAGGTTATCAGATTTATCAGCTTGCCAACGCTTCTGTAAGTGCAACCGACCTCAACGATGTCAGCAAAGCTATGCTGATTGCACAATGTGACGTTGAGAACAATGCTTCTCAGATTGTCAACTGGATCTACAACGATGCAGTCGGAACTTCTGTGGCCACTGAAATGGTCAACGGTAGCAACAAGGGCATCTCCCACTCCTTTATCGTAACCGAAGACAAATTTGCAACGGGTTCTAACAAGAACCTTGTAAACCACAAGGAGTATTACTTCATGGTTATCGCATACGGTTACAATGAGTTCAAGAAATTCACCTTGGACGCTACGAACCTTGACGGCCAGACGACCCCGTACCTTGCAGGACGTCGTAACATCAAAGTTTACACCGGCGTTCCTCACAAACCCATCGATAACCTCACCAACAGTGTTTACGGCGACCAGCCTATGATTACCCGTATTGAGGGTCAGGGCAACGGCGGTTTCTTCCTCGATCTCACAGACGAGTCCCGCGACCTCATCCTTGCCAACAACACCTACAATAATGTTCAATACAAAGAAAACTACGGTCCTTTGAGCATTAAGGTCATCGACCCGCTGCAGGTGAAACCTTACGACTATGTTGTGAAATTCTTGCCCAACAGCGTTTCTGAAGATGTGAACGACAGCACTGAATGGCAGCTCATCATCTCTGACGATGTTACCGACGAAGAACTTGCTGACCTTGGACTCGACCGCGTCACCACCGCTGGCATGCCTATCTCCATGACAAATGAAGAGCTCTTCCTCGATTTAGGTATTTCCATCTCTATCAAGAATTACAACTTCGCAATCCACCAGAATGACCTCGATGAATACGTCGTCAATACCGCTGGTGGTTACACCTACGCTAACCTTGCTAAATATGGTCAGGTTGACTTCATCGACGCTACGGTTGAATACTCCGGCGACATTCAGTGGCTTGACTTTGTGGCTGATCAGGAGGGTGACTATCCCGCCAACTGGATCCACGCAGGTCAACAGTCTTCCGGTAAATGGGAAACCAACTCCGTACAGGAAGGTGCTGAAGACAAGTACTATCAGTGGCGTACCGAAGATATGTGTACCATTATGGCAGCCAAGACATTGAACAAAGACGAAAAGACTCGTGGTTTCAAAGATCCTGAGCAGCAATTCGAAGGCGTTCTCAATGGAACTTGGGCTCCTTACGTGCTTTCTTCCCCGTATGATGGCGGTCCTCAAGCCAAATACCTTGTACCTGACAATGTTTACTATGGTCAGGACGAAGGCTCTCCTCAACCGGCTTACTTCGACTTCACAGCTATTGCAGCACAACCTTACAACCCGGGTTACAACCAAACGCTCACCAACCTTTACTCTGTTGATGTGGTCATCACGCCCGACCAGAGCAAATGGACCAGAGCCGTCGTGCTTGAGGCTGGTTCTGCTACACAGGCTAACGACTATAAAGTTGAGCAGCAGTTCAACGGCCAGACTTACCGCAACGTGAGACATGAGCCTAAGAATGCTCCTTCTGTCGGCAAAGACGGCAAACCGGACAACAGCGGCACCACCGGTCTTGGTTGGTTCCCAGGCTATGCCATCAACGTCGAGACGGGTGAGCGTCTGAACATCATGTTCGCTGAAAACTCCGAAGACACCCTGAACAATGGTAACGATATGATTTTCAACCCGACGAACGTCTATGCTTACTACCGCAACCTTCAGACGGGCGAACTCATCCTGGATGAAGAGACGGGCAAACCGATCCCGATGTCTATCACCACTTACAACTCCTTCAGAGATTCATACGGTGTAACCTTCGGTGAGCCGCTCAATGGTGGTCGTCATTACATCTATGTGATGAACAGTGCAGGTAACACCTGTAGTATGTACTACCGTAACTCAAGCAGACAGCGTAACTACAACGACAATGACATCATCACCAGCGGTCAAGGCGGCACATTCGTTGGCACCGATGGCGTAAGTTATCCATACTTTGAGTGTGGTGCTTACGACGAGGGCAAATGGCTTGTTGAGAAGTTCAAAACATTCACCAGCAACGAAAATTACGGCAGCAACGACCGTAAACGTGCCAAGATGCAGCTCTTCAACAACGTAATGTGGACCAGCATCCCGATGCCTGCAACGTTGCAGGAAGACAACTGGCTCTCTTCTGACGTCACTTTCAAACTGCGTGTCACACGTCCTTACTTGAGATACTCCTCACGTTGGTACAGTGATCCTGCACAGTCTGCAAATGCTTCTCAGAACAGCGGTTATCCGATGTACCAGTTCACCACGAAGAACCTTGTTCCTACGGCTGTGACCGAATCTAAGGAGGCTGTCCAGAACGTGCTTGATGAGATCAACATTGTTCCTAATCCGTACTATGGATTCTCACAATACGAGTCCACCGCTCTTGAGAACTATGTCCGCATCGTCAACCTTCCTGCAAACTGTACGATTTCCATCTATACCGTTAGCGGAACATTGATCAGGACAATCACCAAGGGTGATGCCAACACAACTTACGTACAATGGGATTTGAAGAACCATGCCAACATTCCGATTGCAGGCGGCGTTTACATCATCCATGTCAAAGCTCCTGGTCTCGGCGAACGTACGCTCAAATTCTTCTGTGCAATGCGTCCTACCGACTTGAATGGTTTCTAAAATTACTAATCCAGAAAAAACGATAAGAATATGAAAAACATAAAATCATTAATAATTTTCGCAGGAGTTGCCCTTTTGGTCGCCGGCATGCCAAAAAACGCATGGGCAGGTAATAGAGACCGTTCAGGCCAAGCCGGTGCATCTCATCTGCTGATTGACCCGTGGGCCCGTTCCAATGGTATGGCAAACGCCGGCATTGCAGAAATCCGTGGTTTGGAGTCTGTCTATTCCAACGTGGCAGGTCTTACGTACGTCAAGAAAACTGAACTCTGCTTCAACCGCACGCAATACCTCGTCGGTTCTAACGCTGGCATTAACATCAATTCACTTTCCTTTGCGCAGAAACTCGGGCGCAAAGGAAAGGATTTCGGTGTGCTTGGTGTATCTTTCATGTCTATGGGCTTCGGCGATGTGCCCATCACTACCGTCGCACAGCCTGAGGGTGGTCTTGGTACATTCAGCCCGAACCTGATGTACATCGGCCTTCATTACGCTAAGTCTTTCAACAACTTCATCAAGGGTGGTCTCTCCCTGAAGATCATCAACGAGAGCATTGCCGACCTCCACGCTACGGGATTCGCCATTGATGCTGGTGTGCAATACATCGCAGGCAAATTCGAAAACTTCAAAATCGGTGTCTCCTTGCGCAATATCGGTCTCCCGATGAGTTACAAAGGTGACGGTATGACTTTCAGAAGCATCATCACCGGTTCTACGCACGAGCAGACACTTGCTGTCCGTTCCGCTGAATATGAGATGCCCGCTTTGCTTGCCATCGGCGTGTCTTACGACTTCCTCTTCTTCGGCAAGGAGTACGCTTCTATGTCTAAAGAAGACCTCGAAGCTGAAGGCCTTACCCGTGATGACGCTCAACACAGAATCACGCTCGCCGGTTCTTTCACGGCTAACTCTTACACCCGCGACATTTTCGCCGTCGGTGTCGAGTATGGCTTCATGAACTATTTTATGGTCCGCGCCGGCTACTCTTTGGAGAACATCAGCTCACAGAAAGAAACAAACGCCAACGATGCTACACAGACAGTCACAACGGTGTTGCTTAACAGCGACTCCTTCTTCATTGGACCTTCTGTAGGCGCTACCGCCGTCATTCCTTTGGCTAAAGGAAACAATGGCAGCCGCATCTATATTGACTACGCTTACAGATTTACCCACAAATGGAAAGGTAACCACTATATCGGCCTCAAATTTACGTTATAGGATTTATTTAACCATTTTACAGCATAATAGAAGAGGCTTGAAAGAGTCTCTTCTATTTGTGTAATAAAACAATCAATTATGGAAGATATTAAATACTACACCCAAGAAGGCCTTGATGCCCTGAAAAATGAACTCAACGAACTCGAATCTGTTGAAAGACCTAAGATATCGCAAGCGATAGCCGAGGCCCGTGACAAAGGCGACTTGTCTGAAAATGCAGAGTATGACGCAGCCAAGGAGGCACAGGGTTTGCTCGAACTTAAGATTGCCAATCTCCGTAACCTTATTGCCAAAGCAAGGGTTCTTGACGAGTCCAAAATTGACGTATCCAAAGTGCTCATCTATTCCATCGTAACCGTCAAGAACATCAAGACGGGTGCTGAGATGACTTACACGATTGTGCCCGAGTCGGAATCTGACTTCAAAGCCGGAAAGATCTCCGTTTCCAGTCCCTTGGCTAAAGCGCTGATCGGCAACTCCAAAGGCGACACCGTCACAATGCAGGCTCCCGCCGGTGAGATGCAGTTCGAAATTTTGAATATTTCACGTTAATATTATCAAACGATTATGGAAGATACCCTGTTTACCAAAATCATAAAAGGCGAGATACCTTGTTACAAAATTGCCGAAGACGAAAACTTCTTTGCCTTCCTCGATATCTCCCCTATCGCCAAAGGGCATACGTTAGTGATTACCAAATTACAGAACGATTATATCTTCGACCTTCCCGACGATTTGCTCGGCAAGATGATGATATTTGCCAAGAAAGTTGCAGCCGGCATCAAGAAGGCTATGCCTTGCAAACGTATCGGCGTCGCTGTCATCGGCATTGATGTTCCGCACAACCACATTCACCTCGTCCCCATCAACGGTGTCGGCGACTTGAACTTCAAGGCCGAGAGAGTGCAGTTGACCCCTGACGAGTTTCAGCAAATTGCCGACTCTATCGCAAAAGAAGTAGCATTAAACAAATAATATCACCAATTATGGACACCAAACAATTACAAGACATTGCCACGCAAGTAAGGCGTGATATCATAAGAATGGTTCACGGCGCCAAATCTGGACATCCCGGCGGTTCTCTCGGCTGTGCCGACTTTCTGACGGCTCTTTATTTTCAGATTATGGACATAAAGCCGGAAAATTTCACCCAAAACGGGAATGGCGAAGACATGTTCTTCCTCTCTAACGGTCACATCTCACCGGTGCTGTACAGTGTGATGGCCCGCCGCGGTTATTTCCCCGTCGAGGAGTTGGCTACGTTCCGCAAATTACATTCCCGTCTGCAAGGACATCCCTCCCCAGTAGAGGGACTCCCCGGAATACGCATCGCGTCGGGATCGTTAGGACAAGGCGTATCCGTAGCCATTGGCGCTGCACTGGCCAAAAAAGCCAACAACGACAACCATCTCGTATTTGTCCTCACGGGTGACGGTGAGTTGCAAGAGGGTCAAATCTGGGAGGCAGTCATGTTTGCCGGCGCAAAACATGTCGATAACCTCATCATGACTATCGACCTGAACGGCAAGCAGATTGACGGAAATACTGACCAGGTTTGCAGTCTCGGCAGACTACGCAGCAAACTCGAGGACTCCGACTGGATGGTGCTCAAAGTTGACGGCAACGACATGAAAAAGTGCGTGCAGACCTTAACCTTGGCCAAGTCACTGGCCCATAACGGCAAGCCCGTGGCCATTGTGATGAATACCGAGATGGGCAAAGGCGTTGACTTCATGGAAGGCACGCACAAGTGGCATGGATCTGCCCCTAATGACGAGCAGGCCGCCGCTGCCTTGGCGCAGTTGCCGCAAACCCTCGGCGATTACTAATATTCATAAAGGAAGCGTTCTTTTGTGAAGATAATAAACCGATACCTTTGCAAAAACTTTTTCGGGCCCTTTGTCCTCACTTTCTTTGTTGCCCTCTTTGTGCTGCTGATGCAGTTTCTTTGGAAATGGGTTGACGAGTTGGTTGGCAAAGGGCTTGAAATGGGACTGCTTCTGAAATTGCTGTTCTATGCCTCGTTGACGCTCTCCTCGATGGCCTTTCCGTTGGCGGTGCTGTTAGCGTCGCTCATGACATTCGGCAACTTGGGAGAACGTTACGAGATTGTCGCGCTCAAGTCTGCCGGCATCTCCATCCGCCAAATGATGATGCCGCTGGCCATGCTCTCATTCGTCATCGCAATTGTGGCCTACGAGTTCTCCAATGAAGTGATACCGCGGGCATCGCTCAAGTTGCGCATGATGCTTTTCGACATACAGCAACAAAAACCCGCCTTCAACATCGATGAAGGCGTTTTCTACACGGGATTTGACGATTATGCCATCCGCATAGGCAAAAAAATGCCCGATGGCGAAACCATCAAAGACATCATCATCTACGACCACTCCAAGCACCGTGGAAATACCACCGTGACTTACGCCAAGGAGGGAAAGATGCAGATGACCCCCGACAAGCACTATCTTATGTTCACGCTCCATGACGGCTATTTTTGGGACGAGTCGCCGCAAGTTGGCCGTTCCCGCTCCAACAGAGTCCGTTATCCGCTTTCGCGCGCCTCGTTCAGCAAGCAGTACAAACGTTTCGACATGTCTGACTTCGTGACCGTGGGCAATAACGACGCCAGCCTCTTTCAGACCAACTCCTCGACCATGTCGTCGAAGCAACTGAAAGGCAAGATTGACACACTCAAAGAGGAGATAAAAGGACTCTCGCACGGCGCGTCAGACGTGTTCTTCAACAACCTCTATTTTTACAACGCCATCGTGCGCAATGACAGCACATTCGATACGCTCTCGGTTGCCAAGACATTGGACCTTGAAAAGGTGGACCAGGAAAAATTGCCGCGCATTATGCAGTTCGCCGAAAATTCGGCGCGTCAGTTCACATTCTCCCTGCGTTTTTCCTATCAAGACATCTCTTTCCGAACCTCCTCCTTGTGGTCCTACCAAATTGAATTTCTGCGGAAAATAACGCTCGCGTTGGCTTGCATCCTCTTCTTCTTCATTGGTGCGCCCTTGGGCTCCATTATCCGGAAAGGAGGCATCGGAATCCCATTGGTCATCACCGTGCTCTTCTTCACCCTCTATTTTGCAATCTCCATCATAGGCGAAAAAATCGCCAAAAGCAGTCCGATGCCTGTATGGTTCGGCATGTTTCTCTCGTCGTTTATCCTGTTGCCGATATGTGTCTTCTTGACTTACCACGCCACAACCGACTCTGTTGTGCTGTCTCCGGACACCTACGCACGCTTCACCGAAAAACTTAAAAACTTTAAATTGTTCCGAAAAAAAGCGCAATGAAAATCCTTCAACTTTGTCATAAACCGCCTCTCCCACCGATTGACGGAGGCTGTATTGCCATCCACAACATCACCCAAGGGCTGCTCGACGGCGGTCAACAGGTGAAAGTGGTGGCTATTGAAACGCCGAAACATCCTGTCCGGATTGACGCATTTCCTGTTGACTACTTGAAGAAGACTTGCTTTGAGTCGGTATTTGTTGACACTGCGCTGAGCCCTCTGGAGGGATTCCGCACACTTTTTAACGGAAAGTCGTACCACATTGAAAGGTTCCGGTCCAAGAGTATGGTCTCAAAACTGGAATACATCTTGAAACAAGAGACCTTTGACATCATCCATCTGGAGTCGATCTATGTGGCGCCTTATATCGACCTGTTCCGCCGTTGTTCTGACGCCCGTATCGTAATGAGGATGCACAACATAGAGCATCAGATTTGGAACCGGCTTGCAGACAACGAAAGCAATCCTGTGAAGAAAATGCTTTTCAGATTGAATCGGAACCAGTTGAAAAAGATGGAAGACAGCGTGCTCCGCAAGGTAGATGGATACATGACCATCTCAACGCCCGATTATGAATACTTCAGACAGACGGCCCCGGAGGTTGCGGGCACCGTAATTCCTTTCGGGCTCAATCTTGACAATTATCCTATAGAAGATGACTACATTCCCTCCGACCAGCCCTCACTTTGCCATATCGGAAGTATGAATTGGTCGCCCAACTTGGAGGGTATGGACTGGTTTTTGAGTGAGGTGTGGCCTTTGATACACGAAGCGCATCCCGGCTTGCGGTTCACCGTGGCGGGGCATGGCATGCCCGAAGCCCTGTTGAGTCGAAAAGAGCAGAATGTGACCTTTGTCGGTTCCGTGCCGGACGCCAACGAGTTTATGCTGGGTCACGACTTGATGATTGTGCCGTTGCTGTCGGGCAGTGGCGTGCGCATCAAAATCGTAGAAGCAATGGCGCTTGGCAGGGTCGTGATAACAACCTCGGTAGGCGCTGAGGGCTTGGATGTGGAAGACGGCAAGCATCTTTTCATAGCGGACACGCCGGAACAGTTCCTTGCGGTCATCGACAAATGTATTGCCACCCCTGACATTTGCACCATCATATCAGAAAATGCCCGTGATTTCATATCGGTCAATCATAACAACGAATTAATAACGGAAAAACTGCTGAGTTTTTACCGGCAGGTGTTGTCAAAATAACTGCAATGTCTTATTTGGAACATATAGACTCTCCGGAAGACTTGCGAAAGATTCCGGTCAATGAATTGCCCGAGGTGTGCGATGAGCTCAGGCAGTTCATCATCAAAGAGACGGCGCGCCATCCCGGGCATCTGGGATCCAGCCTCGGCGTGGTAGAGTTGACCGTAGCCTTGCACTATGTCTTTGACACGCCCGACGACAAGTTGGTTTGGGATGTGGGGCACCAGGCATACGCGCACAAGATCCTGACCGGACGGCGCGAACGTTTTTCCACGAATCGCTGCTACGGCGGCATCAGCGGATTTCCCAGGCGGGAGGAAAGCGCTTACGATGCTTTTGGCACGGGGCACTCCTCCACATCCATATCCGCCGTGCTCGGCATGGCCATGGCCGCCAAGATGAACGGCAACTTGAAAAGAAATCACATTGCCGTGATTGGCGACGGGGCTATTGGCGGCGGTATGGCGTTCGAGGCCATGAACCAAGCCGCCTGCCGCGATGTCAACATGCTGGTGGTGCTCAACGACAATAAAATATCGATTGACAAGAGCACCGGGGCTATGAGCAAATATCTGCTCTCCATCACGGCGTCGCCTGCCTATAACCGTTTCAAAAACAGACTTTGGAACCTCTTCACCATCAAGACTAAACAGTCGAACCGGGCAACGAACCTGCTCAGCAGCATCGGCAACGGCGTCAAGGGGTATCTGTTGGGCGGAAGCAACTGGTTTCAGAGCCTCGGGTATCGTTATTTCGGACCGGCTAATGGTCACGATGTCGTTTATCTCGTCAAGACTTTGCAAGCGCTCAAAAAACTGCCCGGACTCAAATTGCTGCATGTGCTGACGGTAAAAGGCAAGGGATTGGAGATGGCGGAGCAGCATCAGACCGCCTATCATGCGCCCGGGCAATTTGACCCTGAAACGGGAAAGATCATCCAAAAGAACACGGACAATCTGCCTCCGAAGTACCAGGATGTGTTCGGACACACCATCCTGGAGTTGGCACGGCAGGATGAGAAAATCGTCGGGATAACGCCGGCAATGGCTACGGGCTGCTCGCTGAACATCATGGACAAAGAGTTCCCCGAACGCGTCTTCGACGTGGGCATTGCCGAACAACACGCGGTCACATTTTCTGCCGGACTGGCGGCCGAGGGGTACATCCCGTTCTGCAACATCTATTCTTCTTTTTTGCAGCGCGGGTACGACCAGGTGATTCACGATGTGGCCTTGCAGCGGCTGCCTGTAATATTTTGCATCGACCGGGCGGGACTTGTCGGCGAGGACGGCGCCACGCACCAAGGTGCATTTGACTTGGCTTTCCTGCGATCTGTCCCCGACTTAATCATAGCTTCGCCGCGCAACGAGCATGAACTCAGGAACCTGATGGTTACGGCATACCATAATGCCCAAAACGGCGGACTGCCGTTTGCCATCCGGTACCCGCGGGGCCGCGGGGTGCTGGCAAATTGGCACAATGAACCTGAAGAGATAGCAATCGGGAAGGCGGAAATGATGCGGCATGGCGAGAAGCTGTTGGTGCTGTCGTTAGGGCCGCTTGGTAACCAGGTGGAAAAGGCGCTGCAAGCCCTATCGTCCGACAACCTGAAACCGGCTTGGGTTGACGTGCGGTTCCTGAAACCGCTTGACGAAACCTTGCTGACGAGTTTGGCTGAACAATATCCTTGCTGGCTTGCCGTGGAGGACGGCACCGAAAAAGGAGGCCTGTTTTCAGCCTTGGCTGAATATCTTGAAAACGCCGGCCTGAACAACCGGCTTGCCCATATCGCTATACCTGACCGCTTCATAGCCCAGGGCGACATACCGAGCCTTTACCACGAAGTGGGCTTCGGGGTGGAAGACATAATCTTGAAAATCAAGCAAATAATGCAAGTGTGAAAGACGAAAACAGAAACCGCCAGACACAGGTAACCGGTTTTTAATGAGTAATTGCCAAATAAAAGGAGGGAAATGTATTCATGGGAAAAAAGGTGGGACGGGTCGGTTACCTGAACATGAATGACACTGCAAAAATAATAAAATATTTAAACCAAAATACAAAAGTTAATAAAAAACTAAAATTTTATCAAAACGCAGCGGAAGTGACACTCGGGATAGGGTAGGGGATACGGCGAAAAACAGTACCTTTGCTGCCATTGAAACAAGCAAGGATGACAAATACAGAATCGATACTTTCAGCATTGAACAGCCAACAGCAATGTGCAGTAAAACAGGTAGATGGTCCGGTGATGGTGATTGCCGGGGCAGGGTCTGGAAAGACCAGGGTCTTGACTTACCGCATTGCCTATATGTTAGCCTCGGGCATCAGCCCGTACAACATTCTCGCGCTCACGTTTACAAACAAGGCCTCGGCCGAGATGCGCGGGCGTATCACCAACCTTGTGGGTGGCAATGTGGCAAGAGCCGTCACAATGGGTACTTTCCATTCCGTGTTTTACCGGATTCTGCGTGTGGAAGCCGAAAAGTTGGGCTATACGGCAAGACTGACCGTGTATGACACCGATGACTCTAAGTCGCTGATACGCAACATTGTGAAGGACATGAACCTTGACCCCAAGCAATATACGCCCAACTATGTGCTCAACCGCATCTCCATGGCCAAGTCGAACCTGCTTTCAGAACAGGAGTACGCCAACAACAGCGAGATTATGGCAGCGGACAGGGCGGCGGGGAAGCCGATGGTGGCCGAGATTTTTTCCGCGTACAACAAACGCCTCAAACTGGCGGACGCCATGGATTTTGACGACTTGCTCTACTATATGAACGTGCTGCTCCGTGACTTTCCGGACATGCTCTATAAGTATCAGAGCCGTTTTTCTTACATTTTAGTTGACGAGTACCAGGATACCAACTTCGCCCAGTATTTGATTGTCAGAAAGTTGGCAGCCCAAAACCAGAACATCTGCGTAGTGGGTGACGATGCCCAGAGCATTTATGGTTTCAGAGGCGCGGACATTCAGAACATTCTCAACTTCAGGCGCGATTATCCGGATGCCAAGATCTACAAACTCGAGCAGAATTACCGCTCCACCCAGACAATCGTCAATGCGGCCAATGCCATCATCAAAAACAACCGCGACCAGATGCCGAAAGATGTATGGACGGACAACGAGTCGGGGGCCAAAATAAACCTGATATGTGCTGACAGTGACAACGACGAGGCGCATGCGGTGGCAGACGCCATTTTTGAAACCCAGATGAATGAACATGCCGCCAACAAGCAGTTCGCCATCCTTTACAGAACCAACGTGCAGTCGCGTACGCTCGAAGAGGCGATGGTCAAACGTCACATTCCCTATAAAATATATGGCGGGCTTTCGTTCTACAAACGCAAGGAAATCAAAGATGTTTTGGCCTATTTCAGGCTGGTCATCAACCATTACGATGAAGAGTCGTTGCGTCGCGTCATCAACTACCCGATGCGGGGCATTGGCGACACGACAATGTCGAAGGTCTCAGCCGCCGCAGCCCAACAAGGCACTCAAGTTTGGGACGTGATCGCGAATCCGCAGCAGTACAATCTGGAGGTCAGCACAGCCATCGCCAACAAGTTGACCGAGTTTGCCAACATGATACGCGGCTTCTCCGCGGTCTTGCCGACGGAAGATGCCTACGAGTTGGGCAAGCAGATTGTCCAGAAAACAGGCATCGCCAAGTTGCTGCACGAGAACACGGAAGAGAAAGAGCGCGGCGAGAATGTGGAAGAGCTGCTTGACTCGATGAAAAGCTTTACCGAAAAAACGCCCGACGACAGTTTCATAGAGGCGACGGGGGAGATTATGGAGACCTATTTCCCATCCCTCGACCACTTTATGGAGTCCATCGCCCTTTTGAGCGACGAGGAAGACGACAAGGCGGAGGATGAGGAAGACCGGGTGAAGATGATGACAATCCATTCGGCAAAAGGTCTTGAGTTCGACTATGTCTTCATCACGGGCATGGAGGAGAATCTGTTCCCCTCCTCGATGTGTGCCAATTCCCGGCAGGAGATGGAAGAGGAGCGCAGGCTTTTCTATGTGGCGCTCACGCGTGCCAGAAAGTCTGTGACACTTACCGAAGCGCAACGGCGCTATCGTTTCGGGTCGCTGCAGTTCTGCGAGGAAAGCCGCTTTGTGAGCGAGATCCCTGATGAATTTTTGAATATCACAAAAAAGGCCTCCGGCGGAGCAGGGTCTTTTGCTTGGAAGCCGAGCAACAGTTTGTTCTCAAAGCCGAAGGAGTCGCGGTTCCGTCCGCTGCAAGACAGCCGTCCGTCGGGGAAGGTTGACGCCCGCCCCGTGGTCAAAAGCAAGGCCGAAGTGCGGCAGGAACAGATGGGAACGCCGGCCGGCAACAGCGATATACAGCCCGGCGTCAGGGTCTATCACAGCAAATTCGGCTATGGCAATGTGCTCACCGTCGAGGGCAGCGACCAGGACAAAAAAGCACAAGTCAGGTTCGACACCGTCGGCACCAAAACCTTGATGCTCAAGTTCGCAAAACTGATCATCCCCAAATAACCCTCCACTATGATTTTCCGCGCAAACATACCGGCCCCGAAATATCCTTTCAATATCAACGGCGACGACTCGCTCCTGCTGTTAGGGTCCTGTTTCTCAGACCACATCGGCAGTTACTTCAAACGGCATCGTTTTGACGTGTGCTCCAATCCGTTCGGCGTGCTTTTCAATCCCGTCTCCATAGACCGCGCACTCAGGATGCTGATGGAACCCGCCAGCTTCGACAAGAACCGTTACTTCTACAGAACCTCCGACCTTTGGGTCAGTTTTGCCCACCACGGCCGGTTCTCGAGGGAGAATTATGACGACTTTGAGAAGAATATTGACGAGCAACTGGAGCAGACCGCCCGGTTTTTGGAGCGTGCCGACTACCTTTTCATCACGTTCGGCACCGCATTCTGCTATAAATTCATACCCCGCGACCTCATTGTATCCAACTGCCACAAAATCCCGAACAACTGGTTTGAACGTTTCCGGCTGGATGTCAAGAAGATAGTTTCGCAATGGAACGACACGCTGGCGATGCTGAAAGAGCGTTATCCGGAATTGAAAATCATATTCACGGTCAGCCCCGTGCGCCATGCCGGCGACAATGTTCACGAGAACTCCTTGAGCAAGGCAACGCTGATGTTGGCGGTTGACCGGCTTGTGGATAATGAAACGACATTCTATTTCCCGGCCTACGAGTTTCTGATGGACGACCTCCGCGACTACAGGTTCTATGCCAAAGACCTCAGCCATCCCAACGAACTGGCGGTGGAGTACATAGAAGAGAAAGTGGCAGAGTCCTTTTTTACACCCGAGATGCGTGAACAGTTGCGGATCATTGAAAAGGAAAACCGTTTTTTGAATCATCAGCGGTTTCGTAGAACCTGAAAAAATCCCTGTCTTCAAGGCTTTTTCTTGATTTTCAAGGCGCAAAAAAGGCACTTGACAAACGTTGTTTTTTGTTGTATCTTTGCGCGCTGAATTATTTTACAATGAAATTATCAGAATTTAAGTACTACTTGCCTCAGGATTTGATTGCTCTGTATCCTGCCAAGGAGCGTGACGAGGCTCGCTTAATGGTCTTAAATCGCAAGACAAAAACTATTGAGCATAAGATTTTTAAAGATATTCTTGACTATTTTGACGAGGGCGACCTGTTTGTCATGAACAACACCCGGGTGTTTCCCGCCTTGTTATACGGCGAGAAAGAGCAGACCCGCGCCAAGATCCGCGTCTTTCTGCTGCGCGAACTGGATGCGGAAAGTCGTCTTTGGGACGTGCTGGTGGATCCGGCACGCAAGATCCGCATCGGCAACAAGCTCTGCTTCTGCGAAGACGAAAGCCTGCTGGCTGAGGTGATTGACAACACAACGTCGCGCGGAAGAACGCTCCGTTTCCTGTTTGACGGCGACCATGATGCTTTCAAGAAAAAGCTGATGGAACTCGGCACGACCCCGCTTCCCGAAGACATACAGCGTATGCGTGAGATTGTGCCCGAAGACGAGGAATACTACCAGACACTTTATGCTACGGAAGAGGGCGCTGTGGTGGCTCCCGCCGCCGGCTTCCACTTCAGCCGCGAATTGCTGAAAAGAATGGAACTCAAAGGCATTGAACGTACCTATATTACCCTTCATGCCGGATTGAGCAATTTCAACGATATCGATGTCGAAGACTTGTCAAAGCACAAGCCCGACTCCGAAAGGATGATCATCAAAGCCGACGTGGCTGACTTGATTAACAAGACGAAAGAGGAAAAACATAAGGTGGTGATGGTCGGCACGACAACGACAAAGGCTATCGAGTCGTCTGTCTATGCCAACGGACACGTCAAAACCACCGAAATGAACGGAAAGATGGATGCCTGGACCAACAAGTTCATCTATCCTCCCTACCGCTTCATGGTGGGCGATGCGATGATTACGAACTTCCATGCCTCCCAAAGCTCTATGCTGATGATGGTGGCCGCTTTCGGTGGATATGAATTTGTGATGCGCGCCTACAAGGAGGCTGTGGCAGAGAAATACAGATTCCTCACTTACGGCGATGCAATGTTGATAATTTGAATTTTTTCACATAACTTATTTTTCTTATGGCAAAATCTTATGAAGAAGCAGGCGTCCGTTTGGAAGCAGGATATGAGTCTGTGCGCCTGATAAAAAAACATATAGCCCGAACCAACCGTCCGGGCATGATGGGCAACATAGGCAGCTTCGGCGGCATGTTTGACCTCGCCTCCCTGAACTACAAGGAGCCGGTGTTGGTCAGTGGCACCGACGGCGTGGGCACAAAGCTCAAGATTGCTTTTATGATGGACAAACACGACACTATAGGCCAGGACGCCGTGGCTATGTGCGTGAATGATGTGCTGGCACAAGGCGCCGCTCCACTGTTCTTCCTCGACTATATCGCTGTGGGCAAGAACGACCCGGCCAAGATTGAAGCCATTGTCAAGGGCGTTGCCGACGGCTGCGTGCTTTCAAATTGCGCCCTCATCGGAGGCGAAACGGCTGAGATGCCCGACATGTACTCCGAGGACGAATACGACATCGCCGGCTTTACGGTCGGCGCCGTCGAAAAGTCACGCCTCATTGACGGCAGCCGCGTAAGACCTGGCGACTTGATTGTCGGCCTCGCCTCTTCCGGTGTCCATTCCAACGGCTTTTCGCTGGTGCGCAAAATCGTGCTTAAGGACAACAAGATGGACCTTTCCAAACAATATGACGAACTGCCCGACTCTTTGGGCAATGTGCTGCTGACCCCCACGCGCATATATGTCCGTTCGGTGCTGAAAGTGCTCGAAAAAGTGGATATCCATGCCATTTCACACATTACAGGCGGCGGATTCGACGAGAATATCCCTCGCGCTCTTCAGGAGGGACAAGGAATTTTCATCGAAGAGGGCAGCTGGGATATGCCCGCCATCTTCCCGTTCCTCGAAAAATACGGCAAGGTGGAACACCGCGAGATGTTCAATATTTTCAATATGGGTATCGGCATGGTGCTGCTTGTCGCCCCGGAAGACAAGAACCAAGTGTTGGATATGCTTGAAACACTGGGCGAAAAGGCCTCCGTGATTGGTAAGGTTACCGACACCGGGAAAGTTGACATTAAACTGGCTTAATTACGACAAGCATGAAACGACTCCCGCTCCTGATGTTGGCATTGCTGCTGTCCACTGTTGCCTTGGCACAGAATGAGACCCCTAAGGTTAAGGTGGACCTCCGCGCCGGATATGTGCTCTCTACTTTTTTTGCAAGCCAAAATCAGTCGGCAGATGTCACGTTTGGGCTTCCCGACCGGTACTATGGACTCAAGTCGGGCTGCTCTGTCGGGGTTGGAGTCGAAGTGCCGCTGAAAGAACGGCTTTCATTGCGGACCGGACTTTTCTATGCAAGACAGACGGTTGGCGCTGCCGAACAGACGGTTCGACAAACCGGCGACTCTACTTGCAGTGTTGACTATTCGGAGAAGACCACCGCTCACAATTTCTGCCTCCCCGTGATGGTGAAATATGCAATTCCCGTGCGTGAGAACAGTCGTTTCGAGGTGGCGGCAGGACCTTATCTCAGCGTGACTGCCGGCGGCAAGTTGACCGGTAAGGGCACATATGCCTACTCCACTGGCGTCAACTATACGGAAAAGATGCAGTTTGACCCCTGGAAAAATGACAAAAAGAGCATTTACAGGCAGATGCTGTCCGACGACTTTGTACAAGAAGAACTTTTGTATAAAGGACAGATTGCCCGCAGGGTTGATGTCGGCCTCTCTTTGGAACTCGACTACAAGGTTTCCAGATTCTATATCGGTGCGGCGGCCAACTTTGGGTTGCTGAATAACGTTGCGCCTGAGATAACGGAATTGACGGGATTAGCCCGCCGTAATTTCAATTTGCAGATCATGCTGGGTTATCAGATCAATTGAGATGAAATACATCGGACCGCACGTCAGCACAACCGGAGGGGTTGAAAATGCCCCGTTGAATGCGGCGGCTGTTGGTGCCACCGCTTTTGCCCTGTTCACCAAAAATCAACGTCAATGGGTGTCGCCGCCGCTTACGGACAAGTCGATAGACAAGTTCAAAGAAAACTGTGCGTTGCACGGCTTCAAGCCTGAACAAATTCTGCCGCATGACAGTTACCTCATCAACCTTGGCCAGCCCGAAAAGGAGGCTCTGGAGAAGTCGAGGAGTGCTTTTCTTGACGAGATGCAGCGTTGTGAGCAGTTGGGCCTCAAGATGCTGAACTTCCATCCGGGAAGCCATCTGAAGAAAATACCGCTTGAGGAGTGCCTCAACCGCATTGCCGAGAGCATCAATATCGCGCTCGACCGCACGCAAGGCGTGACGGCGGTCATCGAGAATACCGCCGGACAAGGCTCTAACGTGGGGTTCAGTTTCCAGCATATTGCCTATATTATTGATAAAGTTGAAGATAAAAGTCGTGTCGGCGTGTGCCTCGACACCTGCCACACCTATTCTGCCGGCTATGACATCAAGACGGCAGAGGGCTACAACAACACATTTGGCGAGTTCGACAACACCATTGGCGCCGCTTACCTCAAGGCCATACATCTCAACGACACCAAAAAGGAATTGGCCTCAAGAGTTGACCGCCACGACAGCATCGGGAAAGGACTACTCGGCCTCGACTTTTTCAGCCGTTTTATGAAAGACCTTCGCTTTGACGGGATGCCGCTCATCCTTGAAACGCCCGACGAAAGCCTCTGGCAGGACGAAATCCGGATGTTGCAGAATTTGACGCGGTAGGCTGTCCATATTGTCAGCATTTTCATTTATAAATGCTGTATGCTGCCGGTGTTTTTTTTAGATTTTATCGTTGATTTACAATATTTTACGCAAAGATTAAAAAATGATTGCGGAGCAGTTGCAGGTTAATAAAAAAAATGTATTTTTGCACCGCCTTTCGGCAGAATGAGATGGCGTGTTCTTCTAATGGTTAGGAATCAAGATTCTCAATCTTGCAATAGGAGTTCGATTCTCCTACACGCTACAAGACAGGGCTGGTTTGCGAAAAAGCAAACCAGCCTTTTTTTTGTCTGCCATTCGTTATAGATGAAGTGAAAAAGAAAGCGGCTCTCCTTTCGAGAGCCGCTTTCTTTTTGCGTTGTATGATTGTCTGTATAAGACTATTTAGCCACGCGTTCAAGCCATTTCACCATGCCCAGCATCACGCTCATGGAGACGAGGCAGATGATGAAGAACACGCCCCAGCATTTCCAGATCGGCCATGCGTTGTACATGACAGGTCCGATCCAGATCATCAGGTTACCGATGGCGGTGGCACCAAGCCAAAGTCCTTGGCAAAGTCCGACCATGTTTCTCGGGGCAACCTTAGAAACAAAGGAGAGTCCCAGCGGGGAGATGAACAGTTCGGCGATGGTCAGGAAGAGGTAAGTTACGATCAGCACCCACGGGCCGGCTTTTGACAGGCCTTCTGCTAACATAGTTTGGGCGTCCATAGCGCGGAAGTCGGTGCCGGAAGGATAGTGGTTGACAATCGAAACGATAGCCAGGAACAGATAGGCGCAACCGGCAATGGCCATACCGATGGCGATTTTTCGCGGTGTAGAGATACCCTTGCCTTTTCTGGCAAGCGCGGCAAAAGAAACCATGACGATAGGTGTCAGGAAGATGACAAAGAAGGGGTTCAAAGCCTGCCAAATCTCAGGGGCGATGGACTCCGTCTTGACGAAGTCGCGGGCGAAAACAGACAAGGACTGTCCGTTCTGATGGAACGATAGCCAGAAGAAAATAGCAATGCCCAGCACGGCAAAGAGAGCGTAAAGACGTTGTTTGATCTCTTTGGCCATAGCCTGTTTCTCTTCAGCGGTGTATTCAACAACTTCCTGTTTCTCTTTCTTGGCGGGTTGTGGGAAGTTCTTTTTTGTACACATAAAGATAGTCAGCGAGACGAGCATAGCCACCACGGAGGCGATGAATGCAAAATGGATGCCCTGGTTGAAGACCTGAATATAGTCAGAGCAGAATGTGGCATTGTCCACAAAGTTGTACCCGTTCATCACAAGGGCCTTGGTCTCTTCAAACTTGGTGGAGATGTCAGCGCCTTGGTTGCTGAGGAACTGGTGGCAGAGGCCGGGCATGTCGGAGTTGTAAACGAAGTTGTGGGCTTTGAGCCACCACTCGCGGAGCAGCGGGGCCACAAACGGGGCGACGACACCGCCGATGTTGATGAACACGTAGAAAATCTGGAATCCGGAGTCGCGTTTTTCTTTGGCGATTTTCAGGGCGTCCTCGCCTTTTTTGGCGGCTTCTGCCTCAAACTCGTCGTACATCTTGCCGACGATGGCCTGAAGGTTGCCTTTGAACAAGCCGTTGCCAAAAGAGATGCAGAGCAGCGCGATGCAGGTGAAGATGAGAATGGACCACCATTGAGGATTGCCGTCAACGATGAAGCCGTTGGCATCCTTGCTGAACAACGGAATAGCCAATGCCACATAGCCGATGGACATGATAATCAGACCCCATTGGATGGTCTTGTTGTAGTTTTGCGTGCGGTCGGCAATGATACCGCCGACAAGGCTGAGCACGTAAATGCCGAAATAGAACACCGAATAGATGGTGCCGGCAGTGCCGTCAGGAAGGCCGAACTTGGAGACCAGGAAGAGCAGCAAGATGGCATTCATGATGTAATAGCCAAACCGCTCGCCCATGTTGCTCAACGCAGCGGCGATGAGCCCTTTCGGATGCTCACGCTTGGCAATGGTTACATAATAGATGATGAACGGGATTACAACAATGAGAATTGCAATCAACAGGGCCACCATACGATGGTTTGTGAAAAAATCAATCATAATAATTTTTATTGGTGAATAATTTAATGAATTTCAGAAACTATTTGAGCTCTTCGATTTTCTTTACGATTTTGTCTTTGGAAACCAGCCCGACCAGGGCGTCTGCCATCTCGCCGTTCTTCAAGAAAACCAGCATCGGGATGTTCATGACGCCGAACTGTGCAGCCAAATCGCTGTTCTCGTCAACGTCACATTTTCCGATAATGACTTCGTTTTCATATTCTTGAGCCAATTCTTCAACAACGGGACTTAATGCTTTGCAGGGCCCGCACCATTGTGCCCAAAAATCAATGATGACCAATTTGTCTCCATTGGCCAATGTTTCAAAATTACTGGAGTCGATTGCTAATGCCATAATAATGTTATTTAATGCGTTAAAATTTTATTCAAGGTGGCAAAAATACAAAAAATAGGATAAGGCACGTTTAATTTGGTGCAGCATAAAAAAAGTGTATTTTTGCACCTGCTCAAAGTAAACAAAGTCGCAAAATGAAGAATATGAAAATCGATATTTTGTTGGGATTGCAGTGGGGAGACGAGGGAAAAGGAAAGATTGTAGATGTAGTGACTCCGAATTATGACGTGGTGGCCCGCTTTCAGGGCGGCCCCAATGCGGGACACTCTTTGGAATTCAACGGGATACGCCACGTGCTCCATATTATCCCTTCAGGGATTTTCCATAAAGACAAGGTCAATGTGATTGGAAACGGGGTGGTGATTGACCCCGTGGTTTTTGAACAGGAGATACGCTCGCTGGAGGCTCTCGGACTGACCCCCACCGACAATTTGTTCATCTCCGCCAAGGCACACCTGATCCTTCCGACACACCGGCTGCTGGATGCCGCGCAGGAGTCTAAAAAGGGCAAGATGAAGATCGGCTCTACGCTCCGTGGCATCGGTCCGGCCTATACAGACAAGACGGCCCGCACGGGTCTGCGCGTCTGCGACTTGCTTTCCCCCGATTTTCTGGAAAAATACCACGCCGCCGTGTCTCGCCATCTGGAAATTCTCGAACACTACCCCGTAGAGAATCTTCACCAACGTCTGGAGGAGATGGAAAAGGAGTGGCTCTCTTCTCTTGCAACGTTGAAGCAGTTCAAGGTCATCGACAGCGAGTATGAGATGCTCTCTTATATGCAGCAGGGAAAGACGGTGTTGGCAGAGGGCGCGCAGGGCACGTTGCTGGACCTTGAGTTCGGTGCCTACCCGTTTGTGACATCTTCCAATACGATTGCCGCCGGCGCCTTTACAGGACTCGGCCTCGCTCCACATTATGCCGGCAAGGTCATCGGTATCGTCAAGGCTTACTGCACCCGCGTGGGCAGCGGCCCCTTCCCGACGGAACTGTTTGACGAGACAGGAGAAAAACTGCGCAAACAAGGCAATGAGTTCGGCGCAACGACCGGACGGCCGCGCCGCTGCGGCTGGCTCGACCTGGTGGCACTCAAGTACGCTATTATGGTCAATGGCGTCACCGACATCGCCCTCACAAAGGCCGACGTGCTGTCAGACTTCGATACCATTAACGTCTGCACCGCCTATAAGGTGAACGGGAAACTGACCGACAGGATGCCCGCCGACTCTTTCGCGGACATTGAGCCGGTCTATACGACACTCCCCGGCTGGAAACAGGACATCAGCATTATCCGCAATTATGAGTCAATGCCGCAGCCGTTCAGGGATTATGTGAGGTTTATAGAAGAACAAGTCCAGACAAAGGTTTCTATCGTTTCCGTTGGTCCCGACAGGGAGGCAACGATGTTCCGGGAGTAGTTTCCAATATGATGCCCCGGCGTTTTCGTGCGACAATCCTTTGGTTGGCTTTCGCGCTCGCTGCAATCTGCGGGAAGGCGCAGTCCTTGACGGACGAAAAGCTGTTTGTGGATTTCGTGCAGACCCAACTCCGGCAACAGGTTGAACGTTACCGCCACGGCGATGCGCCCCTCTGTTCGCTCTATTGCCGCATTGACAAACAAGAAGACTATATTCTCGATTCCAAAATGGGCAGTGTCATGGAACAACGGTACCGCTTCGGCTCCCGTTTTTCCGTCAGACTGATAGTTGGCGACATCGATTCCGGTGACTATACCGAAGGACGCTCGTCTGACACTTTGCCGTTTTTTCCGTCCGAACTCAACGAGCAGGCTATCGTTGCCGCATTGAACCGGGAGGTGAGCCTTGTGTATGAGCAGACTGTGAGAGAGCATCAGAAAAGGCATCTTCAAGAGTCGCTCGGGAAACCGAAACGCAGAACGGTTTTTGAGCCGCCAATTCAGGACGCTGTTTTTGAGCCGCCGCGCGACAGCTCGGCTTCTGCCTGTGTGGAGGGCTGGGTTGAACGGCTGAACGACTGCTCTGCCCTTTGCAACGCTTTCGAGAACTGCCGCAACGGCTCCGCACGGCTGCATTATTCATACGTCAGGACCTACAGTCTGAGCAATGGCGACCTATGTGCTGTGACTAACAGCAATGTTTCGGTGCTTACGCTCTCAATGTCGGCACTTGCCGAGGATGGCGCGCCGATTGACTGTGCGAAGACGCTGTCGGCGGAATATCCGAACGACCTTCCCCAAGCGTCAGAGGTGCTTTCCGAAATGCACGAATTGTATGCCCGGCTTTGCCGCACGGCTGAAGCACCCGCTGCGGAAGCGTCCGTCTGCCCTGTGATGCTGTCGGGCGAGGCGGCCTCGGCCGTGCTTTATGCCGGAGTCTTAAAATCGCATTGTGCCGTGTCTTCCGCAATGTCGTTCTCTTCCGACGAGCGTGGATTTGTGGCGACCGCCCGTTCTCCGAAAACTGAGGCAGAACTTCTTGAGGCGTTGAAAGCTGAGGCCACCCGTCAAGGCAAGCCCTACGGCTATTGGGTCCGCAATGTGATGTTCACGCCCTCTGGCGAGATTGTCCCGCAAGAGGTTTACCGGGTTTATGCCGATGATGAGAATGGCACGGGCAAACTGGTGCGCGGCTTGCGGTTTGCGGACCTGACGACGGTCTGTCCCGCCGTGCTCTCGGGCGGAAATGAGCCCGTGACGTCGGTTGTGCCCCCGTCGCTTACGGGTGGTCTCCCGAAACGAAGCACGGCACCCGCAGTGTTGCTCGCGGCTGTGGCAACGGAGGTTGCGCCCAGCGTTGAGATGCCGGCTCTGCTGTCGCCGCTCCCCGTAAAGGACGATGAACATGAGGTTCCCGGACAGTTTTCGGAAGTCTGCTCGTCTATCATGCAAGAGGAGATGACGGCCTTTTTTGAGGATACTGCCCTGCGCGCGTATCCTCCGGCGTATGACCTCGACTTTCTGGTCACAGATGCAAGCATGTATCAAGTGAAAAGCATAATGGGCAGCACGGTACTGCTTTCTGAGATGCCGATGAGAAGCGTTGAAACGCAAGTCAGGGTGGGCGACGACAAGTTGAACAATGAGAATTTTGCCGAAAAGAATTGGTCAGAAACGGCCTTCAACCTGCCCCTTGCCGAAAACGGCAACAATTTGCGACGGGCGTTGCACCTGTCGGCCGACCGCGCTTACCGGCGGGCACTTGCAGACTATGCCGAAAAGCAGCTGGCTTTGGCGCAATGGCCCTACGAACGGGCCTCATCGCTGCCGCCCGACCGCTCCCGTGTATTCAAGAACGAATTTTTTGACAGCACCGCTACCGGACATTGGTCGATTGAACTGCTGCAAGACTTGGCGAATGGCATATCTGCTGCTTTCGTTCACGACACGGTGGCGTTGAAAACGATTCGTGACTGTGGGGTGAATGTGTATGCGTACAATGCCAACGCCTACTATCTGTCGGCACAAGGCACCCGCTATGAGCAGCCGTTCCAAATAGTTTGCGTGCAGATTTATGCCGAAACCGAAGATGCTGACGGCATGCCGCTGCGCGACTACAGCCATTTCTTCTATCACGGCATCTCCGACTTGCCGGAAGTTTCCTATTTGGCCGATACTGCACTTGCTATGATGAGGATGTTGTCGGCATTGCGCGAGGCACCATTGGTGAACGACTTCTACGACGGCCCCGTCATCGTGTTTGGGCAGGCGGCGGCGGTTCTGTTCAAACAGGCATTCTTGGAAAGTACGCCCTCGTTGATTGCCGTAAGGCCGTTGATACAGTCAGATGGCACAAGTTTCAATTATCTGGAAGATAAGATTGACCAAAGGGTAGTCAGTCCGTTGCTCGATGTCTATTCTGGACCTGGCTGTGGGGAGCGGTGTGCGGAACCACTCATCGGACGCTATACGATTGACGCGGACGGGGTTCCAGCCGAGGAACGGATGGAGGTGATAGAAAAGGGGCGTCTATATACATTATTGTCAAATCGGATCCCCACGGCCGCCGTCAAGTTCTCAAACGGTCATCAGCGGCTTGCGTTGTCGGATGGGCGGTTGGTGGCAACATGCGGTGCGGGCGTGCTCGAATTCAGGTGCCACAGCCGAAGCAACGATGCCGAAATGTTGCAGAAAGCGCGAAAGTTGGCACGCCAAGCCGGCTGGCATTATATATATGAAATCGTAAAAATGCCCGAATTTAAGGATGCCGGAATGTCGGAGAATAGTCCAGTACATGCTTATAAAGTAAATCTGAAAGACGGCAAGAAGACACTCGTGCGCCTTTCTCACACCGAAAAAATAGACCTGCATCTTTTCAACAGGGTGGTGACGGCATCGAATGAAACCGCGGTGGCCAATATGATGTCGCGAGGACAGTCTAAATGCAGTGGAACACCCGAAATGCCGTTGGCTGGATTCCCTGTTTCGATGCTTGTTCCTAAGTGTGTGCTTTTCAGCAATTTGAGAATCCGGTAGCGGGCAATCTGAAAAATGTTCATAAAAAGTCAATAAAAATGAGGCGGGGATAAAAATATTTGCCTACTTTTGCGCAATTTAATGTGTTGTGAAAACTGCAAGTTGTAAAATAGTGATAATCAAACATAAGGAGGTTTTATTTTGTTAAAGAACAGGAGCTTAATTGACCCGTCGGATTTCACGCGCGAAGAGTTTCGCGAAATATTTGATTTGGCTCATCAAATTATTGCAGATCCGGAAAAATACAGTAAGAGTTGCGAAGGAAAAATCCTGGCAACTCTTTTTTATGAACCCAGCACCCGTACGCGCTTCAGTTTTGAGGCTGCCATGCTGCGATTGGGCGGCAAGGTGATCGGCTTTTCGGAGCCGAATTCCAGTTCCGTGGCCAAAGGCGAGAGCATTGCCGACACGTTGCGCACTATTGAGTGCTATGCGGACATTGCCGCCATGCGTCATCCTAAAGAGGGTGCGCCGCGTATGGCCAGTCACTTCATCAAGATGCCGCTCATCAATGCCGGCGACGGCGGCCACCAACACCCCACCCAGACGCTGACGGACATCCTCACGATTGAACGGCTGCGCGGCGGCGTGGAAAACAAAACTTACGGTTTTTGCGGCGACCTCAAGTTCGGCAGAACCGTCCACTCTTTGGTGAAATTCCTCAGCAACTATGAAGGTGTCAAGTTTATCTTCATCTCCCCAGAGGAACTGCGCGTGCCCGAGTATATCCGGGAGGAAATCGTCCGCAAAAAAGGCATTCCTTTCCAAGAAGTGGACCAAATGGAACCATACATGGGACAACTCGACTTCTTGTACATGACCCGCGTGCAGCGCGAACGCTTTTTCAACGAGGAGGATTATATCCGCCTGAAAGACCGCTTCATCCTCGACAAAGAGAAAATGTCGTATGCACGCCCTGACACCTATATCCTGCACCCGCTGCCACGCGTGAATGAAATCAGCCCCGAGGTTGACGATGACCCGCGAGCACAGTACTTCAACCAGGCCAAAAATGGTATGTTCGTCCGTATGGCTCTGATACTAAAACTTTTAGGAATTTATTAAAACAAGCAATCATGTTGGAAGTTACCAGTATAGAAAAAGGAATTGTCATTGACCACATCAAGGCAGGCTATGGCATCACGGTTTTCAACTACCTGCATTTGGACAAGGCCGACTATAATGTGGCTTTGATTATCAATGCCTACAGCGAGAAGATGGGAAAGAAAGATATCATCAAAATCAATAATGTCATCGATATCAACTATGACTTTCTCGGCCTTATCGACCCGAATGCCACCGTCAATATCATCGAGAACGGCAAAATCATCAATAAGGTGAAACTGGAAGTGCCGGAGACGATCACGAACATCATTCAATGCAAAAATCCGAGATGCGTCACCTCTGTGGAGCGTTATTTTGACCATGTTTTTCATCTCGTGAACAAGGAAAAACGTTCGTATCGTTGTGAGTATTGCGACGATATAGTTATTCCGTATCCGAACAAATAAAAAAATTTGGTTATTAAAAAAATAATCGTATTTTTGCAGCCTCAAACAGCAGGTCTCTTGGCCGAGTGGTTAGGTACCGGTCTGCAAAACCGTTGACTCCAGTTCGAATCTGGAAGAGACCTCTCACCAAAAGGAGCACATCAAGGATGTGCTCCTTTTTTGTTCTCTTCATTTGCCGATTGTTCTGAAAAAACCTTTGCTTGATAGGCGATTTTATGTTATTTTTGCCCGCTTTTAATTTGATAGATTACAGATAATGAAAAACATCAAAATTGCTGTCGTCGGTCTTGGATATGTGGGGTTGCCTTTGGCGCGACTTTTCTCCACCAAATACCCAACCATAGGCTACGATATGAACCAAAAGCGCGTAGATGCTTTGATGTCAGGACATGACGCCACCCTCGAGGTCGCTGACACCCTGCTCCAGGACGCGCTCGACAACCACGGATTCTTCTGCACAACTTCAACGGACGACTTGCTCGACTGCAACTTTTTTGTGGTGGCGGTGCCTACACCGGTAGATGAGAACAACCGCCCAGACCTGAAACCCCTGTGGAGCGCCTCCGAAACGGTGGGCTCGATTTTCAAGAAACAGCGGGAGAAAGGCATCCACGACAAGCCTGTAGTGGTTTATGAGTCAACCGTCTATCCCGGCGTTACCGAAGAGGAGTGTCTGCCTGTGGTTGAAAAGGTGTCTGGACTTCGCTTCAATGTGGACTTCTATGCTGGCTACTCCCCGGAACGCATCAATCCGGGCGACAAAGAGCATACGGTGGAGAAAATCCGGAAAGTGACGTCCGGTTCCACACCTGAGGTCGCCCAACTGGTGGATGATGTCTATAACAGCGTTTTGGTGAACGGCACCCACAAAGCCCCAAGCATAAAAGTGGCGGAAGCCTCCAAAATCATTGAAAATTCGCAGCGTGATGTGAACATTGCCTTCATGAACGAACTGGCCAAGATTTTCAACGCGATGGGTATCGACACGCACGATGTGATTGAAGCCGCCTCCAGCAAATGGAATTTCATCAAGTTGAGCCCTGGACTTGTAGGCGGTCACTGCATTTCGGTGGACCCCTATTACCTGATACAGAAGGCGCAAGTTTATGGTGTGTTGCCCCGCGTGATGAGCAACGCCCGCCGCCTCAACGACGGCATGGGCGCATACGTGGCTAACCAAGCCATCAAGTGCATGAACAAAAAAGGTATTCTTGTCAAAGATGCTAAAATGCTGATTCTCGGCATTACTTTCAAGGAGAACTGCCCGGACATCCGCAACACGAAAGTGGTCGATATTTACCACACTTTGACAGAATACACCCATGATATTACCGTATATGACCCTTGGGCAAATCCTGACAAGGTTTTTGATGAGTATGGCATCGCCGTTTGTGGCCAACTCCAACAGGGCGAACAGTTTGACGCTGTGATCCTGGCAGTGTCCCACAAGGAGTTCTTGGACCTCGATATCCGTTCGCTCGTCAAGGAGAATGGTGTGGTTTATGATGTTAAAGGTGTTCTTAAAAGAGATTTGATCGATGGAAGGCTCTAAATTCTTATTCTGGATGCTTGCGGCTTTCGCACTTTTCACGGCCGCCTGTTCAACTCCGAAACAGTTTTCTGACAAAAATGCGCTGCAGAACGGCGACCTTGTGTTTGTGGGTATCCCTGTCGATTATGATATTGGCGACACCTCCGATATGGCAGGCGCCATTGCCGCCGCTACCGGACACGATGACCTGCTGCGCTTTATTCACGTGGCAATCCTTGAAAGACAGGGAGATTCTCTCTGGATTATTGATGCTACTATCAAGCACGGGATTGACCGGCATCCTGTTGACACGCTTTTCGCCGACTTTACTTTGGAGGATGGCAGTCTGCCGCTGTTTGTTGTGAAACGTTTGCGCAACAGCAAGGACGCCGCCCGATATGTGGAGCAGTCTAAACAATTTCTCGGCAGGGCTTACGATATGGCTTTCCTCCCTGACAATGAAGAGTTATATTGCAGCGAATTGGTTCGGGATTCTTACATTACGGCTTCTGGCAAACATATTTTCAAGGCCGCACCCATGAATTTCAAGTCGCCAGACGGGACTTTCCCTCCTTTTTGGACGCATTTTTTTGAGATGATAGGCCAGCCTATTCCGCAAGGCATTCAAGGCACAAATCCGCAGGATATGTATAAGGAAAAAAGCCTCGTTCCGGTAAACGCTACCCTAACAAAAAAGGCAGACTGAAAAGTCTGCCTTTTTTGTTGCCCGAATAAATCAGAGTCGGGGTCTCTATTTCACGCTTTTCACCCACTCGTTCACATCATCTTGCGTGACGTTGTTGAGCAGTTTGCCATTTTGCCATTTTATCTCAGGATAGTCGTTCCGGAGAATCTTGACGGAGTTTTCGATTCTGCTTCCGCCGGAGGTCATGAACGGGATGACCGTTTTGCCTTGCAGCCCGTAGGCCTCAATGAACGTGTTGATGATGCGCGGCGCCATGTTCCACCAATTCGGGTAGCCCAAATAGATGACATCGTAGTCGTTGAGGTTCTCTTTCTCTTTTATGAAAGCGGGACGTGACTTAGGGTTGTCGTTCTCTTGGCAGCAGCGCGACGACTTGACCGTCCAGTCCAAGTCGGCCGAGGAGTACTTCTTTTCGGGCTGGATAGTGTAAAGTTCTCCGCCGGTGGCTGTGGCAATCATCTTGGCCACGCTTTCAGTAGTTCCGGTTGCGGAAAAATAGGCCACAAGGATTTTGCTTTTCTGTTCCATAATCTGGGTTCCTTTCTTTTGCGCACATGCCGTCAAAGTGCTGAACAGCAATGCAATTACGATGAATGTTTGTGCGGTACGTTTCATATTGCTTGAATTTTGTGTGTTATGTGTTGAAAAGATTAGTTTTTCAAGGAAAAGAAAAGCCTGACAGGATAATCTCCGTTCAGGCTTCACTTTTCTTAAGAACAAGTCCTTATTTTCTGATGTCCATTTCGTTGAGCAGATAGCCGGCTCCGCCGAATTTGTCGATGACGAACAAGACATAGCGGACATCCACGTTGATGCAGCGTTGGAGATTGGTGTTGAACACGATGTCGCTGCTCAGTGCTTCCCAGTTGCCGTCGAATGCCAGTCCGATGAGTTCGCCGTTGCCGTTCATAATCGGGCTTCCGGAGTTGCCGCCGGTGATGTCATTGTTGGAGAGGAAGCAGACGTGCAGGTCGCCGTCTTTGTCAGCATATTGGCCGAAGTCTCTGTTGAGGATGAGTTTCTTCAACTGAGCGGGCACGTCAAACTCAGGGTCGCCCGGTTTTTCTTTTTCAAGGATGCCTTTTGTAGTCGTGAAATAATTGTAGTGTACGCCGTCAGCCGGATAATAGTCGCAAACGGTGCCGAAGGTGGTACGCATTGTGCTGTTGGCATCCGGGTACATCGGTGTTTCCTTGTTCATTTCTTTCAATGCGGCGAGGTAAGTGCGGCGAGGAACGTCCAAATTGCTCATATCGTCATAAATGTGCTGGTTCACGAGCACCACATTGGTGAGCGTCTGCAGATAGAGGTGGATGGGGTCTTTGTCGAGCACTTTGTTGGAGGGTTTCTTCAAGAAGTTCTCCAGGTTCTCTTTGGAGATGAAGATGGAGGAGGAAAGGGCTTTCTCGAAGTTGTCAACATTACCTTTGAAATATTGAGCCAGCATGCCGTTGAGGTCAGGACGGTAGGATTCCGGAATGTTGTTCCAGATTTTCATCGTAGCCATGATGATCTTGATTTCTGTGGCGATGTCCTTGTCGCTGTTGACATTGTCGTAAACTTCGAGGAGCTTTTTGACTTTAGCGTCGGAGAAGCTCTTTTCGCCCTTTTCGAGGGAAAGGCTGTTGTGGGTGCGCCAAGCGGCGAGCAGCGTCGAAGAAGCGGAAAGCATCATATTGGCATTCATCATAGCCTTGTAAGCATTGCCGTCGATGTTCTTGCAGACCTTTTCAATCTCTTGCAGGCAAGTGCCGTAGTTGCTTTTGCGGTTGTTGTCAGCGTTGATCCATTGGGTGAGGTTTTTCTCTTGCAGTTGTTTTGTTCCTACTACATTGAGAGCCTTGAGGCTTGAAACCATACCTTTCTGGTTTTTCCAGTAGTTGGCGAGTCCGGCATATCCGTCGGCATATTTCAGTCTTACGGCGGCGTCGGCATTCATGGCGTCGCTGATGACGGGCAGGATGATGTCGAGCGGTTCATAGATGGCGGGACCATCAATGTTGATGGCGTTCTCCACTTCAAAAGAGGTCTTGAAACGCTCTGTGGTGCCGGGATAACCCCAAATCATCGTGTAGTCGCCAGGCTGGTAGCCTTTCAAGCTGACCGGGAGGAAATGTTTCGGATGGAAGGGCACGTTGTCTTTAGAGTACTTTGCCGGCGATCCGTCGGGTGCCGTGTAGATGCGGAAGACGGTGAAGTCGCCCGTGTGACGCGGCCACATCCAGTTGTCGGTGTCACCGCCGAACTTGCCGATGGAGCTGGGAGGAGCGCATACCAGACGAACATCTTCGTAGGTGGTGTAGATGAACATGTAGTACTCGTTGCCCTCATAGAAAGGTTTCACCACGACTTTATAACGGCCGTCAGCGGAGTTCTCTTTCTGCAGCGTTTTGATGGCAGTGGCAATGGCTTTGCCGCGAGCCTCTTCGCCCATGTTTTTGGTGACGTCTTTCAAGACGACAGCGGTGACATCTTCCATTCTTTCGAGAAAGTTGACGTGGAAGTTGGCGGGAAGTTCCTCTTCTAAACTCATAGCGAAGAATCCGTCTTTCAGATAGTTGTGGTCAACAGAAGAGAGCTCCACAACGGAAGAGTAGCCGCAATGGTGGTTGGTGAACATCAGGCCGTTGCGCGAGACCATCTCGCCGGTGCAGAACCCGTCACCCAATTGGACGATGGCGTCCTTGAGCGAGGAGTTGTTGATGCTGTAAAGCTGCTCGGGCGTGAGGTGCAGTCCCATTTTCGACATAGTGGCATAGTTGTAGTCCTTGATGAACATGGGCAACCACATGCCCTCGTCGGGCGGGTTGATGGCAAATGCAGAGGTACCGAACACGGCCAGCACGGCCAGCAATACGAATTTTTTCAGTGAGGATAATACTTTCATTGCTTTGGTTTTAATGAAGTTTATTTTGATGTTGATTATGTCAATGATGTTGTTGCGGAATAGAGACTTCGGCGGCGTTCCCGCTCTCTTTTTTCCCGTTTTTCTCTTTTTCGCCGAATATGCGGTTGCTGAAAATCAACAGCAGCACGATGCCAACCGTCACACAACAGTCGGCAAGGTTGAAGACGGCAGGGAAAAAGTAGGAACCTCCCCACAACGGGAAGCCTTCGGGTATCGGGAAAAGCCGGAAATAGAACATGTCCACCACTTTCCCGTAGAAGACCGGCGCATAACCGCCCCCGTCAGGGAACATGGTTGCGACAGTTGTGACGGTGCTTTCACTGAATACCGGCCCGTAAAACAGGCAGTCGAGGATGTTGCCGACAGCGCCGGCTACAATCAGACTGAACGTGATCAGCAGCCCCCAGTCCATTTTGTTCTGCTTGATGAGGCGCAAGATGTACCACACCATAAAGGCTACCAGTGCGATACGCAGCAGCGACAATAACAGTTTGCCGATGTTCTGCCCGAAACTCAATCCGAAAGCCATACCTTCGTTTTCTATGAAGCAGAGGTTGAACCAATTGCCCAACACAGGAATGGTTTCCCCCAAGGTCATGTTTGTTTTGACCAGAATCTTCAGCAACTGGTCAAAAAACAAGATCACAACGATGACGATGCCCGAAACCAGAAGGTATTTCTTTTGCTTGCTCAAAGCCTATTTCTTTTTTTCGTTGAGTTTGGTGTCGATGTCAAGGGTGGCGTGAGGCACAATCCTAAGACGCTCTTTGGGGATGAGTTTGCCCGTTATGCGGTCGATTCCGTAGGTTTTGTTCTCGATGCGGACCAAAGCCGACTCAAGATTGGCGATGTATCTGTTCAGACGGTTCGCCAGACGGCTGTTTTCCTCTTTGGAGAGCACTTGGTTCCCGTCTTCCAGATTCTTGAAAGTGGGCGCCGTGTCCATCGTGTCATTGCCGCTGCCGGAGTAGGCTTCCTGATAGACTTCCATCGATTTTTTTGCCTCCTCAATCTTCTTCAGGATGAGTGCCCTGAATTCTTCAAGGTCTTCGTCCGAGTATCTGTTTGCTACTAGTTCTGCCATAATATGGTTTTTGTTGGGTTAATAAAAGGCGCAAAGATATACTTTTTTTCGCAGATTATTGTTTTATGAGTTTGAAAACCTGCCGAGGCAGTTGCTTCCCGGTTGCCTTGAGGATGTATATGCCTTTGGGGAAATTGAAAGGATAGTCTAACCTGCAAGGTTGTGTGGTAAGATGTTCCGTGTAGGTGCAGAGTTTTTTGCCGTCAACGGAGAACAACTCGAATGTGCAGTCGTCGGCCACAAGGCTTTGAACATGCAAGGTGAGTTTGTCGTTCACGGGGTTCACCGCTTTCATGAAGCATAATGTCGCCTGTTCGTCGATCCCGGAGCTCCCGTCGATGGCAAACTCGGTGATGACGGGCAGGTGGTCAGACTGCCGGTAAAGGGCATTGATGACCTCTTGGGGCAGGGAGTTGTTTTGCGGCTGGACGAGCGATTTGTTGAAATGCTCGCCGTCTTGCCCTAACGCGTGATAGGTTTCGGGCACTACTTGCACGCCGTTGCTGCCGTAGTAGATGTACGGAGAAACCAGAATGAAGTCGAAACGGTCGTCCATTCCTCCGGTGGAGAAGCAGCCTTCCGAGTCGTAAGCGTGGGTTGACTGGGTGTGGATGTCTGCAAATTGGCCGTTGTTGTTCCATTCGCCCGCCCGGTCTATGGGGTCGTACAGGCGAAAGAGGCTGTTGGAGTAGTTCACCATCTCCTGATAAGCCGGTTCGGAGTCGCGGTAGATGTTGAAGTCGCCGGAAACAACGTAGTTCCCCGGAATCCCCGACGATGAGATGCGTTCCATCAACCGCTGTGCTTGCGTGTGTCGAGCGGTCTGCGCCGACTCGTACTGGCCGGCTTTGAGGTGCATGATCCAGAATGTGATGAAAGTGCTGTCGCCGTTGTACATGCTGCCGTTGACGTGCATTTTGTATCCGTTGATGTCGCGGTATTGGGTTGTGATGTAATAGGAGTCACACAGGGTAAGTTTCGTCGTGTCGTAGTAGATCATGTTGGCGATGGTTCCGCCGGAATAGTGGGTGAGTGGTCCCCGTTTGTAACGGTTAATGCCGTTGATGTTGATGACATTGTTGAGGATCCTTTCCGCGTACGTTTCGCTGGTTCCTATCTCGCAAACGCAGAACACGTCAGGGGCGACGTGATGGAAGATGGTGCGCAGGCAGCTGTCTTTGGTGTTGAGGTTGTTGGTGGAGGGGGTGCAGCCGGAGACGCCGGAAGTGTTGGTGTAGTACATCAAGTTGTACTGCATCATCTTAAGGTTTGTCTGAGCCGCCGCCGACCAGCAAATGAGAAAGGTCAGCAGAAAAGGAAGCATTGCGGTGCTGAGGCGCGGCCGTTTATGGGAAGTTGTCATAGTGCTGGACGTTACAGGTTTATTTCCATTGAAAAGTGTTGACAAAATGCAGGGCATCTTCTCGTAAGTATTTGATTACGGGCTCCAGGGAGTCGTTGTTGGGTGTGAAATTGAAATACAGCGACCCGCGCAGGAAATGGCGCGAACTGTCGGTCAGCCAGAAAATGAAAGGCGTGGCGACTTCCCGTCCCTCGATGTCATAAATCTGACCCCAAAGCCGGTCTTCGGCATCTTTGACGATGGAGTACTCGACATCTTCGGCTTTCTGATAATGGAATTTCACCATCTTGTCTTCACGGACGATGAGGTCGCGCAGACTGTCGGCGTTCCGTATTGGAAGATAGGTGAGTTTCAGGGTCGCGTTCAGGGCGGGGTATTCTAAGTCAATCCAGCAAGAGCCTTTCTCTTTCGGAACGATGGCCACGTCTGTTTCGGCGGAGCGTTCAAACTGAAACGGCAGGGTCGTGTCTGTGTGAACATAGCGGTGATCCGGGATGTCGATGCGGAAATAGGCCACGGGTTTCGGGGTCTCGTTGCCCGCCTTGCGGCCGCACGCCCACAGCATGACGGTCAGGCAGAACAGCAGACAGCACAGAAAGACCAGTCTTTGTAATCGAAGCATCGGCTGAGGTAGAGAATCGGCTATAGGTAACTTTTTAGGTTCTTGTTCTTGCTGTTTTGGCGCAGACGTTTCAGGGCGCGCTCTTTGATTTGTCTGACCCGCTCTCTCGACAGTTCCATACGGTCGCCGATCTCGTCAAGAGTGTGTTCGTGCGAGGTGTCAATGCCATAGAAGAGTTTCAGCACCTCCTGCTCTTTGTCGGGCAGGGTCTTCAAAAGGTCGTGGATCTCGGAGGAGAGGGACTCCTTAATCAGGATGTTGTCCGTGTCTTCGTCGTTGTCGTGTACGAAGATGTCCACAAAGCGGGTCTCCTCGTTCGGGGAGATGGGCGAGTCGATAGACTGCGGGTGGTTGTTCATCTTCATGATTTCGGAAACCTTATACACGGGCATGTCAATGGCCTCGGCAATCTCCTCGGTGGTGGGCAGACGTTTGAGGGTCTGCTCCAGACGGGCAGTCTCTTTCTTTATTTTGTTGATTACGCCGACTTGGTTGAGCGGAAGACGTACGATGCGTGACTGGTCTGCAATAGCTTGCAGGATAGACTGGCGGATCCACCAAACTGCGTATGAGATGAACTTGAAGCCGCGGGTCTCGTCAAAACGCTTGGCGGCCTTTATCAGGCCAACGTTCCCCTCGTTGATGAGGTCTTGCAAACTGATGCCCTGGTTTTGGTACTGTTTTGCCACAGAAACCACAAACCGCAGGTTTGTGGTGGTCAGTTTATTCAAGGCCTCCTCGTCGCCCGCTTTGATTTTGCGCGCCAATTCTACTTCCTCCTCTGCGCTGATCATGCTCTCCTTGCCGATGTCGGCAAGATAACGGTCTAATGAAGCAGAATCGCGGTTGGTGATGGATTTTGAAATTTTTAATTGTCTCATACAATATATATAATAAAAAGATATAAAATTTTAACCTATAGGAATGATTTTGTTGATGTCATCAAATGCCGGTGCTTTTTATTCTCCGATAATCTCCGTTGTACCCTCGCTGTTCAATAAAGTTACATGCCGGTGTTTTTTTTCGTGATTTCGGATGATGGTGACGGATACGACATCGCCGGGAGATTTTGTTTTGAGCACGTTGCGCACTTCAGCGAGGCTGTTGGTGGGCAGTCCGCAGATCTCAACGATTACGTCGCCTTCCTGAAAGTCGTTGTTGGCGGCGGCGCCGTCGGTGGCAATTTCGGCGATATAGACGCCGCGCACGTCGTCGAGACCGTATTCTTTGGCCAAGGACGCATTCAGTTCGGCTATGGAGACACCCAAAAAGGCAGACTGCACCTTGCCGTATTTTTTCAGGTCATCATAGACTTTCTTGACAATATTGGAGGGGATGGCGAACGAGTAGCCTGTATAGTATCCGTTGCCGGAGGCAATGGCCGTGTTGACGCCGATGAGTTTGCCTGAAGCATTGACCAACGCACCGCCGCTGTTGCCCGAGTTGACGGCGGCGTCTGTCTGCAAGTAGGTCTCTTCCGTTTTGACGCGCCCCGTGGTGGTGTTGAGCAGGCGCGACTTGGCACTGATGATGCCCGCGGTGACGGTTGAGGTGAGGTTCATCGGATTGCCGACGGCCAGCACCCATTGCCCGATCTTGACGGAGTCGGAATTGGCAAATTCAAGATAGGGAAGCCCTTTTTCTTCTATTTTGATAAGGGCAAGGTCGGAGACGGGATCGGTTCCCACGATGGTGCCCTGGTATTCGCGTTTGTCATTCAGCGTGATGGTGGCGCGGACCGCATCTTCTACTACATGGTTGTTCGTGATGATGTAGCCGTCGGCGGAGACAATCACGCCTGAACCCGCAGCCTGAACCGGATAGAGACTCGGTGCGGAACCGAACAGATTCTCCCATATCGTGCCCCCGAAAAAGTCGTCCCAAGCAGAATTTTTCTGCATAAATTCCGTCTTTATATATACTACTGCATTCACGGACTCTTCGGCCGCACGGGTCAAATCTACCATTTCGTATCGCCCGCCGGATGTTTGTGCCAAAGTTGTCACGGAATATGATAAAAACACTATAAGACTGATAATCAAATGCTTAATGATGTTTGTCTTGTTCATTTTCATATATATTTTCAATGCCATACAGAGAAAATAACGAAAATCGTCAAAAAAAATTGCAGACTATTTGCACGTAATGATAATTTTTCTATTTTTGCAGCCGTTTTAAGAACAAACAAAAAAACAGATAAAATAATGTATGCAATTGTAGAGATAGCCGGGCAGCAATTCAAGATTGAAAAAGACCGCAAGGTCTATGTTCAGCGCCTTCAGGCTGAAGAGGGTACGCAAGTGAAGTTTGACAGCGTACTGTTGGTTGAAAATGACGGCAACGTCAAAGTTGGTACGCCTACCGTTTCCGGTGCTTCTGTTACCGCAACGGTGCTCAAACACCTCAAAGGCGACAAAGTCCTCGTTTTCAAGAAAAGAAGAAGAAAAGGTTTTCAGAAATTGAATGGTCATCGTCAGTATCTGACCTCCATTAAAATTGATGACATTACCTTATAGTTATCATTAATTAAAAAAGAAAATAGAATATGGCACATAAAAAAGGCGTCGGCAGTTCACAGAACGGCCGCGAATCAGCAAGCAAAAGATTGGGTCTTAAAATATTTGGCGGTCAATTCGCCAAAGCTGGCAACATCATCGTTCGCCAAAGAGGTACGGTTCACAATCCGGGACAGAATGTAGGTATGGGAAGAGATCATACGTTGTATGCTCTTATCGATGGAACCGTCTCTTTCAAGAAAACCCACAAGGATAGATCATATGTTTCTGTGATTCCTGCTCAGGAGACGCGGAACTAATGATATTTTGTTCATAATGTTTGATTTTAAAAAAGGTCCTTCCCAAGAGGGCCTTTTTTATTTATGTGGTTTTCTGAATCTTTTCTGAAAAAATTCTCTGAAGAAAGAAACTTATTGTTCCCCTTTTAGAATGTCGGCAATGTGGATGACTTCAAAGTCCAGGTTGTGCGCTTCCTTGTAGGCGTCTATATGTTGAAGGCAATGGATGTCGGTGGAGGTGATGTAGTCGATGTGCGAAGTTTCTGTGATTTTTCTGACAATCTCTCCCGTGAGGCACTCCATGTCGTTGGGATTTGACAAGGCAAAACGTCCGTTTGCACCGCAACAGGTGTTTATCTCTTCGTTTAGCATCAAGTTGAGCCCTTTTGTGTTGCGCAGCAAGGTTTCAGGTGCATCATTCGAGGGGTAGAGGTTGCGAGCGGCGCAAGACTTGAAATAGAAGACATCGCCCTCAAAGGAGTTCTCAAGACACTCAATGTGTTTGACGTTGACAATGTAGTCGCACAGTTCCCAGACGTTTGAAACAAATTGGTCGAGTTCTTGCGGCAGAACCACATTTTTTAAAACATTCCGGTACTCTTTTTTCATATATCCTGCACAACTGCAGTCGGGAATCACAAGCGGTAGTTTTACTTTACCGTTGTAACCGTTATAATTCTGCATTATCTGACTGCTCAAATCTTGGGCATATTCCAATTCGCCCTCCAAAAAGAAGCGCCGTCCGCAGCAGGTTTGCTCTTCAATGTACTGGCCTCTGATGCCGATGCGTTCCAGTATGGTGATGACGCTGAATGCCGTGTTCGGCTGGAACATGTCCATCTGGCAAGGGATGAATAAATTGACGATGTTGCTGTTGCTATCCATTATTCTGCATTTACTTGATTATGAACCGCATTTAGAGTATCCGCAATTGGAGCAAACAAGGCAGCCCTCTTTGAACTCCATAGAGTCAAGGCGGTGGCAGTTTGGACATTCCACGCCTTTCTGTTTGGTGCCGTCCTGAATGAACTTCTTGAGTGCCCGGCATACGCCGTTGCGCCACGAGTTGATGCTCTCTTGTCTGAAGTTGAGTCCGGAGATGATGTTGACGATGTTGTTGACCGGTATGCCGTTGCGCAGCAATGCGGAGGTCATCTTGGCATAATTCCAGAACTCCTGGTTGAAACAGCGGTCAAGTCCGCGCAAGATGACTTCATATCCGGCCTTGTCGTAGTATCTGAAGTCGTACGACTTAGTGCCGTCCTCGTGCCTGTTTTTGATGATGAACCCGTGTTCCACCCATTTGGGCAGTTGGAAATTCTCCTCGCCGGTTTTTCCTGTGAAGATTTCGTAAGGTTTGTCGTTGTAAAGTCCGATATAGGCGACCCAGTCCTCGTTGTTGTTCTTGAAGTGGATAATGTCGGCTTGCAGTTCTTTGGGGCGTTTGAAATTCTTGGACTGGGCAGCGGCTTTTTCGGTTTTTTTCTCGCTTGTCTGGGTGATGAGCACGCCGTCGCGCGAGCCCTCCCGATATACGGTGAGCCCTTTGCAGCCTACTTGCCAAGCCTTCATGTAGAGGTCGGCTACGGTCTGCTCCGAGATGTCGGCGGGCAAATTCACGGTGACGGAGATGGAGTGGTCAACCCATTTCTGCACAGAACCTTGTAACTCTACCTTTTTGAGATAGTCGGTGTCGGCGGCAGTAGATTTATAGTACGGCGACTTTTCCACCAGTTGTTGGAGCTCTTTTTCATCCATTTGGGTCATTTGCTCGTAAGTGTAGCCGTTGACTTCGGCCCATTTGAGGAACTTCTGGTGAAAGACGAGATACTCTTCAAAACTGTCGCCCATCACGTCTTTTACGGTAGTCTTCTTGATAGACATGTCGTTCGGGTTGACTTTCCGGCGGCGTTTGTAGATGACGTTGAATGCCGGTTCGAGTCCGGAGGTGGTTTGGGTGCAGATGCTCACGCTGCCTGTGGGCGCGATGGTCAGCAGGGCGATGTTGCGGCGTCCGTAGCGGATCATGTCCTCATAAAGTTTCGGGTCGGCTTGGCGCAACCGTTGGATGAAGGGGTTGTGTCCCTCTTTTATGCAACTGTAGATGGGGAAAGCCCCGCGCTCTTTGGCCATGGTCACCGAGGAACGGTAAGCCGCGAGTGCCAGTTGCTTGTGGACCTCCGTTGAGAAGGCATTGCCCTCGTCGGAGCCGTAGCGGATGTTCAACGCGGCAAGCATGTCGCCCTCGCCCGTGATGCCAAGGCCGGTGCGTCGTCCTTTTGAAGACTGTAGCCGGATCTTGAGCCAGAGTTCTTTCTCCACCCGCTTGATGTCGTCGCTTTCGGGGTCGCTTTCAATCTTTTCCAAAATTCTGTCAATCTTCTCCATCTCAAGGTCGATGAGGTCGTCCATCAGCCTTTGGGCGTACTGGACGTGTTCTTTGAAGAGCGACATGTTGAAATAGGCTTTGTCTGTAAAGGGGTTCTCCACATAACTGTAGAGATTCATGGCTATCAGGCGGCAGCTGTCGTACGGGCAGAGCGGGATTTCTCCGCAGGGGTTCGTAGATACGGTGCCGAAGCCCTCGTCCTTGTAGCAGTCGGGCACCGACTCGCGCAGGATGGTGTCCCAATAGAGGATGCCGGGTTCAGCCGACTTCCAGGCATTGTGTATGATTTTCTTCCAAAGTTTTGTGGCATCAATCTCCTTTGTGAAGACGGGGTTGGCAGAATCTACGGGATACCGCAGAACGTAAGGGGTGTTGTTGCGCACGCACTCCATAAAGTCGTCGTCGATTTTGACGGAGACATTGGCGCCGGTGACCTTGCCCTCGGTCATTTTGGCATCGATGAACTGTTCGGAATCCGGGTGCCGGATGGCAATAGAGAGCATAAGGGCTCCGCGTCTGCCGTCTTGCGCCACCTCGCGCGTGGAGTTGGAGTAGCGTTCCATAAAGGGCACCACGCCGGTGGAGCTCAGGGCGCAGTTCTGCACGCGGCTGCCTGCCGGGCGGATGTCGGAAAGGTCGTGACCCACGCCGCCGCGCCGTTTCATCAACTGCACCTGTTCTTCGTCCATCTTCATGATGCCGCCGTAAGAGTCTGAGTTGCTGGCATTGCCGATGACAAAGCAGTTGGAGAGGGAGACAATCTGGTCGTTGTTGCCGAGGCCGGCCATCGGGCTGCCTTGTGGGATGACGTATTTGAAACGGTCGAACAGCGAGAAGATGAACTCCTCGCCCATCGGGTTCACATAGCGGCCCTCGATGCGGGCAAACTCGCGTGCCAGACGGTGGTGCATCTCTTCGGGCGTCCGTTCCACAAGGTTGCCGTCCTTGTCTTTGAGCGCGTACTTGTCAATCCACACGCCGGCCGCCAGTTCATCGCCGCCGAAATAGTTCACCACATCGGCAAAGATTTCTGTCTTGCTGTAAGTTTTGCGGTTCTCTGGCTGCGATGCGGCGTTTCCTGATGCTTGTGGCATGGTTTGCCCCGTGTTGTCAGGCGTGGTTTGGCTTTCAGGTGTGTTCTCGTCCGGGGCGGTGTTATTGTTTGATCCAAAAAGGGATAAATCACTCATAGGCAAAGGTCAGCGTTTTTATGTTCGTGCTTCTTTTTTTCTTCTCATAATGAATGCTGCGCGAAATTCGGACTCTGTTGTCTGAAGAGCACTCGTAATGGTTTATGCTAAAAACAGTTGTCTGTTTTTTCGGCGTAGCATTATGAGGCGGCTAAAATAGCAAAAAAAGGTGCAAACTGAAAGGAATCAGGACGGATATGTTACAAACAATTTTGTGTTGATATTTTTCTTCTTACATCACACTAAACGTGTTTCTTCAGGCATATTTGGCTCTTTATGTATTTGTAGTCTTGTTTCTTAAGCCTGATTAGGTTTGAGAATGTGGAACTATGGAATATTGGGTTCTGTATGATTCCATCCTCACCGCAAACACTTCGCAGTCTTTCGTCGCTTTGTTTTTAAAACGCTGTTACAAGCACAGGGCAGCGGCACCCAGCAAGGCGGCATCGCTGTCGGGGAGGGCAGAGCGTTGCAAGGTTACAGTGCCCTGATACAGAAAGAGCAGATGTTCGCTGAAATGCTTGCGCAGCGGTTTCAAGAGTATGTCACCTACGCGCGTAGGTCCGCCGGTCAGGAATATGGCTTGCGGCGAGGAGAAGTTCACTGCATTGGCGAGCGCGATGCCTAAGGCGTAAGCGGTCCGGTCGTAAGCCGCCGCTGCCGTGGAGTCGCCACTCGCGGCAAGTTCGCCGATTTGCTTGCAAGTTAGCGTCTCTGCCTGTGCTGGTGTGAGCGGATTTCCTTGATGCTCAAGCAGTTCTTTGTAATTGTTGCAAATGCCGTCAGCCGAGGCGTATGCTTCGAGGCAGCCTTTTCGTCCGCAGTGGCAGGTTCTGCCGTCGGGAAACACGGTGCTGTGACCGAGTTCGCCGGCAAGCCCCGAATGGCCGTGTACGAGTTTCCCGTCAACCACGATGCCACTGCCCACGCCGGTGCCGAGGGTGATCATAATGATGTCGCGCATGCCCACAGCCCCGCCGAACATCAGTTCGCCGTATGCGGCAGCATTGGCGTCATTGTCCACCGTGACGGGCAAATGCAGGTCGTGTTCCAATAACTGCTTCAGCGGGATGTGCTCTTTGATGGGCAGGTTGGCGGCCTGTGCCTCGATGCAGCCTTTGTAGAAGTTGCCGCTTGGCGCCCCAATGCCGATGCCGCACACGCTGCCAGTGCCGCAGGTGGCCGTCAGCCGGACTATGTTTTCCTCTATCGCCCCGATGTACTGCGCTATGGTGCGGTACTCTTGGGTCTTGATGGCACTCCTCGCCACAATGTTGCCGTCGCCTTCTACAAGTCCGAAGACGGTGTTGGTGCCGCCGATGTCTATGCCGATGCTGTTTTTGTCTTTCATAATAAAAATTGTTCAGCGTTTGATGTTGCGTCTGTTCAATGCAGCCCGGTACCGCATGGCATTCCGGGCATGTTGGCTTGCGCTTGGCGTAAAGTTGTGGTATCCCGAAAAGTCTTCCTTGGCACACATATACAGATAATTATGGTGTGCATAATGAAGCACGGAGTCAACCGTGGAAGCCTCGGGGAAGCGTATGGGCCCGGGCGGCAATCCCTTGAATTTGTAGGTGTTGTACGGAGAGTCTATCTGCAAGTCGGCGTTCAGGATCCGCTGGCGCGAGAAGTCGCGAAGGGCAAACTTGACGGTGGGGTCCGACTGCAAAAGCATGTTTTTTTTCAGGCGGTTCATATAGAGCCCGGCAATGACGGCCTTTTCTTTGGCACGGCTGTTTTCTTCTTCAACAATCGAGGCCAAGGTCACAACCTCTACGGGGGTGAGTCCGATGGCTTCGGCCCGCTCAAGCCGGTTTTTGTCCCAGAATAACTGATAGTACCGGAACATGCGGTTAACAAAGTCTTCGGCTGTGACATCGTAGTAAAACTCGTAACTGTTGGGGATGAACATCGCCGGACAGGTGAAGACGTCCATGTTGTATTTTTTCAGGAAGGCAGGGTCATGCAGTAAATTCAGTAACTCTTCTTTGCTGAAAAAGAATGTGTTGGAAGCTTTTTCTGCAAACTGGTCGAGGGTTCTGATGTTGTTGAATGAAAACCGGACGGGATAGTGCTGGCCGGCACGCAGCAGTCGTACTAACTTGTAGTTGCTCATGTTGGGCGTGATGGTATAGTGCCCGACCCGGACGGTTTTGAACTTCATGGCTTTGGAAACCGTAAAGAAAGTGGTCTCGCTCCGCAAGATGCCGTGGCTCTCTAACGTGTCGAGCAATTGCTCGTAGTCGGCGTTGCGCGGAATGGTGACAGAGACGGCTGTATGGTTCCGCGTGTTGGGCCCGAATATGACAAGGCCTGCCGCACCGCACAACAGCAGGAGAACAAGGCCTATGATGCTCAAGAAAATGATTGATTTTCGCTTCATCTTAAAAGATATGTTGTAAAATATGCCTGTTGGTGAAAAAAGCAGGTAAGCGTTCAACGGCAACGGGCGCAAATTATTATTGTAAGGGCATGAAAAAAATGCAGGCGGATTCCTTGCCGCCAGTCATTTCGGCAGTTTTATCCTTATGGCACAATTTTTGTATTTTTGCCGACTTTAAACCCGTTTGTATATGGCAAATTTCCTGACTAAAATTTTCGGCACCAAGGCCGACAGAGATATGAAAGAACTGCAGCCCAAACTGAACAGAACGCTGCAGGCTTACGAAACCATCAAAGACCTCTCGACGGACGACCTGCGGCACAAGACTGTAGAGTTCAGAGAGCAGATAAGAAAGGCGACTGAGAAAGAGGAAGTCCGCTTGAAAGAGATCCAAACATACCTCGATGAGAACTATGATCTCCCCGTTGAGGAGAAGCAGAGCCTCTATAAGGAGGTTGAAAAGTTGGAGGACAAGGTTTACAAGACCACGCAAGAGGTGCTTGACGAGATTCTGCCAGAGGCATTCTCGGTGATGAAAGAGGCCGCCCGCCGCTTCAAGGACAATGAGTTCATCGAGGCTACGGCCACGCAGTTGGACCGTGACCTTGCCGCCACGCACGACGGCATAGAGATTGACGGCGACAAGGTGCGCTACCACAACAGATGGTCTGCCGGCGGCAATATGATTACATGGGACATGTGCCACTACGATGTGCAGATCATCGGCGGCATTGTGCTGCACGAAGGCAAAATCGCCGAGATGGCAACGGGCGAGGGCAAGACCCTCGTGGCTACGCTGCCGGTTTACCTCAACGCGCTGCCGGGCAAGGGCGTCCACGTGGTTACGGTCAACGACTACCTTGCCAAACGTGACTCCGAATGGATGGGACGCCTTTATGAGTTCCTCGGTCTGACGGTGGACTGCATCGACAAACACGAGCCCAACTCCGACGAGCGCCGCCGCGCCTATAACGCCGACATCACCTACGGCACCAACAATGAGTTCGGCTTCGACTACCTGCGTGACAATATGGCACGCAACATTGGCGAACTGGTGCAACGCCCGCACAACTATGCCATTGTGGATGAGGTGGACTCTGTGTTGATTGACGACGCCCGTACCCCGCTCATCATCTCCGGCCCTACCCCGAAAGGCGACCAGCAGGATTTTGACAAATACAAGCCCATAGTGCAGAAACTCTATGACGCACAGCGTGCTTACGTGACCGAAATCCTGGCAAAGGCCAAGAAGATGCTGGCTGAAAATCCAGACCCTAAACCGCAAGATGAGAGCGCAATGCTGCTGCTCCGCGCTCATCGTGGCCTGCCTAAGAATACGGCACTCATCAAGTTCCTTAGCGAGCCCGGCATGAAGCAGGTGCTCCAACGCACGGAGTCTTTCTTTATGCAAGACCAGAACCGCAATATGCCGCTCATCGACGACGAACTCTATTTTGTTATCGAGGAGAAGCAGAACACGGTAGATATTATGGAAAAGGGCATTGACCTGGTCAGCAAGGATGCCGACGAGGCCAAGATGTTCATCATGCCTGACGTGGGAGCAGAGATTGCTGAACTGGAAAAGGAACAGCTCACCCCTCAGGAGAAAGCGCTTCGCAAAAATGAGATTTATACCAACTTCGCCGCCGCCTCCGACCGTATCCACACCATCCACCAGCTGCTGAAAGCCTATACGATGTTTGCCAGGGATGTGGAATATGTCATTATTGACAATAAGGTTAAGATCGTGGACGAACAGACGGGACGTATTATGGAAGGCCGCCGTTATTCCGATGGTCTCCATCAGGCAATCGAGGCTAAGGAGAACGTGAAAGTGGAGGCTGCCACGCAGACCTACGCCACGATTACTTTGCAGAATTATTTCCGAATGTACAAGAAACTGGCTGGCATGACCGGTACGGCAGAGACAGAAGCCGGCGAGTTTTGGAATATCTACAAACTTGACGTGGTGGTTATTCCTACCAACAAACCTGTCATCCGCGAAGATGCCAATGATTTGGTCTATAAGACGAAACGGGAAAAATACAAGGCGGTAGTGGATGAGATTATCCGTTTGCACGAGGAGGGGAGACCTGTACTGGTGGGCACCACTTCGGTGGAAACTTCCGAACTGCTCTCCAATATCCTGACCCGGCGCAAGATGCCGCATAATGTGTTGAACGCCAAATTGCACAAGAAGGAGGCCGACATTGTGGCAGAAGCCGGCCACGAGGGCACGATTACCATTGCCACCAATATGGCAGGCCGTGGTACCGATATCAAACTTACCCCGACGGTCAGGGAAAAGGGCGGCCTTGCCATCATCGGCACCGAGCGCCACGACTCCCGCCGTGTGGACCGCCAGCTGCGAGGCCGCTCGGGCCGTCAAGGTGACCCCGGCAGCTCGCAGTTCTTCGTCTCTCTCGAAGATAACTTGATGCGGTTGTTCGGCTCCGACCGTATCGCCAAGGTTATGGACCAGATGGGACACCAGGACGGCGATGTCATCCAGCACAGGATGATTTCTAAATCTATAGAGCGCGCCCAAAAGAAAGTGGAGGAGAACAACTTCGGAATCCGTAAACGGCTGCTGGAATATGACGATGTGATGAACAAACAGCGTTCTACAGTCTATCGCAAAAGACGCAATGCCCTCTTCGGCGACCGCCTCGCCATCGACATCTCCCAGATGTTTGAAGATGTGTGCGAAACGATTGTCAACAGAAACTGGGAAGACAAAGATTTTGAGGCGTTCAGTATGGACATGATTAAGGTTTTCGGAGTCGAAACACCTTTTGAGGAGTCCTTTTTCTTGCAGGAACGTCCGCAAAATTTGGTGAGAAAACTCTATCCTGTCGTTTATGAGCATTACAAAGAGAAGATCAAACATGTAAGCGAGCAGGCCTATCCTGTCATCGAGAAAGTATATCTGGAACATGGCGACCGCTTTCAGAATATAGCCATTCCATTTACGGACGGCAACAAGAACATCAGCATCGTTGCGCCGCTCAAGAAGTGCTATGAGACGAAAGGCCGCGAGGTAGGGCTCTCGTTTGAGAAAGGCATCACGTTGGCGGTCATCGACAACGCCTGGAAAGAACATCTGCGCGCCATGGACGATCTTAAAGACAGCGTGCAGAATGCCTCCTACGAGCAGAAAGACCCGTTGTTGATCTATAAACTCGAATCTTTCAACCTTTTTGACCAATTGCTTGTCCGCATCAGTCAGGAAATCGTCAGTTTCTTGAACAAGGGCTTCATTCCTATGGCCGAGGAGCCGGCACAGATGAGAGAGGCTCAATTGCCGCAGTCAGAAGCAAAAAAACTGACAACAGGGCGCGATGAGGTGCCGGGCGGAGGCAAGCAAGTGGCACAGGGCGGCAAGGGCAGCCAGCCCATCCGCGTGGAGAAGAAGGTGGGACGCAACGACCCCTGCCCCTGCGGAAGTGGAAAGAAGTACAAAAACTGCCACGGCCGCAACGTTACCGAGTAATGAAACGGGCCATATTGTCTGTCACAAACGACCTCTACACGGATCCGCGTGTGGACAAGGTGGCGCAGTTTCTTGTGCGAAACGGTTTTACGGTAACATTGGTGGGACGCTGCTACGGGAACTCGCCGGCATTGTCCCCCCGAAACTACGAAACCAAACGGCTGAGGTTGCTCTTCCGTAAAGGTTGTCTCTTTTATGCAGAATACAATGTGCGCCTGTTTTTCTATCTTCTCTTTAAACGATGCGACATCTTGATAGCCAATGATTTGGATACGCTGCTGCCCAATTTCCTTGTCAGCAGAATCCGCCACAAAGAGTTGGTCTATGACAGCCATGAGTACTTCTGTGGCGAGCTTTCTGTGGTCAGCAATCCCGCCGCCTTGAAAGTATGGAGTTCGATAGAGCGTTTCTGTTTCCCGAAACTCAAAAAGGTTATCACAGTAAGTCAGTCTATTGTAGAGCAATACGAAAAAGAGTACGGCATACGCCCATATCTGGTGCGCAACATTCCGCCGGCCCGCCATCAGCAGGTGACGGCCACGAAAGCGTCGTTGGGCATGCCCGCCGACAAGACCGTCTTGATTTTGCAAGGCAATGCCATTGACGAGGGTCGCGGAGGCGAAGAGTTGGTGCAGGCCATGGCGCTGCTGCCACAGGCGCATCTTTTCATTGTGGGAAACGGCCACGTGCTGCCACGCCTCAAGGAGATGGCGGCAGAACTTAAAATAGAAGACAGAATCACTTTTGTGGGACGGCAGAACCAACAGAACTTGTTCAACTATACGGCGTTAGCAGACATAGGCATGGCACTCGACCGGGACATAAGCGCCAATTTGCGTTTCAGTTTGCCCAACAAGATATTCGAGTACATACACGCCGGCACGCCGCAAGTGGTGTCTAACCTGACAGAACGTGCCGCCATTGTCAGCCATTATGGTGTGGGACTTGTGACCAAGAGTCTCTCGCCCGAGGACATTGCCGGGACGGTGAGAAAACTGACAGAGACCCCGGGACTTTATGCGCAATGCTGCGAAAACTGCAAAACGGCCGCCAAGGAACTGACTTGGCAAAACGAAGAGGAAACCCTAAAAAAAATATACCTATGAAATATTTAATTGTCGGTGGTGTGGCAGGAGGTGCATCTGCTGCCGCAAGGCTCAGACGGCTGAACGAAGATGCTGAAATCATCCTGCTTGAAAAAGGCGAGCATATCTCGTATGCAAATTGTGGACTTCCGTATTACATTGGCGAGACCATTGAGGAACGCAAGAAACTCTTTTTGCAGACTCCTGTTTCGTTCGGAAACCGCTACAATGTCGATGTGCGAACCTTTAACGAAGCACTGTCGATTGACCGCAAAAACAAGACCGTTACGGTTCTTAACCACCGCAACGGCAAACAATACGAAGAGGACTACGACATACTGTTGCTTTCCCCGGGGGCTGACCCTGTGGTGCCCGACGTGCCTGGCGCAACCCTTCCGGGAGTTTTTACCCTCAGGAATGTGATGGACTGTGACCGCATCAAGGCTTCGGCTGCCGACAAGCTGCACGAGGGCTCTGCTGCCGTAATTGTGGGCGGAGGTTTCATTGGTCTTGAGATGGCGGAAAACTTGCACAAGATAGGCTACGGCGTGACGGTAGTAGAAAAAGCAGACCACATATTGACGCCGCTTGATTTGCCTATGGCCGCCATAGTACAGCAGCACCTTGCCGATAAGGGAATCCGGGTGACTGTCAGCAATGGTCTGGCTTCCATTAAAGAAGAAAAGGAAAAATTGACAGTCTCTCTCGAAGATGGCGAAGCCCTTGACTGCGACCTTGCCATTCTCAGCATCGGCGTGCGTCCTAATGCGCGCTTGGCAGAAGCGTGCGGGCTGCAACTTGGCACAACGGGGGGCATTCAGGTGGACGAATATATGCAGACCTCTGACGAGACCGTTTTTGCGGTGGGTGATGCCATCGAGTTTCCGCATCCTATTACGGGAAAGCCCTATTGCAACTTCCTGGCGGGCCCTGCCAACCTGCAGGCGCGCATTGCGGCTATGAATATGGTCTATCCGCGTTCTGTGAAATACAACGGCTCTGTGACGGCTGCCATCGCCAAGGTGTTTGACCTTACGGCTGCCGCTGCCGGACTGTCGGAGCATATTTTGCGCAAACAGGGTATCAAATTCCAGACTGTCATCATCCATCCGGCCTCCCATGCCACCTATTATCCCGGAAGCAGTCCTATCCACTTGAAAGTCAATTTCGACCCCGAGACAGGTCTTCTGCTCGGCGCGCAGGCGGTAGGCAAGGAGAATGTGGACAAGCAGATTGACGCGTTGTCGCTGTTGCTCAAGCACCACGGCACCATCTTTGATATGGTTAACAGCGAGCATGTATATGCACCGCCTTTTGCTTCGGCAAAGAGTCCTGTACAATTTGCCGGCATGGTGGCCGAGAACATCTTTGCGCATTTGATGAACCCGATACAGTACGATGAACTGGACAAGATACTGGAGGCCAAAGAGGATATAAACCTTATCGATGTCCGTGACATTCAGGAGTTCAAAGGCGGAACGATAGAGGGTGCCACGAATTATCCCGTAAACGAGCTCCGCGAGTTCTTGGATGACATCCCGCAGGGAAAAAAGACGGTAATATTCTGTGAGGTTGGTTTGCGCGGATACATTGCCGCCCGCATTATGATGCAGTCCGGCTTCGAGCCTGTCTATAATCTTGTCGGTGGCATGAAAACCTATCGGCTTGTCGGAAAACACAACTGCAAATAGCGACGTATAAGTTCCGAATCCGGCAGCAAGTCCCCTCCGTTGTCTTGGAAAGAGGCTGTCGAATGGAAAACTGAAAATGGAAGATGGGAAAATAGAGTTTTTTCGTTTTCCCATTTTTGTATCTTTGTCGCCTTTATTCAAGGTCTGGTTATGATTAAATACGAGGAATTAAAAAGTCAACTCAAAAAGGGACAGTTCGCCCCCGTCTATCTGCTGATGGGCGAAGAACCGTTCTACATTGACCGTATATGCAATTTTTTAGAGAACAAGGTCATCGACCCCGAGGCGCGCGACTTCAACCAGGTGGTCGTTTATGGGAAAGACACATCTGCCGCTGACATCATTGCCACCGCCAAGGAGTATCCGTTCGGAAGCCCTCTCAGGCTGGTCATCGTGAAAGAAGCCAAAGACCTTAAGGACATTGACAAACTGAAAACATACGTAGAGAATCCGGTCAGCACCGCTGTGCTGGTGGTCTGTTACAAGTATGGCAAACTTAAAGCGGCCCAATACAAACCGTACGAAAAACACGGGGTCGTGTTTGAGTCTGTTGGGGTTAAGGATTGGGAACTGTCGGGTTGGGTGCAGAAAACGGCCCAACAATTTGGCTTCGGCATTGAACCGCAAACGTCCTCCATTTTTACGGAGCATATTGGCAATAACCTCTCCCGCATTTACAATGAATTTGAAAAATTGAGGGTGGTGTTGCCCAAAGGCCAGACCATAACCCCGGATGTCGTGGAAAAGTATGTCGGAATCAGCAAAGAGTACAACATCTTTGAGTTGCAGGAGGCCTTGGGCCGACATGATGCGCAACGAGCCTACAAGATAGCCTTGAATTTTACGCAACATCTCAAAGAAAACCCGAATATCAAGACGATTCTGATGTTGTATAATTTCTATCAGAAAATGGTTTCGTATCATTTGTCGCCCGACAAGAGCCAAACGGCGCTTCGCGAGATTTACGGCAATCTTCCGCCCTCCATCATGAGCCGGAATGTAGGATATGCCCAGAGTCACACGCTGCCTCGCCTCGCGTACATTATGTCGGTGCTCCGCGAGTATGATGTCAAGTCGAAGGGCGTGGACACCAACTGCACAGAGGGGGAACTGCTAAAAGAGATGGTTCTGAAAATCTTGCGATAGCCAGAACCATCTCTCCAATATAATACTAAAATTCAGCAGTGTGCCGTTGCCGGCGACCAATTAGAAATAAAGGTCGCGCTCGCCGTTTTTGATGCGGCTGATGCGGCTTTTCAGCTCCTCGCGGAACTTCTCGTCCACATTTTCCATATTGTTTTCGATGACCTGCCAGCCTTTTTTTGCCACTTCCGGTTTGGCGTAGTCCACCAGATACTCGCTGAGAGTCAGGATGGCATTAGGCGTGCAATAGCGTTTGATGAAGCCGGGCACGCTGAACTCCATAAAGTGTTCACCGGTACGTCCCAGGCGATAGCAGGCGGTGCAGAAACTCGGTATGTAGTTGTCGTCGAGCAACTTGTCGATGATGTCGCCTAACGTGCGGTCGTCGCCCACCTTGAACTGTTCGCGGTTGAGGTTCTGGTCTTCAACCTTGTCGGTGTTTTTCTCCGTCTCTTGGTTGTGGTATTTATAGTCACCGATTTGCAAATTAGTGCCGCCGTCGATTTGTGAGATGCCGTATTGGATGGCTTTGGAACGGAACTCGGCGGTTTCGCGTGCGGTGAGGATCATGCCCGTGTAGGGGACGGCCAGGCGGAAAATGGCGATGACTTTCTCGAAGGTGTCATCGTCAACCATGTATCTGCGGTCGATGTCGAGTCCGGAAGCGTCCTTGATGCGCGGGAAAGAGATGGTGTGCGGGCCTACGTTGAAGCAGGCTTCCAGGTGGTTGGTGTGGCGGATCATGGCCATCACTTCAAAACGCCAGTCGTAGAGTCCGAACAGCACGCCAAGGCCGTTGTCGTCGATGCCGGCTTCCTGGGCGCGGTCCATTGAGGTGAGCCGCCACTCGTAGTTGCCCTTCCGGGTGTTGGCGGGGTGGTAAAGTTTGTAGGCTTCAGGATGATAGGTCTCCTGGAAGATCTGGTAGGTGCCGATGCCGGCTCCCTTCACGGTGCGGAAACCTTCCACATCCAGTGGTGCGGCGTTGATGTTGACGCGGCGGATGGAACCGTTGCCTTTCTTGGTGGCGTAGGTCAACGCTACCGTGTGGGCAATGTATTCCGGTGAGTATTTGGGCGATTCGCCATAGACCAGGATAAGACGCTTTTGGCCATCGTCTTCGAGGGCTTCAACGTTGTGTACCAGTTCCTCATCTGAAAGCGTGGCACGGATCTGGTCTTTGTTTGAAGAGCGGAATCCGCAGTATTTGCAGTTGTTGATACAATGGTTGCCGACATACAGCGGGGCAAACAACACGATGCGGTTGCCATAGATGCGACGTTTCAGCTCGCGCGCACCCTCCTTGATTTCTTCTACCAGCGCAGGGTCTTCCGTGTTGATGAGTACGGCGGTCTCTTCAAGGGTCAGGCGGTTCTTGTCGAGCGACTTCTTGATGATCTCATGCACCCGTTCGGGCGTGCTGACGGTGTTGTTGATAAAGTCCCACAATTCATCGGCATCGATGAAGGGTTTCCCTATTTCGTCAGGGATTCTGCATTTTTCCGGGTTGAATTTCATTGTATTGTCTATTTATTTGTTGTTTGTTTTGTAAAAATCATTCAAAAACGACGCATTATGCAAGTTTGGTCACAGCCACTTTGACTTCAACATGGTCGATTCTGCCTAATTTCCCGGAAAGTGTATTGATTTCGTTGACAGTGCCCTCGACGATGAGCGAGATGACTGCCACATTGCGGTGCTGGAAAGGAAGCCCTTGGCGCGCAAGCACAATCTCAGCATTGTCTGAAATCACGCTGTTCACTGTCGGCGCAACGCTACGGTCGAGCACAAGTATTGTTATTGTTCCAATTCGCTTTTCCATCAGTAACACTTTTGGATTAGGTAGTTGTTTTTTCAGGCGGCAAAACTACAAAAAAAAGTAATATATGAGCGAAAAATAAAAAAATAGCCACGGCTACTGCACGAATTTAGAATGCAGAGGCGTTACGCATGTTGTTCTTTCACTCTTTCCACACCCTCGGCCCTCGAAGAGGGCCAACATCAACGTGCTGGTCGGAAATCGCCGACTTCGCCAAGTACAAGCGGGAGTTCTTCGAGAAGTACATCGACCTTT
>CAVIJD010000008.1:0-74011 GCA_963643165.1 bacterium | reverse complement strand
GGAGCGACCGCAAGGGAGCGGAACCGTCGGCTGCGACGCGCCCACGCCACCCTCGACCCTCGAAGAGGGCCAACATCAACGTCCAGGTCGGAAATCGCCGACTTCGCCAAGTACAAGCGGGAGTTCTTCGAGAAGTACATCGACCTTTCCAAAGGCCTGCCGCAGGAATGCAGAATGTAGAGCGTTACGCATTAGTGTTTTACGTTAATAGCGCAGCATATAACTTTACCATTCACATCTGTCATCTTATGTCAGCACTGCCAGATGGTCATCAGCAAATTTTTTAATGGGATTGCATCGACTTGCTGTATGGAGCAATTCTTTATATGGATTTTGCAGATATAAACATTGTTTTATTGAAAAATAATTCTAAAATGAAACCTTTTTGTGGAGTCTTGCGCTTATCTTTGGAGCGTTCTCTACGGCGTTCTTGTCTAAAAGGGTGTCAGCAAGGCGTTGTGAGACGATGAAATAAAACAAATTGACATCCTTAAATAATCAAACATCAAAAAAAATGAACAAACAAATTGAAATCGTAGTTGTTTTTATTGCATTATTGTTTTTGGGATGTGAAAACAAGAGCGAAAGAGAAAATGTGCTGAAATCAAATAGCTCTGTTTCTGTTCAGGATTTTCAAGAACTAATGTCAACGGCGGGTGCAGAACATAATCGTTGTCTTGATTATGTTTATGCACACATTGTCGCATCTGACTCCAATCATTTGGAAGAAAGAGTTCGTGCTTTAGCAAATGAATATGTTTCTGGTTCGGATTTTTTCTCTGGTGAGATTGAAAAATCATTAATGTGCTTAAATGGAAGGTTCCCGGATTGTGACAATTCTTCAAATTTATGGTTTGACGAAAATGATCATTATTTATCTGGGAAACAAAAGCAAATATTGAGAACGATAGATTCGATTATTGACGGCAGTGATAATTTACAAATAATCAAACAACAAATTCAAACATTCACAGCAACGATTTGCTACAGCGGAACTGATGATGAAAAGTACATTGCAATAGTCGCATCTGAAATAGCGAAAGCCTCATTGTCTTATTGGTATGAAAACCAATACAAATGGGAAATGATTTTTGACAGTCAAAGTAAAGGGAAATGGATTAATTGGAAAACAGTAGGAAAGGAGGATGTGAAAGGAGCAATTGTGGGGGCAACAGTTGTGGGAGCTGCAGCTTCCGTTACAGGTCCTCCGGGGTGGGCTGCTGGTGCAACTGCAGTTGCAGGAACCGCTGTTGGTGCATCTTTGGCAGAAGCGACAGACCAAATATGGGAGCACTTGTTTGGTGAATGATGATTAATTTGGGGAGGTGGAAATGAAAAGACTTGACTTTGTGGCAAAGGAAATCGGCATAGGCCGTTTTTTCCTCATTATCGTCTTGGTGGTGTTTGTTTTGGAATTGTCGCTGCGTTCGCTGTTTGCCAAATATGGTCTTTGGCTTGAATTGCTGGTGCTGTTGCCGGCTGTTGCCATTACCTTGTTGGCGCTGTCGTGGTATGTGTCGCGACGGAAGCCGTGACAACACCCACAGGTTGCCGCCCGGCAGGAGGGTCATAGTTTGCCGTTGAGGTCGATGAGTTTGCGCATGGCCTCGGTGACGGTCCGCTCGTCGTAGGTCATGGCCAGACGTTGCAGGATTTCCTTTTCGGAGAGACCCTGTGCGGAGAGTGCCTTAACCTGTTCGGTGATCTGGCGGACGACGGGCCGTGTGACACGCGCTTTGCGGCATACGTCACATTCGCCGCAAGGCTCGCTCTGCTTTTCGCCGAAGTAGGCGAGCAACAGCTGGCTGCGGCAAGTGTCGGCGGTTGTGACGTAGTCAACCATAGACTGCATGCGAAGCCGCGTCCGCTCTTTCCGCTCTTCGTATATCTTAGGGTCGAAGTAGATGCGGTCAGACGGGAGCCGGTCCTGCATGAAGACGATGAGGGGGATGTCGCTCTGCTGGCTGTAATAGAGGACTCCGCTCTGACGCAGCCGTTGGAGCAATTGCACGGTCTCTGGTTCGGAGATGCCGAGCCGTTCCGCGAGCGTCCGTTCGTTGATTTCCACATATTGGGTGAAAACGCCGCCGTATGAGCGGAGGATGGTCTTGACGGCTTCGGCGAGTTCTGTGTTGCGCTGCTCGAAGTCGAGCAGGTCGTCGCCGCTGAGCCGGAAACGGATTTGCGACACTTTGCGCAGGTTTTGCGACATGACAATCACGCCCGCCATCTCCAGCAGTTTGAGGGCGTTGAAATACTGCACGGGGGTCATGCCGACGGCGCGGATGTGGCTTTCCGCATAGAAGGGGAAGACGGCGTTCTTGCCGCCGCCCATGGCGATGCGGAAATGTTGGCACAATTCCTCATACACCTCACGCACCTTTTCCAATGGCGGAAAGGAGAGCGTGAACGAGCGTTTCAGCTGGCGGAGGTCGTACTGGTCATAGAGCAGGATGGCGGCCGCCGGCTTCTCGTCGCGCCCGCCGCGCCCGGCCTCCTGAAAGTAGGCCTCGATGGAGTCGGGCAGGTCAAGGTGTATCACGAAGCGCACGTCGGGCTTGTCGATGCCCATGCCGAAGGCGTTGGTGGCTACGATGACGCGTGTTTTGCCCGACATCCAGTTGTCTTGCCTGCGGTCGCGCTCGGCAGAGTCCAGACCGGCATGGTAGAAGTCGGCGGCGATGCCGTTGCTGCACAGAAACTCGGCAGTCTCGGCAGTCTTGCGGCGGTTGCGGACATAGACGATGCCCGTGCCGCGATAGTGCTGCATGATGCGGAGCATACGGCTGTTCTTGTCTTCCTCGCTGACGACGAAGTAGGTGAGGTTCTCGCGCCGGAAACTCTTTTGGAACAGGTTCTCTTTCTTGAACTTGAGCCTGTGCTGTATGTCGGCGGCCACTTCCGGCGTCGCCGTGGCGGTGAGGGCCAGCACCGTGGCGCCGGGGCACTGCTCCCGGATGGCGGCAATCTCAAGGTACGGCGGCCTGAAGTCGTAGCCCCACTGCGAGATGCAGTGCGCCTCGTCAACGGCGATTATCTTGACAGGCATCCGCTTGACGTTTGTCTTGAATGCCGGGGTCTGCAGCCGCTCGGGCGAGATGTAGAGAAAACGGCAGTTGGGGTCGAACATGGCCGCCGAAAGCGCGTTCTCCATCTCCGAACTTTTCATTCCCGAATAGAGTGCCACCGCCTTGATGCCTTTGGATTTGAGGTGATAGACCTGGTCTTTCATCAGGGCTATCAGCGGCGACACTACCAGGCACAGCCCTTTCAGTGCCAGCGCCGGCACTTGAAAGCAGATGGACTTGCCGCCGCCTGTGGGCAACAAGGCCAGCGTGTCGTTGCCGGCCAAAACCGACAGGATGATCTCTTCCTGAAGACTTCTGAAACTCCCGTAGCCCCAATAGTCTTTCAGAATCTGCCTGATTTCGTCTCTTTTGTCTTGTTCAGCCATAGCCTGATGTTGCTTCCCCTTTGTCGATTGTAACAGAGGCCCTTATTTGTTCCTTGGAATGGGACGGATGAACAATTCCGGAATGGAGAGCGGCCGGTATTCGTCCAGCCACCTGAAATTCTGCAGCCGCCGTTCTTTTTCCTCGAATTTGCTGTCCGGGTAAATTGTCCCGTCGGGTTGGTCGTAAAAACGGATTTGGTTTATTTTGCTGTCTTTCAACAAAATCCGCATTTCGCTGGTGACGGAGGAGTTGATGCCGATCAAGGAGCTGTCTTCTTCCTGAAGGTAATAGACGCACTCGGCATTATTGAGGATATCGACTTGGTAGAGGTTGTTGTCTTTGATGAAGCCGGTGATGTAGGTGCCTTTTATCTGGTTGAATTCAGTGTTTTCGTACAAGCCGCCGGCGATGAAGCCCGCCCGGCAGAGGTCTATTTTCATGTTGTTGGAGTCGAGGATGGAGAATTGTATCGTGTCGGCTGAGAGTTGGTAGTCGCTTGACCACACCACGGGGTTGAAGAACATGGTGATGAGCGAATCGTGGGTCAGATAGACCAGCGAGTCGCAGACCCCTTGCAGGTCGGAGCGGTAAAACTTGACCTTGTTAAAGGCTTTCATCCATTGGGTCTCGTGTTGTTCGTCGAAGAGCAGTTGGAGGGTGTCGGCGTGGAGGAAGAGCGAGTCGGAGTGTTCGTCGATGAGGACGAGCAAGGCGCTGTCGGTCACAAACGAGACGGTTCCGTTGTCGTGATACTCGAAGTAGTTGCCTTTCAGGATGTATTGCTGGATGGTGTCCACGGTGGTGACGTTGTTCCAGGCGTGTCCGAATTTCAATTCCTTGTCGTAATAGACGCTGTCGGCAAACAGTCTCTTTTCTTTGTTGAGGAGCTTGACGTTGCCGGCAAGCACGGAGCGGTTGCGGTCGGTGTCGAACCATCCCCGGTCGGTGAAGATTTCGCTGGTGTCTTCGGTGGCGACCAGATGGGTGGGGGAGATGAAGAAGGCCTTCTTGCTGGAGGTGTTGTACTGGAGGGCCTCGCAGTTCATCCGGTAGCTGTCGCTCCGGAGGAATACGTTTTTGTAGGCGAAGGCGTCTTCGGTTTTGGTGTAGTAGCGTCCCTGCTTGCTGGTGAGGGTATCTTTCTCGTTGTAGAGCCGCCCGCCGGTGAGGTAGTAGGCGCAGTCGTCGTTCAGGTCATAGATGAGGCTGTCGGTCAGCAGGTAGGCCGCCGACTTCTCCATTTTCACGCCGACGGCTATGGCGGCGGTTTTGTTGTTGCCGTCATAGTAGGCGCGCTGGCCGTACAGCCGCACCGAGTCGCCGATGAGGATGCGAATGTTGTTGCCGAATGCGATGAGGTAGTTGTCGCTCTCATAGAGGTAGGCGCTGTCGCAGTAACCTTTGATGTTGTCTTGCGCAAAGGCCACATTGCCGATCAGCTTCTGCGCCCCGGGGAGTTCCTCCTCGTCGTATAGCCCGATGTCGGCGCGGTATTGAATCTTCCTGTTCCCTTGTGCCGAAGCCGTGAGGACAAGGAAAAGGAGGAAGAAGATAAGTGCGCTGTTCCGGAATGACATGTTAGAAAAGCAGCGAGTCTCTCTGCTCGACGATCCTGTCTTGTTTGAAGATGATTTCCTTGTAGAGATTCCCGGCGTTGTCGTAATACCTTTCGGGCCCCTCCTTGAGGTTTTTCACGTAACTTGTGGTCCTGTCAAGATGGCCGTTGGCGTTGTAGAAGGAAACTGTTCCGCTGCCGTTTTTGAACGATCCCTCGCCCACCACGATTCCGCGCTCGTCGTAATAGGTCCAGGTGCTGTCAAACAGGTCGTTCTTGTAGTTGCCCTCAGTCTTGATGTCGCCGCTCAGATGGTAGGCTCTGAAAGGGCCCTCTTTTTTGCCGTGTACGAAAGTGTATTCCAAGGCCTTTTCGCCGTTCGGGGTGTAGATGGTCTGCAAACCCTCGATGGAGTCGTTCTCGTAACGGCAGTAGGTGTCGAGCATCCCGTTTTCGAAATAGCGGTGAAATTCGCCGTTCCGTTTCCCGTTTTTCATTTCGATTTCAATCTCTACGGTGTTGGGTGAGTTGTAGTAATAGATGGTTTTGCCGTTTTCTTTCCCGAAGCGATATTGGATGGAGGACTGGATTTTCCCGTCGGGGTAGTAGGTTCTTTCTGTTTTGCTGCATGAAGAGGCTGAAATGGCGGTCAGGATGCAGAGGATGATACAAGGCAGGGCGTTTTTCATATCTTTTGTTGTCCGTATTAGGCGGCAAAAGTACAAAAATCATTATCAACTGCCAACAGAAAAGTGAGGGGCGCTGCAAGGCATCGTCGCCGGTTTGCGCTACTATGGCCTGAGCTGCGGGGCGCTGCTGCAACGCGCCCTCACGACATGAGCATCAGTACTTTATCACTTTTCGCTGGAATGTGCCTCCGTCTGTGACGACTTTCAGGATGTAGGTTCCTTGCGGCAGCGCATAGATGTTGATGGTCGGGTTGGATGTGGTGGCGGCCGTCAACACTTTCTGCCCGCACAAGTTGTACAGCTCAATGGACGAGACGTTCATTCTGCCGGTGTGTACGTTGATGGTGTAGTTCGAAGGGTTGGGGTAGATGCAGAGCGGGAAACTGCCATGGTCGGTCACGGCGCTGCCGTCCGACTTGGTGATCCGGATGTCGTTGAGCAGGGTGTTGCCTTTGCCGGCGTTGTCCAGTCTCCAGCGGATGTAACGGGTGTCGCTGCGCAGGCGATGGCTGAAGCCGGTGAGCGACCCCGTCGGGATCTCCGTCTCCCGGTGAGTGACCAGAGCGGTCCAGTTGTTGCCGTCGGGCGACTGGCTGACGGTGAACGCGATGCCCTCGTAGGCTGACGGGTTGCTGCCGCCTTTCCTGCCGCCGACAAAATAGACGAGCGAGTCAGGGGCACTGTCAAGATGAGCCACCAAAGAGGCTTTACCTGAGTTGGAGGACTCGAACTTCACGGAGCCGTCAGCGTAAGAGTTGCCTAAATGGTAAGCCCTGAAACCGCTCATCTGCGTGATGTCCGTATGCCCCGACTCGCTGTTGTTGGAAATGTCAAAGGGCAATACTACCAAGGAGTTGGTGTCGAGGATGACATACTGCGCCGTGGCTGTTTCGCTGTCGTTCATGCTGTCTTTGGCGGCGACGGCTTTGATGGTAGTTGTTCTGCTGACGGCGATAGGGGCCGTATAGACCAAGGAGCGGGTGGAGGGCGTTGTGCCGTCCAGTGTGTAGTAGATGGTCGCACCGGCCGTGGCGGTTTGGATGGAAACTTGTTGCGACGCATAGAAGGTGCCGCCGCCCGGAGTGAAGGTGGGCTCTTCAACCGTTTGAAGCACAGTTTCTTCCCCAATCCTTAGGCAGAGGTCGTCAATCCGGTAATCGACTGTCGCAAGGTTGGAGAAGCGGATGTGCAGGTTGGCGCATGCCGGCACGTTGCCAAAATGCACCCGGTGCCACCCTGAGGTGCCGGTTCCCGTTGGCAAGGAGTCAATCAGCGGCAGACGCTGCCATGAAATGCTGTCAACGGAGGCCTCAACCACCAAGTTGGACCCGTTCTCGGCCGTTGTTTTGCGAAGCCCACAGTAAAGGTACAGGCCAGTGAGCCCCTCTGTGTTGAGACCTGATACCTGGAACCACTTCACGGTGTCGTTGATCATGACGTTGCCGCCCGCCGAGGCCGAAGGATAACCGCTTGAGGCACTGGTGATGCGGATGTCGCAGGTGCTGCTGCCCGTGTAACGGACGCTGTCGTTCTGCCATTCGTTGAAGTCCTGCACTAATGTGGTGGCCGAAGGGAAGCCAAAATTCTCTTGATAGACAATCTGTTGCGCCTTTGTCGGATGAACCCCGACAATGCCGGACAAAATCCCGCCGACAAGGAGAATCTGAAAGATTTTTTTCATGCTGTTTTGTTTTTTAGATGGTTAATAATTGTTGTTTTGTTTTTACGGTAACGATGTTTGCCCCCGTCTGTTTTTTTAACGTTGCAAAAATATAAAAAATATTGATAAATCAAACAAAAAGCAAAAAATAAATTAAAATAATCGCCCCCGCAAGGTGGGAGCGATAGGGGCAGAAAAGGTTTTCCCGGAGGTTGAGGCTAGTTCATCCCCCGGCTTTTCTTGATTCTTTCGTAAGCTTGGTTGACTTGAGCGAACTTGAGTTCGGCAGATTTGCGCACCTCTTCGCCCAAGTGGGCCACTTTGTCAGGGTGGTGCTTCTTGGCGGCGGCACGGTAGGCTTTTTTCACGTCACTGTCGCTGGCATCAGGCGAGATTTCCAGGATCTTGTAGTCGTCTTCCAAGGAACTGGTGTTGCGGTAGTTTTGGTAACTACTTGAGCCTCCGAATGTTGATTGTCCATAGGCACTGTCGTAATAGGAACGGTAGCCGGCAAACATGGACTTTACAGCTTCAAAGTTGCTTCTGCTGATGCCGCACAAGTCGGAGATGTCCCGTATGGCCTGCACCTCTTCGTCGCACATGTTCCCGTCAGCGCGGGAGAACCCGAACAGGAACTGCAGGATCATGAGTTTTTCCGAAATGGTCGCATGAGCCCTGAGGTCGTCACACACGCCGTTGATGTCGGTGTCGCTGTCAAGCAGGTCGCGGAAGTGGAGCAGGGTGGCCCCAATCTTGTCTTGGGATAGATACTGCGACAGGAAGTCGCGCAAGTATTCCAGTTCAGAACGCAGCAGCCGGTTGTGGTCTGACTTTGCCACGTATGCCGCCAGCACTAATTCGTGTTCTATGAAGTCGGTGGCGTTGTAATGGCTCGACTGGCCTCGGCCGCTGTAGGTTCTTTTGCGAAAACTTGTCCGACTGATGATGAGGTCGATGCAGCCTCCGATGAACAATCCGAGGAAGGCTCCGCCCAAACCATTCGAAAACAGTCCGACCCAGAAGCCTATTGCGCTGAAAAATCCGGTGAAAAGACACCCCATGTCGTTAACAGGTTACCAGATGAAAGCATCTTCTTGGAACCACTTGCCTTGAACCTTGAGTGTTTGTTCGATGACATCCCTCACGCAGCCGCAGCCGCCGGGCTGGAAGGAGATGTAGTCGGCAATGTGTTTGATTTCTTCGGCGGCGTCGGCGGGGCAGCAGCAAATGCCGGCACGCCGCATCATCTCGTAGTCGGGAATGTCGTCGCCCATCACCAGCACGTTTTCAGGCTCCAGTCCGTGCTCTTTCAGATAGTTGTCGAACAGCGTGATTTTGTTGTTGACATGCAGGAAGATGTCCATGCCCGGGAAGTCGTTGTAGCGAAGCCGCATGGAGTCGCCGTAGCCTCCGGATATGATGGCCACCCGATAGCCTTTTTTCAAGGCGTACTGCAAGGCGTAGCCGTCTTTGGTGCTGGTGGCGCGCACCATCTCGCCGTCGCGCTGCACATATACTTTCCCGTCTGACAGCACACCGTCGAAGTCGAAGACGAATGCTTTGATGCTGCCTAATTTTGCTCTGAAGTTTGGCATGATTATTATAATGTAGTGTCGGTGGTTTTCTCTTGTTCAGGGTTTTCGGGCAATGCTTTCGATTGGGGCACGATGAACAGGGCCTCCTCTGTTTCGTTGTAGTCGATATCGACGGCGGAACCTTCGGGGAGGGTCTGGTTGAGGATTTCTTCGGCAAGCAGGTCTTCCACGTTTTTCTGGATGGCTCGTTTCAGCGGGCGAGCGCCATAGTGGACATTCCAGCCTGTGTCGGCCAGAAAATGCCGCGCCTTGTCTGTGAAATGTACGTCAATGCCCAGGTCTTTGACTCTGGCCAGCACTTTTTTGAGCTCTATGTCCACAATCTTGAGTATGTCGTCTTTGCTGAGGCTGTTGAAATAGATGACATCGTCGATGCGGTTGAGAAACTCGGGCGAAAAGTTCGCTTTCAGCGCTTTTTCCAAGATGCCTTGTTCAACTTTGTCTTGTGCCGCTTTGGTGGCATCGGTGCTGAAGCCGACGCCTGTGCCGTAGTCTTTCAATTCGCGCGAACCGAGGTTGGAGGTCATAATGAGGATGGTGTTCCGGAAGTCCACCTTGCGTCCTATGCCGTCTGTAAGTTGCCCTTCGTCAAGTACTTGCAGTAGAACGTTGTAAATATCCTGATGGGCTTTTTCTATTTCGTCGAGCAGGACGATGGAGTAGGGTTTGCGGCGCACTTTTTCGGTAAGTTGGCCGCCCTCTTCGTAGCCCACGTATCCCGGAGGCGCGCCGATGAGCCGCGAGACGGTGTGTTTTTCCATATATTCGCTCATGTCGATGCGGATGATGGCGTCTTGCGAGTCGAAAAGGTACTCGGCGAGTACTTTCGCGAGGTAGGTCTTGCCCACGCCCGTAGGTCCCAGAAAGATGAACGTGCCGATGGGCTTGTTCGGGTCTTTGAGGCCGGCGCGGTTGCGGCGTATGGCCTTGGCAATCTTCAGGATGGCGTTGTCTTGCCCGATGACAGCCCCTTTCAGTTCGTCGGCCATCTTCAGGAGGCGTTCGCTCTCGTTGCGGGCGATGCGCTGCGTGGGCACGCCAGTCATCATGGCCACTACTTCGGCCACGGTGTCTTCGGTGACTGTGGGACGCTGCATGTCCGCCTCTTTCTCCCATTCTTTCTTGATGTTTTCCTGTGTCTGTTCCAGTTTCTTGATCTCGTCGCGGTAGCCTGCGGCGGCATTGTATTGCTGGCTCTTGATGGCCTCCATTTTCAATTTCTCAAAGTCGGCGATCTCTTTCTCTACCTGCAGCAGTTCGTCAGGGATGTGTATGTTCTGGATGTGGACACGGGCACCCGCCTCGTCAAGGGTGTCGATGGCCTTGTCGGGGAAGCAACGGTCTGTGATATAGCGGTTTGACAGTGACACGCAGGCTTTGATGGCCTCGTCGCTGTATTTCACGAGATGGTGTTCTTCGTATTTGTCTTTGATGTTGTTCAGGATCTCGACGGTCTCTTCCGGGGTGGTGGGCTCGAGGATGATTTTCTGGAAACGGCGTTCCAAGGCCCCGTCCTTTTCGATGTATTCGCGGTATTCGTCGAGGGTGGTGGCGCCGATGCACTGCATCTCGCCGCGCGCGAGGGCGGGCTTGAACAAGTTGGACGCGTCCATGCTGCCGGGTGAGTTGCCCGCCCCGACCATCGTGTGCAATTCGTCAATGAAGAGGATGATGTTGGGGTTCTTCTCAATCTCGGTCAGCAGGGTCTTTACACGCTCCTCAAATTGCCCCCGGTATTTGGTGCCGGCCACCAGCGACGCCATGTCAAGGCCTACGATACGTTTGTGCAACAACGTGCGGGAGACGTGCCCTTGCACGATGTTGATGGCCAGTCCCTCCGCCACGGCTGATTTTCCCACGCCGGGCTCGCCGATAAGGACAGGGTTGTTCTTCTTGCGCCGGCTCAGGATCTGGGCTATGCGCTCAAGCTCTTTCTGCCGCCCGACAACCGGGTCGAGTTTGTTCTCCGCCGCCAGTTTGGTGAGGTCTTTGCCGAAACTGTCCAACATCGGGGTGGCTGACCCTCTGCTGCCCTCTCTGCCGGCTCGGGCCGAGAATCGACGGTCGTCCTCTTCGTCTTCTTCGTCATTCGAGGAGAAGATGGCCTCCGTGCGCCCCGATTCCATGTTCAACTCTTTCTTTGTCTCGTTGAGGAACGTGGTGTAGGAGACACCATAACGGATGAGGTACGCCTTGACGATGTTCGAACTGTCGCTGCGCCCGTCACGGAGAATGGCCAAGATGAAGTGGTAGGATTCGATGACCGGACTCCTGAATTCCTTCGACATGAGCGAGGACAATCGTATGATGTTGGTGGTCTGTGTGTTGAAGTTTAGTTTTTCGGGAGGGGTGTCTGTCTTGTTTTCGGCTGAGTCAATGATGCTCTCGAGTTTGGTCCGGAATGCGTCATTGTCGATGCGGAATATGCCGAACAGGTTTTTGGTGGTGCTTTCGTTCGGATAACGCAAGATGGCCACCATGATGTGTTCGATGCCGATATAGGGGGAACGATAGTAAGCGGCGATTCTGCTGGCCTCTTCCATCGCGTAGTTCATCTCGTCAGAATACTTGAAATTTTCCATTTACGTTGAAATTTGCGGCAAAAGTACAAAAAAAGAATATGTATAAACAAGGCTATGTGAAGTTGTGTCTGCGCTCAACTCCCCATAGCCTCGCTTGGTTGTGTCTGTGCCGTTTCGGTCAATGGCCGGCTACCGTATCAGGGTGATGTTGCCGGTGATTTGCGGCTGTCCGGGGCCGTTGATGTTGTCTAATTGCGTCCAATGCCGGATGTAATAGATGTAAACCCCCTGCGGACATTCGTTGCCGAGCATGTCGTTGCCGTCCCAACCGATGTTGGGGTTGGTCGATTTGAACACCAACCTTCCTTGACGGTCATAGACGAGCATCTGGTATTTTTCGATTTCGATGCCTTCAAAACTGGGGATGAAGACGTTGTTCAAGTCGTCGCCGTTCGGGGTGAAAGCATTGGGGATGTAGAAGTGTATGGGCACCGTGACGGTGACGTATTGCGTGACAGAGTCGGAACACTCCTGGCTGTTGGTGACGGAGAGCGTGACTGGGTAGGTGCCCGTGTGGGTGAAGTCGTGCGTGGGGTTCGCAACGTCGTGTATGATGGAGCCCGTGGCATCGTAACGGTCGTGGAAGTTCCAACACCAGGTGGAGTCTGAGGTGCAGGTCATGGTGCAATAGAGCGTGCCGTACCCGTGTTCCATGGTGATTTCGCTCGGGGACATCGTGAACGACACTTCAGGCAATGGCCTTACGATGATGGTGAAGGTGTCTGTCTTGAAACATTCGTTGTCGTTGGGCAGCACACCCCTGACGACGTATGTTGTGGTGTCTGTCGGCGCTACCAGCCGCGTGGGGCCGGAGGGCCCGTTCTCCCAAATGTAGTTGTAGTCGGTGGTGTCGGCCGAGGCCGTAAGACGGACGCTCTCGCCTTGGCAGATCTCGTTGTCACCGTGGATCTTAGGCCGCTCCAATGGTTCTACCACTAATTTGGCGGTGTCGGTGGTGGTGCAGTTGTTGTTGTAGGTGATGGTGAGTATGCAGTCTTGGCTCTCTTGCGCTATGAGGGTGAGGTCTCGCACAGTGTCGCCTGTGCTCCAATGGTAGGAGGCGGGCACGATGGTGTCAAGTTCTTGTATTTCAGGATTGAACGAGACTTCCTTGCCGGGGCAGACGTGTGCGCCCCGAATGGAAACTTCCGGAATGTTGACGCGCACGAGTATGGTGTCCAGCAGGTCAAAGGAGGTGTTAGTGGAGTTTGTGAAATGGTATTTGGCAATGTAGCGGGTGGTTGTGGTGGGGTCCACGACCAGCCGGTTTGTGGAGCCGATGCTCGGGGTGTTGATGTCGTTCTCAAACCACTCGATGGTGGCATCTTCGTCCAACGGGGTGATGGGGGTGAAACGCCACGCTTCGTTGTCGGCGGTCCAGTTGGTGGCAAAGGTGCGTCCCGGCGCGACTACCATCTGCGAGGAGGTGGTGTTCTGCAGACCCACCACGCCGTTGCCGTTGTTCCAACTGCTGCAGCAGGCACGGTGGCGGATGAAGACGTCGATGATGTTGGTGCCTTCGTAAATGACCATCTGGTACGACTGGTACATGTTGTTGCCTTGCGAGTAGCAGGAGAAAAGTCCCACATTGTCGTAGTTGAACACAAAGGTGCGGCACGGGTACTGCCCCATGACGCCATAGCGGATGCTGCCGTTGTTGATATAGTGGCCGGGGTAGATGTCTTCCATTACGCCGTAAATGCAGTTGCGGTAAAGATAAGGCGCCGAGGAGTAGGGCGGCGTGCTGGTATGGGTAGGGCAACTCGTGGAACTCCAGGAGCAATAGCCCGATTGTGGCGAGAATGAAATCAGTCCGTTGGCGCCTGGGTAGGCCTTGGTGTAGGGTTTGCCGAAAAAGGAGAAGGTGAACGGCAGGGTTACACCGCTGGTGGTAATCCAGTTGTCGTCTGTGTTGGCATCAATCAAGGTGCCGGCGTTGAAGGCGAACGGCGGCGCGTAGGTGACCTGCGACACGGTATAGTCGTTGGCATAACGTCCTGTGGCGGTGATGCCCGCGGAGAGGATGGTGGGAATGCCGCACTGGTGGTCGATGACGTCCGGGTTTTCGGCGTCGGTGGTGGAGATGACCACCTGCGGGCATGCGGTGCCGGTAGGTGTCTCGAAAAGTTCTGACACACAGGAGACGATGGCTTCCCATCCGGATTTGGACACGTCGCCCGTTGAGCCGATGTATTCAACGTAAAGTGTGGAGCCGGACGAGAAAAGCACGGGCGGCTTGTTGCCTGTGGTGGCATCAAGGGTAGAAGTGTGGAATTGCCCGATGAGACGTTTGTTAGGGTCATTCTTTGCCCCGTCGTATATCTTCATCAGTCCGTTGACTGAAAAACTCTGAAACTCCATCTTGATGTGCGAGGCCGGCGACACGAATTCCATGTCGTAATGCTCGTTGTTGGCTGCAATGTTGCCGTTTGGACCGCCGGAGTCGTAGAAGCGTGTGTTGCATCCCTGGTAAAGCGACCCGTCGTAGTCGCTGATGAGGACGGTCAAAGAAGAGAACGATGTGGCGTATGCCTGCGCCGACCAGCCTTCGCTCAGCATCCCGTAGTCGTCAATGTCGTCGGAATGGAACACAAACGTAAGGTAGCGTCCCGTGGAACTTACCTGCTCGGGCGAGCGCACGGAGTTGTAGACGCCGATGAGGGCGGCGTTGGTGTTCTGCCCGTCAAAGATGTAGAGCGTGTCGCCGTAGCCCATGGCAAAGTCGCTGAACAGCACGGTGAGGTAACTGTTCGACATTTCGGTCTTCATCGTCAGCGTGTCGCGGATGTTGCGGTCAAAGTAGCCCAGCGGATGGTTGTTGGGTCCGGGGTTGGTTGCCGTGCCGCCGGGGTCGTAAAAGTAACGGATGTCTTCACCCACATTCTCCACGGTGGAGGTGTTCGTCATGATGATGTCCTGAGCGTGAAGCGTGCCTGCACCGAAGCAGAGCAACACTACAAAAAGAAAGGGTAGGGAAAAGTATTTGGAATCTCTCATTTTTAGGAAAATTATTATCTGAGCAATGCGATGGTGTGCTTATATACCATATAGTCGTTCTTGCCGACAGTGCCGCTCTCTTCAGCACCGCTGAGCCGGTATTTGATGACGCAGACATACACCCCGGCCGGACAAGCGACGCCGTTCTTGTCGGTGCCGTCCCATTCGGCCATCGGGTTGTTGAGGTTCGACTTGAACAGCAGTTTGCCGTGACGGTCGTAGATCATCATCTGGAAAAACGAAAAGGTGGCAAACGGCTCTATTTCGTACTTGAGATGGAAGGTCTCGTTGAGGCCGTCACTGTTGGGGGTGAAAGCATTGGGCACGAAGAATGGGATCGTGTCACCGGATGCCAATGCCGCCGCCGTTGAAACCGCACCGTAGGTACGGAAGGACAACTGTTCGGCATTACATATTGCGAATGAGAACGTTATGATTGCGAAGATGATGATTTTTTTCATATTCAGGCGATGTGCTTTTGTTTTAACGATATGGATGCTTTTGTGTTGCAACAGGATTTAATTTTTTGTGGTGTTTGACAGGCTTTCTATGATGACGCCGGCGGCTTTGGCAGAGGCGGACCCGTTGCCCAAGAGGGCATACAGCTGCCGGTAGTCTGCCTTTATGCGGTCTATATTAGGCTGGTTTTCAGTTATAAGGCCCAATTCTTCTTTGAGGGTGCCGGTGTTGAGGTCGTGCTGTATCAGTTCGCTCACGATTTTCTTGTCGGCAATAAGGTTCGGCAAGGAAATGAAGCGGATGCCGGAGATGAGGTTCTTGGCGATGAGGTACGAGAGTTCGCTGCCGGCATAGCAGACCACTTGCGGCGTGCCGATCATGGCCGTTTCGAGGGTGGCGGTTCCGGAGGCTACGATGGCGGCTTTGGCGTTGGCTAGCAGCGGATAGGCACTGCCGGAAACCTGTTTTACGTCACAAGTGCCTATATATTTGCTGTATAGTTCGGCAGACTGCCAGTTTACGGTCGATACGACAAACTGGTACTGCGGAAACAACGGCACCACCTTGAGCATGCGGGGCAGTATGGCGGCAATCTCCTGCTTGCGGCTGCCGGGCAGCAACGCGATGATGTCGCGCCCGTCAAGGCCGTTGCTGCTGCGGAACGACTTTACGGCCTCTTGCTCGCGCAGGTCGCCGCTTACGGCATCCAGCAGCGGATGCCCTACATAATGCACCTCCATGCCGTTGCGGGCATAGAACGCCTGCTCAAACGGGAGGATGACGAGCATCTCGTCAACGTATTTGCGGATTTGACGGATGCGCCCTTTCTTCCAGGCCCAGATCTGCGGCGAGATGTAGTAGATGACTTTCAACCCGTTTTCTTTGGCAAAGCGGGCAATGCGCAGGTTGAAGCCCGGATAGTCAACCAGAATGACGGCGTCCGGTTCATAAAGCAGGATGTCTGTCTCGCAGATTTTGATGTTGCGGAGTATTGTGTTGAGGTGCACAAAGACCTCCCAGAAACCCATGAAGGCCAGATCGCGGTAGTGCTTGACCAAGTCGCCGCCCTCGGCTTCCATCAGGTCGCCGCCCCAGCAGCGGAACTCCGCCTGCGGGTCGCGCACTTTCAGGGCTTTCATCAGGTTGGCGGCATGAAGGTCGCCCGACGCCTCGCCGGCTATGATGTAGTACTTCATCTGGCTGGTTGCTGGCTTGGGTTAGGAGAGAAGTCGCTTCACGATGTCCGAAACGGTGCGGTTGTCGGCCTTGCCCGCAAACGCGCGGGTGGCGGCGCCCATCATCTTGCCCATGTCTTTCATTCCGGCGAAGCCGTTGTCTTCCATAATCTTCTTGAGGCCGGCCTCAATCTCCTCTTCTGTCATCATCTGGGGCAGATAGGCGGAAATGATGTCCAGTTGCGCCTTCTCTTCCTGATACAGGTCGTCGCGGTTTTGTGCCTTGTAGGTGTCGGCCGCGTCCTGACGTTGCTTCACCAGCTGCTTCAACAACTTGATTTCCTCTGCCTCGCCAATCTCGGCAGACGCGCCTTTTTGGGTCTTGGCCAGCAGAATTGCCGACTTTACGGCGCGCAAGGCGTTCAGTTTCTCTTTCTCACGGGCTAACATGGCCGCTTTAATGTCGTCATTGATGCGTTGTTCCAAATTCATATCCGGGATTTTTTTTACAGGCTGCAAACATACAAAAAAATCATTTTTTTTGTATGTTTGCAGCCAATATTTAATAGCCGAAAAAGAATGGAACAGGAAATAGAGAAATGTGCCGCACTGCTGCGCGAGGGTAAGGTTCTGCTTTATCCCACAGACACCGTGTGGGGCATCGGCTGCGATGCTACGAACGAAGAGGCCGTGACTAAAATATACCGCATCAAACAGCGCGACGAGAAGAAGAGTATGATTATCTTGCTCGACTCGGCAGAACGACTGCCGATGTATGTGGAACGCATCCCGCTGATTGCCTGGGACCTCGCCGCCAACGTGTCGCGCCCTACCACTTTTATCTATCCTACCGCCCAGCACTTGCCTAAAAAACTGGTTCACGACGACGGCACTATCGCTATCCGCATTGTGCAGCAGGATTTCTGCCGTCGCCTCATCAAGGCACTCGGCAAGCCTATCGTCTCCACTTCCGCGAACGTGGCCGCACAACCTACCCCCAGGACGTTCATGGACATCAGCCCCGAGATTGTGGCCAAGATGGACTATGTGGTGCCCCAAACGTACGCCGACTCGGTCGAGTATAAACCCTCGCGCCTGATTAAGTTTCTGGATGACTATAATTTTACGGTCCTTCGCGACTGACGGCTGATGATGGATAAGATTGCTGTTTTTGCCGGATCGTTCTGCCCGTTTACCAAGGGACATGAAGATGTTGTACGGAAAGCCTTGCCTCTTTTCGACAAGATCGTCATCGCCGTGGGTCACAATGCCCGCAAACAGGACGCCTTTTCTGTTGAACAACGCCTCGACTGGATCCGCAACGTATATGCCCAACAACCTAAGGTGGAAATTATGGCCTACGAGGGGCTGACGGTCGAACTCTGCCATAAGGTGAATGCCGGCTATATGCTCCGCGGCCTGCGCAATGTCTCCGACTATATGGTCGAGGAGGAAATCTGCCTGGTGAACAGACAGTTGGCGTCAGATGTGGAAACGCTGTTTGTGCCAACGTCACCGCAGTGGCGGCACGTCTCCTCTTCGCTGGTGCGCGAACTCTGGATGCTGCACGCCGACTATTCCCAGTATGTGTCATACCAACTCCCTGAAATAGAATAGAAGATGAACAACCTGTTTTGCAGATGGATAGCATTGTGCCTGCTCCTCACGACGGCAGCGGCGGCGGCAGGACAGAAGCCTGTCGTCATCGAGGGCGATGCCCCATTTGCAAAGAATGAAGAGATCAGGCTAGTGGTTTTTGAGGACCTCTTCAACCGCATCCCCAAGACGGTGGCAACCTGCACCATAGGTGGAGACGGACACTTCAGCCTGCAATATGCCGCCACCGCCATTCGCCCGGCACAACTGGCCATTAGGACCACCAAAGCCGAACTGTTCATCGTGCCCGCGCGCACTTACCACTTCCATGTCTCCGCCGACACCGCCCTCTTCGGCTTCGTGAACCCCGAAAGATACGGCGGCTTCCTATATGTGACCGCTGATGAGACAGATACCGCGGACCTTAACTACAAAATCAACCGCTTTGACCGCTATTTCAATGAACTGATGGACCAATACGGCTTCAAACTGGTCTATGACCGCGACAAGTCCGCCTATGATACGGTCATGATGCTGCTGAACAAGGACTTTGACGTGCATTACGATGCCGACAATTTCTATACTTCGTACGTCTATTATACCTGCGGCCTCCTCGACAGACTGTGCTTCCCCAAGGACAGACAGTCGGTGTTTGAACGCTTCTTTGACCATGACGTGCTGTACGACAATCCCGCTTATATGCTGCTGTTCAACAACTTCTATTCCGGACACCTCTACAATTCAAAGTATGTGCCTAAAGAATTGCTGAGCACGGCCATCAACGACAAGCCCGACTATACGGCACTTTTCAGTGGCTTGGGACGTGACCCCATGCTGCGTTCCGACCGGGTGCGCGAGTTGGCTATCATCCGCAATGTCATCGACTTGTACGGCAATGAGGAGTTTGACGGAGCCAATCTCCTGACCATCCTCCGGAGCCTCCGCCAAGAGACCCGTTTCCCGGAACACGCCCTCTATGCCGAGAATGCCTTGCGTCTGCTGGCACCCGACCCGAAAGAGAAAGTCGATTGCGTTTGGAAAGACGAAAACGGGGAGGATGCCCGGTTCAGCCAGTTCGGAGACGGCAAGGATGTATTTGTCCATGTGTTTCAGAGCGACTGCGTTGATTGCATACGGGAGATGAAAATGTTGGAAGAACTCAACCGACGTTTCGGCGACCGCGTGCAGTTTGTGAGCCTTGACGTGGACATGGACTCCAAAGACTACCGCCGCTTCTGCCAAAAATACAAATCGCGCTTTTCGTGGCCAATATGGCATTTCAACGGCAACTACGACTGGCTGCAGTCGGAGCACATCGAGACGCTGCCGAGCTATCTGCTGCTTGCCCCGGCCGGACAAGTGCTGAGCCGCGACCTGCCGTCGCCGGGGAATGGACTCGCCGACTTTTTCTATCTCCGTTATCCCCAAGAAGAACAACAAGACAATAATCCCCTTTTCAGAATAAAAAATCAAGAACAATGAAAAAGATCTTTTTGATTGCAGCAGCAATTACGCTGTGCCTTTCTTTGGGCGCACAGAACCAGAACCCGCAAAAACCCGCCGCCGGACTGCCATCCGTGAATATCCAGACTATCGACGGCAAGGTGTTCAACACCGCAGACATCAGCAATGACGGCAAACCCGTAATCGTCAGCCTCTGGGCTACATGGTGCAAACCCTGCATCGCTGAACTCCTCGCCATCGCCGACGAGTACGAGGACTGGGTGGAAGAAACCGGCGTTAAACTGTATGCCGTCTCTATTGACGACGCCAAGACTTCGGCACGCGTCGCTCCTTTCGTGAACGGCAAAGGTTGGGAATATACCGTGCTCCTCGATGTCAACTCCGACTTCAAAAGAGCGATGAATGTCAACGACGTGCCTTATATGTGCATCCTCAATGGCAAAGGCGAAATCGTCTGGCAGCACACCTCGTACGCTCCGGGCAGCGAGAAAGAGGTCTATGAGATTGTGAAAAAACTGGCCGAAGAGCAAAAGACAGCAGAATAATAGGTTCGTATAATTGCAATATATGAAAAGACATCTACTCCTTAAACTGTCGGCAGCCCTGCTCCTGACAGTTCTTGCCGGCTCTACGTTTGCTCAGCATCAGATCGGCAGCGGTCGCATCAGCGGCGACTTCGGTTTCAACGGCATGTATTATATCCCCGACTCCCTCATCGGTGCCGAGAAGGTGGACTCCAAAGTCCGCGCCAACGCCTTCCTCAACCTGCTCTATTTCAACGGCGGCTTCTCTGCCGGCATGCGCTACGAGTTCTACCAGTTCCCGCTCCTCGACTTTGAGAAGATCGGCTACCAAGGGCAGGGCATCAAGTACTTCTTCGCAGACTACCGCAATGATTTCATCCAAGTGACCGCCGGTACCTTTTATGAGCAGTTCGGCAACGGTCTGGCCCTCAGAGCCTACGAAGACCGGCAGTTGGGCATCGACAACAGTCTGCTGGGCGGCCGCGTGAAGGTTACTCCCTACAAGGGTATTGTCCTTAAAGGCGTGTATGGCTTGCAACGTCTCAACTTTCAATCATATAGCGGCCGCAACGACCAGGTGCGCGGTCTCGACGGCGAGCTGATGTTCGGCGAACTTTTCCCTAAACTGTCTGAAAAGGGCTTTATGCTCAATGCCGGCGCCTCTTTCGTGAGCAAGTACGAACAGGTAGATGACCCGATCTACGTTTCCGTCTATCCCGGCACGGACAGCGCTTCTTCCGCCCAGATTACTATGGACAAGATTCCGAAAAATGTGGCCACCTGGGCTACACGACTGAGCTTCGGATACAAGGGCTTCAGACTCGATGGCGAATACGCGGCCAAGAGCCAAGACCCCAATTACTCTAACGGATTCGTCTATCGGAAAGGCAACGCCCTTTTCCTGTCGGCAACCTACGCGATGAAAGGACTCGGCATTGCAGCCTCGTTCATCCGCGCCGACAATATGGATTTCCGCTCCCAACGTATGACCAGCCCGACCACGTCAACCCTTATGATCAACAACATCCCCGCCATCAACCGGCAATACTCCTACCAGCTGATCGGCAATTACAGCTTCGCCTCGCAACCTAACAGCCAGATCGGCGCACAACTGCAGGTGAACTACAGAATACCCAAGAAAACCAAAATTGGTGGCAAGTACGGCACCGACTTGACTTTCAATTACTCTCGCTTCCATAATATCGACAAGCAACTTACCGACGAGGCAGTCCTCAACGGCAATACCGGCGGCACCGACGGCTATACCTCCAGTTTCTTCAAGTTCGGTCCCGATTTGCTCTATCAGGACGTCGGCTTTGAAATCAGCCGCCGCCTCACCAAGCAGTGGAAACTCATTCTCGCTTACAATTATATTACTTACAATATGGAAATATTGCAAGGACACGAGGGCATTATGCGCGGGCATCTGGTGGCCGCCGACCTGCAGTGGAAGGTGACCCCCGTACACGCACTCCGCCTCGAAGCCCAACACCTCTATACCAAGGACGACAAGGGCAGTTGGATCTACGGCATGCTTGAATACTCTATCAGTCCCAAATGGTTCGTGTCTGTAGGCGACCAGTGGAACTACGGCAACAAGGTGAAAGAACAAAGGATCCATTATTACAACATCGCCGGCACTTTCGTTTGGAACACTACGCGCATCTCGCTTAACTTCGGCAAAACCCAGGAGGGCATCCTTTGCATCGGCGGCGTGTGCCGTACCGTGCCCGCCTCCTACGGCTTGGGCCTTTCTGTCACCACATCGTTTTAATGTCTAATGAATAAACAAGTATTTATGAATAAAGTGAATAAAATAATGGTGCTGGCACTCTTTGCCGCTGTCATGGGCACATCCTGCGACCGCATTGAGGGCCCATACCTCACCGTGCCGCAACATACAGCGTATGACACCACGCTTTTTGACCTCCTCCCGGTTGACCCCGCAACGGTTTACCGCAAGGTCTTGATTGAGGAATATACAGGACACCGCTGTACCAACTGCCCCCGTGGCCACCAGGAACTGGAACGGCTCCACGGCATCTTTGGCGATACGCTGGTGGCAGTGGGCGTCCATTACACCACCTTGGCTAACCCTAAACCCAACAATGGCTTCCCGTACGACTTCCGCACGGAAATCGGCAATGCTTTGGGCACAACTTACAATATACAAAGCATCCCCTCTGCCGTCATCGACCGCAATGACGACAACGGCGGCGCAGCCATTATGGAATGGGAAAAATTGGTCAAAGAGACCGACCGCACGGTCTATGCCGCCGTTCAACTGGTGAACCAGTTTTCGGACGAACTCAAGACTACTGCCAAGGTGACGATGCTGGCCGATTATCCCGACCCCGTGCAACTCTCTCTGCTGCTGATTGAAGACAATATCGTTCAACCCCAACTCTATGACTCCGACACGGTGCAGGACTATGTTCACAACCATGTGCTGCGCACGGGCATCAACGGCACGTGGGGCGACCTGCTTACAGATGATGGCGTTCTGCAAAAAGGGCACGCCTATTACAAAGCCGCAAAAGTCAGCTTTGAGGGCAAAGACTGGAATGTGGACAACTGCTATGTGGTGGCCATCCTTTATGACAAACAGAACCGCAAGGTTCTTCAGGTGGAAAAGGTGAAAGTGAGATAAGCCCAGGGCATTATACAATATTATAATATAGTCAGTATATGAAGATAGTTTCTGTTGAGCCGATAGGCATCAGTGAAGAAAAAGCCGAAGCATTAAAGGCTGAGTTTGCCAAATATGGTCACGATTTTTGCTGTTACCGTGACAGAAAAGAGGACGAAAGCACCCTTGTTGAAAGGATGAAGGAGGCTGAAATTGTGATAGTCTCCAATATTAAAGTCAGTGCTGCCGTTTTGTCGCAGTGTCCGCATCTCAAAATGCTGGACGTGGCCTTTACGGGTCTCGACCACATCGATTTGGACTATTGCAAGGCGCATGGCATTCAGGTGGTGAATGCAGCCGGCTATGCCACCGAGGGTGTGGCGGAACTGGCTATAGGCCTGATGCTTGACCTTTACCGCCGCATTACGGTGTTAGACGCTTCGCTCCGTGGCGGCGGCACCCGCAACAACTTTCTGGGGCGCGAACTTCGTGGCAAGCAGGTAGGCATTGTGGGCACGGGCGCAATTGGGCTTCGCACCGCCGAACTGCTGCTCCATTTCGGTTGCCGTGTGGTGGCCTGGAGCCGTACCGAGAAGGCGGAGGCCAAGGCTTTGGGGGTGACGTATGTGCCCCTTGAGGAACTGATGCGTGACAGCGACATCATCTCGCTGCATGTCCCTTTGACGTCCGAAACCCATCATCTGATTAGCAAAGACCTGCTGGGCTTGTGCAAACCGTCGGCCATATTGGTCAATACGGCCCGTGGCAATGTGGTGGATATGGATGCCCTGGCTGAAGCGTTGGAGGCCGGCCGCCTTGCCGGTGCCGGCATCGATGTCTTTGAGAAAGAACCGCCGCTGCCTGCCGAACACCCGTTGCTGAAAGCCCCCAACTGCATCGTGGTGCCCCATGTGGGCTATGCCACGCGCGAGGCTTTCGATGAACGTATCGATATTGTCGTGCAGAACATCCTCCGCGAAGCTTAGCCGTGAAAGCCAAGGCTACCGCACAAAAGTGAATTTAGAATGTAGAGGCGTTACGCGTGTTGTTCTTTCTCTCTTTCCACGATGTTGGCCCTCTTCGAGGATCTGTTTGACTCGGGGCTGACCGGTGGAAGACACGCAAGGTCGTTTAACGAAGACCAAGACCCCCATTGTTCGGTTTTATGGGCAACATGTATATGAGGAGGTCGAGTATCTCCCTCATCATTCCTGACATCAACATTATAAACACTTGGATTGGAAGGACTTGTGTCTTTGTCTTTATTATTGATATGTGCCATTTCTACAATCATATCATCACAAGACACATTACTTATTTCGTTAAGCCTTTTAAGATACATTCAAGACTCCACAATTTCATTGCATTATGGAATGTTACTTGTTCATATTGTTCCGTTGAACTAACTTTTTTAAAAGCGTCCAATTTCCTTTGATAGTATACTTGCATATCCTTTTGGGGATAATAATACTTCGGAATGCACATGTCTGTTCCCCATAACAATTTGTGAGATAGTCCATATTGCATCAATTGTGACATATCTGCCACTTGCATGAAAGCCGAATCTGCATACGCATTAGAATAATTGCGAAGCAAAGGAACAATCTGCGTCAATGGTCTGCCATGAGCAAGTATGAAAACCACATCTGGATTGTTCGCGACTAACGGTTCATACTTGCCACAATGACAAATTACATCATTTCCAGTATGTATAAGCAATGGCAGATGTAACGCTCTTGCTATATCCACAACATCTCGAAATTGTCCCCCTTCCGGACACCAATCATTAGGATGAAGGAGCGGATGAACTTTCAAACACCTCCATTTGATACTCGATTCCAAAAACCAAGCGATGTTTCCTTCCAATCCTGCCGGTGTAATCCACATTACTGGGAGCACTTTTTCCCCATCTATTTCAACAAGTTGTTGGATTTCTTCTATAACTTTCGGATAGTCTTCTTCGCACATGGTGGTTGAAGAGACTGCATAATAATCTATCCCTAATTGCTCTACCAACCGATGAATAGTTGACGGAGCAAAATATTGTTCTCTGAACTGCCCCACATGAATATGCGAATCAATTAGCATTACAGATATTTTGAAGCCTCTTTTGTTGCCATTTTAGGATATATTTGCGCTACATTATCTTTATGCTTAGAGGCGCGTTCACGCAGTTGTTCTTTTACTTTTTTTTCTGTGGGTGCAAGTGCCTTTATCCATTCTACGGCCTCCTCTTGCAAGCAATGATACGCTATTACCTGCTGAGCTAATTTGCGTCTTTTCTTATCGTAGCGTTCTTTAATCAAAAAAAACAGTGGTATAACTACGCCCAACACACAGATAATCAGTTCCAATAAGTCCTTTATGTCATCAGCACCCATTATAACAATCCTTTCTCTTTGTATTCTTCAACAATCTTTTTGTTCAAAAATGCCACATCGCAAAAATGATGGTTCACAGCAAACATATCGCCTCCGCTTTCGTTATAATTACGGACAAGACAACGAGCGCAATAGTCCCTTGCCTCACATTCAAGACATTGTGGGAATGAGGCCTGGGTTATTTTACGAAGTTCTTTTACTCGTTCGCTGTTTTCCCATATCTCCTTTAATGATTGCTTGTAAACATTGCCAAGCACATAATCCTGCCAGCCTGCACACGGATAGACATCGCCATTTGTAGTAATGCAACAGTTATCATATCCTACACCACATACAGGTTGCTTTTTGAAACGTTCAAGATCAAACTTGATTTGATCAGATATAGGTAGTTGCTGTAAAGTTTCCTCCTTGTAATTGATGTCGTGTTCTATCAATGTGCGCAGCAACTCTTCCGTCTCCTCAAGCGACAGACGATTGGCAAGATTCTCTGTGTCAAGATCAGAACGAGCCATCATTATATAGTCGGTCTGCGCCTTTATTTTCAATGATTTAGCATAGTCTAACACCTTGTCATAACCTTTTTTGTTGGCCTTCATTATAGGGCAACTAATTTGTACAGGGATATCTGCGGCAACAAGTTTTTCAATCGCATCTTTTGTTTTTTGCCACGAGCCTTTCACCGTGGTGATAAAGTCGTGAATCTCTGGATCCATAGAGTAAAGCGAGACCTGAATCAAAGATAAATTGGCAGCTTTAAGAGCTGGGATTTGTTCGTCCTTTAGCGATATTAGATTTGAAAGGATACTGATTTTGAGATCTTTTTCCCTGCAGTAATTCACTATCTCAATCAGATTCTTGTGCAAAAATGCCTCTCCTCCCGACAGTGTAACATGTATGCCTCCCATCTGCGCAAATTCGTCGAGTATGCTTTTGACTTTTTCCGCAGGCATATCAAAGCCGTGGTTTTTCTTATCGTTGGGAATATAGCAGTGAATGCACCGTTCGTTGCATCGGCTTGACAACTCGAATTGAAGACTGGAAATCAATGGGCGTCCTTGAACTTCTTCCAAAAAGAAATCTTGGGTGTTCTCACTCACCTTCTCTTCCGTTACTTGATAAAAATCGTCTCGCAGAGTTTTAGGATTATCTATAGCGTAGGTAAAATCATCGTCCTTGGCATCAAGTTCTTCAACTGTTTCAGCCATAACAATGAACTTATCTCTTGCCAAACTCTCAGCAAACTCCATAAAATCTGCCTTGAGCGTTTCTGCATCTACATCGCAATAATTTTTTTGAAGGCGACCAATTATATCATCTATAGTTTGCGGTTCTCGGCTAATCTCTTTCAACCAATCAGCGCCATTTTCATCGTATGTCCTATCATGACGGGTCATCTGATTGGTAATGTACCCATACCTTTCTGTCACTCTTATGAATGTGTTCTTGCTTTGTCTTATCAACATATATTTTTTTGTTTTGAGTTTTAAAAGGAAAGGAAGGAATCTCCCATTTCTTAAGGAGACTCCTTCCGAATTGCTTGCAAAGATTACCTTGTACGCTCGCAATTGAGGCAATCAAGTCCACGACCTTTTTCAGGGCAACCTGCAGCGTAAGAGCCAGTAGCGAGGTTCTTTGCAATCATTTTTGCTTTTGAATAATTCTTCATAGCATTAATGGTTTTATGGGTTAATGCCTACCTCCTTTCCAGCGATTCGGCTTTTTCTGTTTTCTTATTGTTTTAAAGTTAATCGCATTCTTATAAATTAACTTTTTCTGTCCGCATATTTCTCTTCACAGGAGAAATATACAACGGTGCAAAGATAACTAAAAATATGACATTGGACTATGTTTAATAATAAAAAATAAAATATGCCATTTTTTTACATTTATAATTTTTATAACACATTGGTAGATAGTGTTTAAGACAATAAATATTTCTCCTGTGAAGAGAATGACGCAGGGCTACCGCACGAACGAGTCAACTGATTGCGGCTGGGGCGTTTCACTTTGACGACCTTGCCATGCGCACTGTCATGCACGATGGAGGATGCCCATTCCGCAAAGCGGGCCCGGAACGACTTCGGGTTCAGGTCCCGGAAGAAGCCTCGCAGCGTGTCGTCTGTCGGCAGGCCTTTGGAAAGGTCGATGTATTTCTCGAAGAATTCCCGCCTGTACTTGGCGAAGTCGGCGATTCCCGACTAACACGATGATGTTGGCCCTCTTCGAGGACCGATGGTGCGTGGGCGCGTCTTGCCCCAAGCCAAACAGAGCCTCGAAGAGGCTCAACATTCAACATACTGCATTCAACATTCGTGCAGTAGCCGTGGAGAATGACCATTTCCGGAAAGACACTCGAGGACGAGATGAACCTCAACCGTTTGGTGTCGTCGCAGCGTTATGTGTTGATGCCGTGAAAGCCAAGGCAAGCCCTACTCGCGGTTTGCCTTGACATAATTGCGCCACTTCTCCAGCACCGACTGGAAGTCGGACGGCAGTTCCGACTCAAACCGCACAAACTCTCCCGTGGTGGGATGGGCGAAGCCTAACGACTTGGCATGCAGGGCCTGCCGCGGCATCAGCGCGAAGCAGTTGCGCACAAATTGCTGGTATTTGGTGAAGGTGGTGCCTTTCAGGATGCGGTTGCCGCCGTACGACTCGTCGCTGAACAGCGGATGCCCGACGTGCTGCATGTGTACGCGGATCTGGTGCGTCCGCCCGGTCTCAAGTTGGCACTCCACGAGGGTGACGTAGCCGAACCGTTCCAGCACGCGCCAATGGGTGACGGCATGCTTGCCTTGGTCGCTCCCCTCCGGAAATACGGCCATCACCATCCGGTCTTTCGGGTTGCGCCCCACGTTGCCCACTATCGTGCCTTCGTCTTCTTCAAAGTCGCCCCAAACTAAAGCCCAGTAGCGGCGTTCGAGGTCGTGGTTGAAGAAAACCTTGGCCAAGCGCATCTGCGCTTGCTCGTTTTTGGCCACCACCAACAGCCCCGATGTGTTCTTGTCGATGCGGTGTACTAAAAGCGGGCGCATCGGCGAGCCGTCAGGCAACTGCTTGCCTAACATGTAGTGGTAGAGCGCGTTGACCATCGTGCCCGTGAAATTGCCGAAGGCGGGATGTACCACCATGCCGGCTTTCTTGTTGATGATGATGAGGTCGTCGTCCTCGTAGGTGATGTCCAAGGGAATGTCTTCGGGCACTATCTCCGTGTCCCTGGGCGGATTGGGCATCAGCACCGAGATGACGTCGCCGGGGTGTACTTTGTAGTTCTGCTTCTCGGGCTTGCCGTTCACTACGATGCAGCCGGCCTTGGAGGCTTGCTGTATCTTGTTGCGGGAGGTGTGGCGGATGAGGTTGAACAGGTATTTGTCGATGCGCAGCAACTCGGTGCCCGGATCTACGGTGAAACGGAAATGCTCGTACAGCAAGTCCTTGCCGCCCGACTCCTCCTGCTCTTCCTCCTGATTGAGTCTGGTGATGTCTTCGTTCATTTTCTAATCGTAATAGTTAAAGCCGTCCGTCTCAGCGTGTGGCCTCCGTGTCTATCTGTCGCAGTTTTTGCAAAGGATGCTCTTCACCTCCTCGTTTTCCATGACGCAATAGGGGAGTTTGCCGAAGATGCCGCAAAGCCGCGCGGGGTTCTTCTCAAAGGCTCTCGTTACGGCTTTCGTGAAGAGCGGGCTCAGGTAGGTCTGCTCGCGGTGCGCCGCAATGGAAACGTACGACATGAGAAAGTCTTCCGACACTTTCTCGTCGTCCAGGAAAGGCTCCATCAGCGAGATGGCGTAGGTGTAGTCGTGGTTTTTCACAAAATAGGAGGCTTTCTTGTAGGCATTGCGCCAAGTGTCCATTTGGGGGTTCTGCAGACTCTTGACTTTGCTGTAGGCGGCTGTTGTCAAGGCAATGGTTTCGGTGGTCTTGGCGGCGGTGTCGGTGTAGTCGATGACGTTCAACTGGTGCTCGAGGTTGAGGGCGTCAACGTAGGCCTTCTGGACGGTGGGCATCGTGTAGAGCTTGTCAATCTTGGCTTGGATCTGCGCCACGTCGGCCGGTGTCTTGATTGAACTCAGTGCCACGTCGGCCACGGTGGTGTTGAAAAAGACGGTCTGGTTGGTGGCGTCAAGGTTGCTTACGCGCGTGATGCTGTCTTTCAACTGCTTGGTCATGTGGGGCGCAAGATAGTAGAGCATGTACATTTTGTTGTTCAGCAGGGTCTGATAACTTTTGGTCCAGGGAATCCGCATCTGGGATACGGTGGAAGAGGTGTAGTTGCCCTCTCTGACCTGGCCGGCAATGTATTTCGCGATGGAGGAGGCGAGTTTCTTGTTCTTGTTGGCTATGGCACTGTTGAATTTCCACAAGGTGAAGGCCTGCTCCTGCTCTTTGTTGCCGATGGGGTAGGTGACGTGGAACTTGATTTCATAGTAGCGGCAAGGCGCAAGGTAGCCGCTGTCGAGGGTCTTGAGCGCGTAACTGTCGCCTTTGAGCTGGCGGGCGGCCTCGTCTAAGGTCAGGAAACTGAGGTCATAGTAGTCGCTCTGGTTCACTATTTTCTCTTTGAAGAGGTCCCAGCAGAAGTCGTAACGTACGGTGATTTCCGTGCCCGGGTAGCGGGTTTGCATGTTTTTCTTCAGATAGTCAGCCCGTTTCTGTTGCGTTTTCTGATAGACGGCGTCCTTGTAATAGTTGGGCGAGTTGTGCGCTATGATTTCGATGCGGTTGATGTTGTATTCGGGCACGTTGATGGCTTTCAGGGCAGAGTCGAAAGCGGCACAGGTGTAGTCGGTTTTTTTGAGGGTGTAGGGGAACTCGACGCTGAAAGAGTCCGTCTCCGCGGCGGGCACCCATTCGCCGACACTGCCGCTCTTGTCTTCAATGAAGTTGACCTTCTCAGTGTAGTCGGCATTTTTGGTTTCTATATATTTAGGTATGATGGTGCGGCAAACGCGGTTGCCCTCTTTCAGAATCAGGATGTGCAGTTCAACGGGGGCGCTGAGTTCGATGGTCTCGGGGAGTGTGGCGACCTTGGCGATGAGTTTCCCGGTCTTGAGGTTGGTGTTCTCGTTTTTCGCGAGGATGCTCTCAAAGGTGATGGGTTTGGTGACGAAGCCGCGGTGCGGATGGTCATAGTCGATGGTGAACCCCTCGCAGTCGTATTGGCTTTGCTGCACAAAGTCGAGGGCAATGGCGTCGCCCTCTTTGCCGATGAGTTTCTTCACGGCCTTGTAGTCGTTGCAGGTGATATAGACATCGCCGTTTTTGTTGATGCTGAAGTACTCTGAGAGTGTCTCAAGGCCGGTTTCGGCGGCGCATTTCTTGCAGATCTTGCTGTCAAAGGACTTCAGCCCCGACTGTCCTTTGGAGTAGGGCAGGTCTTTGGTGCCGATGGCGGGCTTGTAGTTGTTGAAAGTGCGGTCGTTGCCCAGCACGAACGAGATGTACATGTTCCGCATCATCATGTCGGTGCAGAAGCCGATGCCCACGTAGGAGTACTGGCGGTCGAGCAGGATATCGACTAACTTGGCGTTCTTCAGCAGGTTGAGCACCGCCGAGAGGCAGAGGTCGTAGTAGGAGTATTCGGCCTCGCCCAGATAGGCTTTCGTCTTGGCCACCAGCTCCTGCCCGTTGCCCGCGAGCCCGTATTTGCGCAGACGGTAGGGGATGGTTTTGTAAGGGGCCAGGTTCTCCTCGGTGCGCTCATCTTTCGAGCCCATGTAGTCGGCCTGGAACTGCGCGGTGGAGTCCAGCCGGATGTCATGTTTCAGCGCCGGCAGATAGCGGTATTGCGCCCGCGCCGCGTCGAGGATCTCGGTCATGCAGTCGTACAGAATCTTCGAATCATAGTTGTTGGGCGCAAAATTACGGGTGTATTTCGTGTTTTCTTTGACCTTCTCCGGACTGAATCCGCTGTACGGACTTTCGGTCTGAGCGATTATTAAATTGCTGAAAGCAAACAATATGACTAATGTTGAAAAGGTAAATCTTTTGGTCATACGCGTTAATTTATTGGGTTTTAAAAACGGGAAAGCAATAATAGCAAAAAAATCGCAGATAGGCCGCTTTGCATTTTTAATGACCAAAATTTATTTTGCGGTCGGAGGTATCAGAAAAAAGTGTACTTTTGCAGCCTTGAAAAAATGTTGGAAAAATAAATAAAAGTAGAGATGAAAAGAACATATCAACCCTCTAACGAGAGACGCAGAAACAAGCATGGTTTCAGAGAGAGAATGTCCACCGCAAACGGTCGTCGCGTGCTGGCTGCCCGCAGAGCAAAAGGGAGAAAGAAACTCACCGTTTCCGACGAAAGTCTTGGAAGAAAATAAGTTGGACGAAACCATTGCATCAACACAAGAAAAAGAAGGCGGCTGTCTTCTTTTTTTTTGTATTTTCGCCCCCACAATTTTTTAAACGGTTCTGCCCGTTCCGCAACAGGAAAAGCAGCTATTAAATTAGAACAGTGAGGATGAAAAGAAATATAACTACGGCCCTGCTGACTTTGTTCAGCCTTGTTTCGTTCGCCCAAACCGGCGTGCCCGTTGACGGCATCGTGGCGGTTATCGGCAAGGACATCATCATGAGGTCAGACCTCGAGAAGCATTATCTTGACTATACGGCGCAGTTCAACACGGTGGAAGACCCGGACGACACCCGTTGCTATATTCTTGAGACGTTGATGTTCAACAAGTTGATGGTCAATCAGGCCCAGCTCGACAGCATTGAGGTTACCGACGAGGAGATTGACTACCGCATCAATGCCCGCCTCTCTTACTTTTTGCAACAAGTGGGCGGCAATACCAAATATATTGAGGAGTATTTCAAGAAGTCGATGACGGAGATTAAGAAGGACCTGCGGGAGATGATGTATGAGCAGGCCCTCATCGAGCAGGTGCAGTCGAAGATTACGGGCAGCATCACGGTGACGCCCTCCGAGGTGAAGCAGTTCGCCGCCCGGATGAACAGCGACAGCATGCCGATCGTGCCCACTTCGTACCAGTTTGGCGAGGTGGTGAAGATCCCGCCCGTGAGCGACGCCGAAACCGAGTCGGTGAAGTCGCGGCTCAACGATTACCGCGAGCGAGTGCTCCGCGGCGAGAAGTTCTCGATGCTGGCACGCCTCTATTCCGACGACCCGGGCAGCGCCTCCAAGGGCGGCGACCTCGGCTTCGTGGAACGCGGCTCCCTCTATCCCGAATTTGAGGCCGTGGCCTTCAACCTCAAGTCGGGCGAGGTCTCCCAAGTGGTGAAGACACGCGCCGGCTATCATATCATCCAACTCATTGAACGCCGCGGCGAGTCTATCCATTGCGCCCATATCCTCATTCAACCTAAACCCTCTACCGATGAGCAGGTTAAGGCTATCACCTATCTCGACAGCGTGAGGAAAATTATTGTCAATGAGCACCTTGGGCTCGAAGAGGCCGCCAAACGCTTCTCCGACGGCACTACGAAGACGAGCGGCGGCATGGTGGTGAACCAATATACCAACTCTTTCAGCTTCGACAGACAGTCGATGGATGACGCCACCTACGCTACCGTCGCCAAACTGATTCCCGGCGAGTATTCCGAGTGCGTGCCGTTTGTCAATGACGACGGCGTGATGGCCTACCGACTTATCTACCTCAAAGAGAAGGTGGCTGAACACAAGGCCAATATTGTGGAAGACTATGACCTTATAAAGAACGCCGCCCTCGAGGAGAAAAAATACGACGCCCTCCAGAAATGGGTGCTCGATAAAGTGAAAGTGACTAATATTAAATTGAATAACCAGTACAGGGAGTGCCCGTTTGTGACGAAATGGCAGATCCCCTGATAAATGAAATGAAACATGGAATTGAACGAGAAAAACGATGTGGAAGCTATTGAGGCTTTCGTAGATAAATATAAGGTACTTAAACAGGAGATAGCCAAGGTTATCGTGGGGCAAGACAATGTGGTGGAGAATATCCTCATGGCGATGTTCAGCCGCAGCCACGCTTTGCTGATAGGCGTGCCCGGTCTGGCCAAAACCTTGATGATCACGACTATAGCCAAGGCGGTGGATATGAGCTATAACCGTATCCAGTTTACCCCCGACTTGATGCCCTCTGACATTATGGGTGCGGAGATCCTCGACGACCAACGCAATTTCAAGTTTGTGAAAGGTCCTGTTTTCGCCAATATCGTGCTCGCCGACGAGATTAACCGTACTCCTCCCAAGACGCAGTCGGCACTGCTGGAAGCCATGCAGGAACGCTCGGTGAGTATGAACGGCACTACTTACCAGCTGCCCGACCCGTTTTTTGTGCTGGCCACTCAGAACCCTATCGAACAGGAGGGTACCTATCCGCTGCCTGAAGCGCAGCAGGACCGCTTTATGTTCAATATCAATCTCGACTATCCCACCAAGGACGAAGAGGTGCAGATTGTGAAAAGAACGATTCACGGCGCCATGCAGGAGCCCCAACGGGTGCTTACGGTAGAGGAGATTATCTTTTACCAAAAATTGCTGCAGAAGGTTCCCGTGCCCGAAAATGTTTACCGTTATGCGGTGAACCTCTCCACTTTGACCCGCCCGGGCACGCCGCTCGCCCACCAATGGGCCGACGACTACCTCGCCTGGGGAGCAGGCCCCCGCGCCTCGCAGTTCCTCATCATCGGCGCGCGCACCCACGCCGTGCTCAACGGCAAGTATTCGCCCGACATCGAAGACGTGAAAGCTGTGGCACACAATATTCTCCGCCATCGTATCATCAAGAACTATAAAGCCGAGGCTGAGGGTATTACGGTGGAGCAGATTATCGACAAACTGCTTGATGCCGCAGAATAAGCCTTCGCTATGAGAAGGAATGACCATAGCACGCAACTCAAATGGCTGCTCTTCATATCGGCGGCCGTGGTGTATGTGGTGATTATCTTCTATGCCAACAAATTGGTGAACAACATAGCGCAGGAGGAGCGCAAACGGATGGAGATATGGGCCGGCGCCATCTCCTATAAGGCGCAAATCGTAAACGAAACCGAACATTTCTTCAATTCTATCAAGATTGAAGAGGACAACCACGCCAGAATACTCGCCACTACGGTGAAGAAGATCATTGAGGCGCCACTGGATGAGGATCTCACTTTCTATAATGAGATTATCTCGTCAAACAAGACGGTGCCGCTGATTATCACTAGCCAGGGCGGCACGATCGACGCTTCCATCAATGTGCCCGACAGCATAGCCCGCATGAGGAACATCAGCGAAATGGGCAGCGACATCGAGCTCTATTCCAGCCAGAGCGTCCCTTACCTCGAAAACCGGTACGTGACGTTCTACTATCAGGAGTCGCCCATCTATGGCAAACTCCACGTCGTCATCGACAATCTCATCCAGTCGTTCTTCCAGGAAACGGTCATCAATTCCGCCTCCGCGCCGGTCATCATCACCGACAGCACGCGCCGCAATGTCATCAATACGGGCAATATCGACTCGTCCGTCATCGCTGACCCGACGCGACTCGCCGAACGGCTTGAGAAGATGAAAGGCGAGAATGCCCCGATTGTACTCAACCTGCTCGACCACGGCACCTGCTATGTCTATTACGAAGAGTCGTCGGTGCTGAAACAGCTGCGCATGTTCCCCTTTATCGAGTTGGGGTTCATTGTCATCTTCATCATTGTGGCCTGGTTGCTGTTCAGCACGTCGCGCAAGTCGGAACAAAACCGCATCTGGGTGGGCATGTCTAAGGAGACGGCGCACCAATTGGGCACGCCCATCTCGTCGCTGATGGCGTGGACTGAGTTGCTGAAGGAGATGCCCATAGAACAGTCGGTGCCCACCGAGATCGGCAAGGACGTACACCGCCTTGAAACGATAGCGCAACGTTTTTCCAAAATTGGTTCTGTGCCGGTGTTAGAACCGCAAGACTTGGTTGAAGTGATAAAGGAGTTTGTGGCCTATCTGCAGTCGCGTGTGCCATCCATGGTCAAGATTACGGTGCAGTCGGAGCAGGAACATCTGACCCTCTCGCTGAACCGCTACCTTTTTGAGTGGGTGATAGAGAATATCTGCAAGAATGCGGTTGACGCCATGGAGGGCAAAGGCTCGATAACCATCAGCATCACAGAGGAGAAAGACAAAGTGAACGTTGACATCGCCGACACGGGCAAGGGCATCCCTTACCGTATGCAGAAGCGCATCTTCATGCCCGGATACACCTCCAAGAGCCGCGGCTGGGGACTCGGTCTGACGCTCGCCCGGCGCATCATCCGCGAATACCACAAAGGCAAACTCTTTGTCAAGAGTTCCGCCCCCGACAAAGGCACCGTGATGAGGATACAATTGAGGAAAAGGGTGTCGGCTGCCGCAGGAAAATGAATTCAGTATGTAGAATTTAGAGGCGTTACGCCTGTTGTTGCATTTTCCAAATTCACAAGGTTATGGTCCATTCTGAGACTGTCTAAGACACTCCAGCTGCAATCAGTTGGCTCGTCCGTTAGGTAGCCATGTCCTTTTACTCCTCTGCATACACTGTCAGCTCGACGAGCGCTTTCTGCAGGGCATATTCCGTGTCGTAGGCTTCGTGCAGCGCCTCGCGGTATATCCGGCGTTCCAAGATGTAGTCGATGAGCGAGATCTCGCCCTGCTCCAAGGCTTTGAGCAGCAAGGCGTCTGTGTTCAACGAGGAGAGGGTGGCGCGGTACTCGTCCAGCAGCCCTTTCAGACGTTCTGTCTCGCGGTACTTGCTCTTCAGACTGCTGTAGTACTGCGTCCGCAGGTCAAAGGCCTCCGACTGCAAGGCGGTTTTCTCGGCCATGGCACTTTTTATGCTCCGGCTGTTGCTCCACAAGGGCAGCGAGATGCCGACCCCGATGCCTTGCAGCACCGCCCCGGGCGTGCGTTCGCTCTTGTAGCCTACCGACAGCCCCGGTGCCCAAAGCGACTTGCTCAACTGTATGCGCCGCCGGTTGGCATGCTGCTGTGCCTCAAGTTGCTGCAGCGACGGGTTGAGCGGCTCAATGCGTTTGTACCAGTCGTCGAAAGGCTCGGTGACGGGTACGATGGGATAGACGGTGTCGGGCAACACGACGGGCTGGCCGCCGTTCATCTGCATCAGTTCGCCCAATAAGGTCTCTTGCTCTACCCGGTTGTTCTCCAGCTCTTTGCGGGCAGAGAGCAACTCGAGGCGCGCCTTGTTGAGGTCCAGGATGCTCTTTTCGCCATTGTCATACATCCGCTGGTAGGCATCTTGAATGGCTTGGGCGGTTTTTACATGATATTCGTTTTCTTTTTGCAGAATGTTGCAATAGATGAGCCGGATGCAGTGTTGGCGCACCTCCGCCAACAAGTCCTTGTGCGCTGTGGCATAGCGCAACTCTGCTTCCTGCGCTTCGGCATCGGCCAGCTTGTCGCGGTAAACGTAGGTGGTGGGAAAGTCGAGGCTCTGCGTCACGTTGAAGTCGATGCGGCTGCCCTCCGACTGCGGCGAGCCCCACAAGTACCCGAATTCCACTTCGGGGTTGTCGGGCAGGATGCCTGTGCGGCAGGCAGTCTTTGCGGCGTCGGTCTTTGCGCGCAGGGTTTTCAATTCGGTGTTGTTGGCTTCAATGTTGCGCAATACGGCATCATAGTTCTGCGCCTGCCCTAAGGTGGAAGCGGACAACAAGGCTAATATGAGGATGAATTTGTTTTTTGTCATTGTCTCTGATATTATATTGTAAAAAATGATAATAGAGGTTCTGCCGCCGTTGACGGCAGAACCTCATGGCTATTCGGCATTGCCGCTCTTGCCCGCATGGGGGAATCTCTTCCGGTACCATTCGTACATGATAGGCATGATATAGAGGTTGAGCAGCGTTGAGGTGACCAGGCCGCCGAGCACTACCACCGCCATAGGACTTTGGATTTCGTTGCCCGACTTGTCGCCGTTGAAAATCAGCGGGATGAGGGCCAACGCGGAGGTGAGTGCGGTCATCAAGATTGGGTTTAGCCGGTCAACAGAGCCCTCGACGACAGTTTGGCGCAAGGGCATCCCGTCGCGTTGCAGGTGCTCGTAGCGCGAGACTAACAGCACGCCGTTGCGCACCGCGATGCCGAACAGCGTGATGAACCCGATGATGGAGGGGATGCTGACGGTCTGCGAGGAGACAGCCACGGCAAACACGCCGCCGATCATGGCCAACGGCAGGTTGACGAGGATCATGGCGGAGAGTTTCACATTCTTGAACTCGCCGTACAACAGCAGGAATATCACGAATATGGAGATGATGGTCGCCAAGGTCAGGGTGCGGGAGGCACGCTGCGCGCTCTCAAACTGCCCGCCGTACTCGATGCGGTAGCCCTCGGGCAACTTGATCTGCTGGTCCACGGTTTTGCGGATGTCATCGACTACGCTGCCGACATCACGGCCGGAGACGTTGGCGGAAACCACCAGTTTGCGTTGCACGTTCTCGCGGCTGATGTTGTTGGGGCCGGCGGCAGACACCACTTCCGCCACCTCTTCGAGCGGAACTTTGCCGCCCTCCTTAGTGTCAATCAGGGCTTTGCGCACCCCCTCGATGTCGCGGTACTCATCGGGCAGCCGCAACACTACGTCAAAGCTGCGTTGTCCCTCGTAGATGTCGGCGATTTTCTCGCCCGAGAATGCCAGTTCTATGAAGTGGTTGAACTCCTCAATGGGGATGCCGTAGCGGGCAAGGGCGTCGCGGTTGGCGCGCACTTGCAGTTGCGGTGTCTCGGTCTGCTGCTCTACGCTCACGTCAACAAGTCCCTCAATGCCTTGAACGGCGTGCTTGATGTCGTTGCCTATGGCGTACATCTGGCTCAGGTCGGTGCCGAAGAGCTTGATGGCGATGGCGGCGCGCGTGCCCGAGAGCATGTGGTCGATGCGGTGGCCGAGCGGCTGCCCTATGGTGACCGCCACGCCGGGGATGGCATTGAGCCGCTCGCGGGCATCGTTGAACAGCTCCTCGCGCGAACGCTTGCCGAGGGTGAAGTTCACGTCAATCTCACAACCGTTGGTTGACTGCGAATGTTCGTCCAGGTCGCCGCGTCCCGTGCGCCGTGCCGTGCTGTTCACCTCGGGGATTTCCAGCAGGGCCTCTTCCATTAGGCTGCCTAAATGGTCGCTCACCTCCAGCGAGACCCCGGGCTGCGTGACGGCCGAGATGGTCATCGAGCCCTCGTTGAAGTCGGGCAGGAAACTGCGCCCCATCAGGAAAAAGGCGACGATGGCGCCGACCAGCAGCATCCCGGTGCCGGCGAGCATCGGGCGTGTGTGCTCCAACACCCAAGCCAGCGTCTTGCGGTAGCGGGCCGAAAGCCATTGCGCCAGCCGGCTCTCCCGCTCGTTCTTGAGCAGGTAGTGCTCGTTGGTGAGCAACAGCTTGCAAAGCAGCGGCGTGAGGGTCATGGCTACGAGCAGCGACATGAACAGGGCGATGATGTAGGTGATGCCCAGCGGTATGAGCAGCCGGCCTTCCATGCCCGACAAGAAGAACAAGGGCACAAAGGCCACCATGATGATGAGGGTGGCGTTGATGATGGAGGCGCGGATCTCGCGTGAGGCCTCAAACACCACTTCAAAGGTGGAACGGCGGTCGCCCTCGGGCAGGCGGTGGTTCTCGCGAAGCCGCTTATAGACGTTCTCCACGTCGATGATGGCGTCGTCAACCAAGGAGCCTATGGCTATGCACATGCCGCCTAAGGTCATGGTGTTGATGTCCATGCCGAGCAGGTGCAGCACAATGATGGTGCCTAACAACGATATCGGGATGGCCACGACGGAAATCAGTGTGGTGCGGAAGTTGCCCAGGAAGAGAAACAGCACGATGATGACAAACAGGGCGCCTTCGAGCAGCGCGCGCCCCACGTTGCTGACGGAGGCCTCGATGAAGTCGGCCTGCCGGAAGATGTGTGTGTCGATGTGTACGTCGGCGGGCAGCGACTTCTGCACCTCTTGGATGTTCTTTTCGATGCTTTCGGTCACTTTCAGCGTGTTGATGTTCGGCTGTTTGGATACGGAGATGATGATGGCGGGCTTGCCGTTGCGGGAGCCCGTGCCCAGTTTTTGTGCCGAGCCTATCGTGACATCGGCCACGTCGGAGAGCACCACGGGCGAGCCGTTGAGGGTCTTGAGGTACGACCTGCCCAGTTCGTCGATGTCAGCGGTGCGGGCCATGCCGCGGAGGGCGTACTCGTTGCCGTAGTCGTTGATGATGCCGCCGGCGGAGTTGTTGCTGAAGCTCTTGCCCACCTCCTCCAGTTCGTCCATCGTCACGCCGTAGCGTTGCATGCGGTAGGGGTCGGCGAGGATGTGGTACTGTTTGTAGTCGCCGCCCAGCACGGTAACTTGCGACACGCCGCCAGTGGCGAGGATGGTGGGTTTGACCACCCACTCGGCCAGGGTGCGGAGGTCCATCATCGAGGTGCTGTCGGCCTGCATGCCGATGAACAGGATCTCGCCCATGATGCTCGACTGCGGAGCCAACACGGGCGCGATGCCCTCGGGCAGCATTTCTCCTATGGACACCATCTTCTCGCTCACAATCTGCCGGGCCTTGAAGATGTCCATGCCCCAGTCGAATTCCACCCATACGAACGAGAATCCCGTGGTGGAGTTGGAGCGTACACGGCGCACGTTGGTGGCGCCGTTCACGGCCGTCTCTATGGGGAAGGTGACGAGCCGTTCCACCTCTTCGGCGGCCATGCCGTGCGCATCGGTCATCACCACCACCGTGGGGGCGGTGAGGTCCGGAAAGACGTCAATGTCCATCTTGTTGGCGGAGTAGATGCCGCCAAACATTACCAGCACCGCCCCTAATAGCACTAACAGGCGGTTCTGGAGTGAGAATCGAATGATTTTGTCTATGAATTTCATCTTTCAGCCTCCTTTTCAGTGATGGTGCCCCGAGTGGGCGTCCAGTTTGCCCGAAGCCTGGGCCAGTTTTACAAAGATGGCGCCCTTGGCCACGATGCGTTCGCTGCCCTCGAGCCCCGAGGTTATTGCCGTGCGTAAGCCGTCGGTGGCGCCGGTGCTGACAGCCCGCTTTTCGAAGCATTCGGGGGTCAACTGCACATAAACGAAGCAGTTGCCCATCTCTTCCGTGAGGGCGGTGTTGGGCACGGTGACGGCCGTGCCTGCGGAGCGGGTCTTGATGTAGGTCTCCACAAAGGTGCCGGGGATGAATTCCTGCGGGTTGTCAAGTTGAAACAGCACGGGCACTAAGGCGTTAGTCTCGCCTGTGGCCTTGCCGTACGAGAGCACCTTGCCCTTCAGGTCGTCCAGCGAGTAGGTCTGCTTGCCGTTGATGCTGCGGAAGTTGGCGGTCTCAATCTGTGCGAGCCACGGGTAATACTTGGGTTGCACGTCGGCGCGGACGGTGAGGCTGCGGTTCTGTGCCACGGTAGCCAGCGGCTGCCCCGCCTCTACAAACTGCCCGGGCTGCACGTAAAGTTGCCGGATGTAGCCGCCCAACGGGGCTTTGATGGTCAGGTTGCCGCCCTTGAACACGTTGCGGCAGCTCTCGTAGAGGGCGGCGGCTTTCTCGTAGGCCGACTTGGCGCGGGCCAGCTCGCCGTCGGAGACAATCTTGTCGCGGTTCAGTTCCTTTTTGCGTTCGTACTCGCTTTTGGCCTGTTCGTACTCGGCGGCGGCCTCTTGGTAGCGCACGCTGAGGTTGTTGTCAATCATGTCGCCGCTCTCGATGGTGAAGAGCGTCTGGCCTTTGCTCACCGCCTTGCCCTGTACCAGGTCGCGGCTGTGCGGCAGCACAATGCCCGAGGTGTGGGCGGTTACCACCTGCTCGTCGCCCTGCGACGGCATTACCTGCGCCACCGTCTTGATGACCTGGCCGAAAGGCTCCTGACGGCACGGCTCCGTGGCAAAGTCAACCTTCCAACTCTGCTCTTTGGTGAATGTGGCGCCGGCATCGCTCTTTACTTGCACCTCCTCGGCGGCTTCGAGTGCGGCTTCTTCCTCGCCGTAGGCTTGTATGTTGTTGACGGCCAGCGTGTCGCCGTCAATGATAAAGAGCAGTGAGCCGTGGCCTTGCTGTTTGGGCATCAGCGCAAACTCGTAGATGCCCGGCGTGCTGGGGGTGTCAATGGCCTGTGTTACCGACTGTCCGCCGATGGTGAGGATGGCTGTGACGCGGCCCTCCTTGCGGGGCTTGAACGTGTTGAGGTCTGTGACGTGTGCCCGCAGTTCGGAGGCGTGGCCTGTCACAAAGGGGTGTGCCTCGGCATAAACTTCCCAATGGTTGCCGTAGGCGGTCAGTTGCAGGCAGGTTTCGTGGTCGTGCCCGTGCCCATGTTCGTGTTCGTGTTCATGTTCGTGTTCCTCTCCATCGTGGTGGTGATGGTGGCAGCCCGTGCATGCAAAGGCAAGGGCCAAGGCTATGATGAATAAGTTTCTTTTCCTGAAAATTTTCATATATAATATTATTGTGTTGATTGTAACTTGATTTTGGACCGGAACATAGCACTCCGGTCTTGGTAACATAATGGGGGGAGGTGTCTGTTAAGAGACAATCAGCACAATGGGGGAGCGCGCAGTCCGGCAGTGGTGTAGCAGCCAGCAATGCAGCGTAGTGGCACGAGGTCTGGGAAGCCGTTGGCCGCTATTGCAAAGTGGTGTGTCGTGAGGTCTTGGAGTGTCGGAATGGCGAAGTCCAGGCCGAGGGTGTGGCCGTCTTGTCCGTTAGAGAGGGGGGTGGGCGCGGACTTGACGTAGTTGTCTGTTGACTTCAGGAAAGGTTTGTTCAGGAGGCAGTCGTCCTCATTGCCGTGCAGGTGGTGGGCGTGGCAGAAGTGGGTCTCGTTGGTGTGGTGTGTGGGGCAGTCGTGGTGAGAGCAGTCATGTTGCTCGTGGGCTGCGGCCACGAAGCCGTGGCAGGCGTGGTAGCAATGGGGCACGAAAGCGTGTGCCAGAAACAGCGCCATAGCCACGAACACAAACACCAGCGATATTTTCCTTTTGGTCTGCATGCCTACTGAAAACAAACAGCGGCAAAAATAGAAAAAATCCCAATCGCTCGGCACGCATGGCTAACGCAGAATGTAGAATTTAGAATGTAGAGTGTTACGCGTAATTCAACCCCAAAAGACTTACGTCAGCCGGAGGCTCGTACGTGTGTGGGGGGTAGGTACTTGCCGTGTGGGTTAACCTAAAAAAAATGGAACGGCGAAAGCGTAAAAACTGGAAAGCGTGAAAACTGTTGGCAACAGAATCAACGCTTTTTGTTCCGAAAAACGGCAAGCGAAGCAAACCGCCGCCGGTTGAAAAACTGTCAAAAAACGAGCGTAAACCGCTGATATGGCGACTGTTGAAAAAAGTTTTGCGGGTGGGGGGTAGAGGTTTTTTAGTTACTTTTGACTCGCATTGATTGCCTTTGAATATTGGTAAACGGACTTCACAACATTCAACGGTGTCGGTGTGCCAGTCTTGCCGACAAAGCTGGCAGACAGGGGAGAGAAATGAAAAACAAAAGGAGTCCACAAAACACTATAAAAAATATGAACGACAACAAGTTTGTTAAGATTTTCACTTTTTGCGGCTTCCTTGCATTTGCTGCCGTGAGTTGTTGGGCGACAGCCGAGTCGCTGCATTTGCTTTTGCATAGTTGGCCCGTTGCTTTTTGTTGGGCTGTCACTATTGGTTTCTTCTTTATTGCTTCATGGGGAACCAAGATGATTGCAGATAGTTTGAATCAAAATATTTATATGGAAAAACGCGGTGCCAACCTTATTGGTGGCATCATCATTGTGCTTGTTTTTTGGCTGCTTTGCAGTATGCCCACCAATACACATACTTTTTTCTATCGAAGCTTGATAAGCGAGACGGTGACGGCTGACATTGCTGCAACGCAGGGATATCTGTCACAAATCAGGGACAATACGGTTACAGATGCCCAAATTCAAGCTAAATGTACAGAGGTGGAGAATCAGATAAACACTAAATTGTTGGAATTGGAGGCGGAAATCAAAAACCCTCTGAATCCTGGCAACGGACCTCAAACGGAGGAAATTCTTGGACAAATTGCCCAAATTCTTGGAGTCGCCAAAATCAACAAACTCTCAGGTGTCGGCAATTCGGTAGGCGAACGCAAGAAACTATACGATGCTTACAGACAAACTATCCTTATGCAACTTGACAATAAAAAGATGAATATTGCCAAGGCAATGACACCCTCCAACGATAACTATCGAAAAGAAGCGAAAGCGGCATGGAATAATCTTGAACAATTAAAGAAATACATTGAAGTGGACTCTGTGTCTTTAACCGATGCCCATGACATTCGGGAAGAAGTCTGCGACAAGTTGGATGATGGCTATGCTACCATAAAGACCTATAAGGATTTTGTAAATTTCCAAAATGAGGGGGATAAAAAAGCATACACATGCGACAATCCTCAAACAAAAGTGTCGAGAATGCTCAGCGTGTTTGATGTTTGGGCAGTTTTTATTACGGGTAAACTACCCGAAAAACGGTTGGCTTTCATTTTCTGGATAGCAATATCTGTTTTGGTGGATGTGGCGGCCTTTATATCCTTTGATATCACATTCAAGAAAAGAGAAATGTAATTATAAAACTAAATAATAGAACGATTATGCCTATAGAAATCAATAATGGCCCGATTCCGACAAACCATGAGCCTAATGTTGAGATGAACGACAATAGGGTAACAACTGAAATGGAAACTTCAGCGCCCATTTCAGGTCTGTCAGCGGCAGAGTTGAATGACCCGAACAGCATTTCCGTCATAGTGTCTGACCCGAAAACACCTATCGTGGTGCTCTACGGCCCTCCGTCCTGCGGAAAGACGATGACCTTGGTCAGAATGACACGTTACTTGCAGTCACAAGGTTATACGGTGGTGCCAGACAAGACATTCCGTCCTACATACGACGAGAATTACAAGAATATCTGCGAGAATTTCGACCAGATGATCAACACAAACAGCGCGGCCACCAGTACTTCCAATATCAGCTTTATGCTTGTAAAAGTCCTGAAGAACGGCAAGCCTATTTGCCAAATTCTCGAAGCCCCGGGCGAGTACTACTATACCCCCGATAACCCCAAACGCCCGTATCCGGCATACGTCAACAAGATAATCAACAGCCCTAACCGCAAAATATGGGCTATTATGCTTGAGCCCGACTGGAACGACATTACGCCCCGCAATAACTATGTGACCCGAATCCGCGATTTGAAGTCGAGGATGGTGTCAAGAGACAAAGTTGTTTTTGTGTATAACAAGATAGATTTGACACCATTTGTTTATAGCGTTGGAGAGGTGAATACCAGTGCGGCCATCAAGAATGTCCAAGACTTGTATAGAAACATTTTTGTCCCGTTCGAGAACCAAAACCCCATCACCAGGTTCTTCCAAAAATACAATTGCGAGTTTGTCCCGTTTATGACAGGAGACTATTCCGAAACTATCACCGGAGGTTTCACCTATACCGAGGGTCATCCCATTTACGCACGCAAATTATGGCAGGCATTGCTTAAACTTATAAATGGTTAAGTGGAAATATGGGATTGAATATTAACCTTTTTGTACACGGGGTCCCTATGGGACAAAAAATATGGGGTCCCCAAGGCGATGACCAAAGGTACCTGTCTTCTTTCTACGGCCTCCCATGGGACATTCCGGAAGCCATGAAAATAGACATCATGACGATTGGGGGCAATACGTATAGTTATTACTCGCTGGTCAAGGGCTTGAATGTCTGTGATTCGCAAGGACGCACCGGTTCCTACTTCGCCTTGACGCTCCGCATGAATGCTTTTTATGGCGATGTGCAGAATATATACAGTGTTCTGAAAGCAGCCTACGAGAAGTTGTGCGTTGGGCTTTGCGTGCAAGAGAGTAACAATGTGACAAAATACTTGATCGCTGATTTTCAGAACGTAGATGCCCGACTTAAGGAGATAGAGTCTTTAGTTGTCAACTACATCAGTGCATTCTCCGTGAACGAAGACCTTGTCAGTTTGTCAGGATTTTCCGCAAACGCTCAAACCGCATCGCCTAATGTAAACCTCCACGAATGCACCAAACGTGTGGCGTTGGAATATGGCAAGCAATTCGGGACACTGACGGTTTCACCCTATTATCTGTCGGTTGCGGCTGCTAATACGGTGGCAAAGTACAAGGCAGAGACGGAATCGACAAAGCAGAAAGCACAAGACGAAATCAACTTGCAGAAAAGGCTGTCTCAAGAAAAAGTCGATTCTGAAAGGAAGCAGTGTCAAGAACAGGCACGCCGACAAGTGGAACAGGCGAAGGCTGAGAATGACCGTAAGATGTTGGAACTCAAACAGAGTTATGCTTCGATAGACGATAAGATAAGCGGGTACAAACAAACGATAGCCGACAAAGACAGACAGATAACCGGTTTGAAAAAGCAACTCAAACAGTTGACGAAAGGACAGTATTCTCGCAATTCTGATGTGCAGGAACCGGAAAGCAGGGGTCAAGGTCGGCAAAGTGATGGTCGGCTTTTCCCCAATAGTCTTTCTTCCCAGGGAAGTAAGGATACAAAAACAAAAGTTTTGTTTATAATCGTTATTGTTATCGTTGTCGTTGTCGTTGTGTTTGCCGCCATCCGAAACGGAAAGAACGACGAACCGAAAAAACAGGAAAAGAAAATTGAAAGGCTGCATACGTCTGTGCCAAAACCGAGTGCAGGAAATGTTTCTGACGACAATATCACAATTACCATAACTCAATCCAATTGCGATGTAGAAATATCGGAGGTGAAATGTGGAGATCTTTACGACGTGGTATTGGAAGGAAAGAATTTGGAAAAACTCCAAGACTGCGGCAAATGGGAGGGAAATGCATTTTCTTTTCAAGGTGACAAATCACAAGCAAAACGAGACAGTGCAGGCAAAACATGTAAAATAGCGTATGTCTGCAACGGGGAAGAAATAGCTTCAAAGAGCGTAAAGATAATAGAATGAAAATGAAACACCAGGCAATAATTTTGTTGTTGGCGGGCACATTGTTGGCATCCTGCCATGAAAAGAAAAAGTCACTTGCTTATTACGATGTGTCTGATATAATGGAAGATACAACAGAAGTCGTAGAGCCGCAGATTTCAGATTCTGAGGTTTCGGTGCCGTTTGAGGAGCAAGGGGGTGTTAAAACTATCGATGTCATGATCAACGGGCAGTTCACTGTCAAGATGATATTCGACACCGGCTGTTCCGGAACGTCGATATCCCTATCCGAAGCAAGATATCTGTATGAAAAAGGTTGCATTACGGAAGATGATATACTTGGAACAACCAGAGTCCATATTGCCGATGGCAGCATTGTTGAGAAAATGGTCATCAGATTACACGAGTTGGTGATAGGAGGACAAATCGTCTGTTCCGATGTTATTGCAACGGTTTCCGCCAACGTGCAGGCCCCTCTGCTGTTGGGCAACGGGGTGATGGACAGAGTGGCATCCTATTCTGTGGACAACGAGAACAAAGTGATCATATTCAAACCTCGGCAATGAACATATCTGTATATCTGTTCGGCAATTTCAAAGAAGGATACTCGCAGTATCCCGACGATTATGCAAAGGAAATCTTCACGGCATTTGCCGGCAACGCAAAGGCGGTCACCCAGATTGCCGTACACCGCGACGGCGGTCTGATGTACTACGGGTACATCCGCAAACTCGAGGGCAAAGCGTATGTTGGGCTGTGCGCCGTCATCAACGGCAAGTACATCACCCAACTAAAGAGGCTGTTTGGCGTCTTTGAGCGGGCGATAGAGACGATGGTGCAGAACGGCTGCCTCATCCGCTATGACGGCAAGGGTGCGTTGTGTTCGCCGGTGGGCCAACTTTACGAGAACCGGGAGGAGATAGCATCGGTTACCGCAAGCCTCCAGGTCGCATTTGAGGCATTGGAGGGGACCTCCCGCGAGCTGCCGCCCGTGCGTTACGGTGTGTCCAAAGACGCAGTGAGGAGTTTCACCGCGGAAGACAGCAAGCAAGAGATGGTCAAGTCCAGCTGCACCAGCGGCTTCACATACATCTACAAGGACAAGGGGTACGACACCGCAAAGATGAGCGGCTACAAGGAAGCAATAGAACGGAAGAACAAGGAGATAGAAGACCTGCGCAAGGAGAATGCTGAACTGAAGAAGAAGAAAAGAAACAAAATCTGGACATGGGTTTTCATATTGCTTGTTGTTGTTACAGGGGTATTGTTGGCTTGTGTAATAGAAGATATTTCTGATGCAAAAGTTGTTGATAAACTAAAGGTCCCGTTTAACAAAAGAGCAGATACAACCGTAACGGACGTTGAAGGGAACGTTTACAACACGGTGCAGATTGGGAATCAGTGTTGGATGAAGGAGAACCTGCGCACCACCAAGTACAGCGACGGCACGGAAATAGCTCTGGGCTCTGATACCAGCACCACAACCGCCTACCGCTATAATCCCAACAACAATGCCGGCAATGTCGACACCTACGGCTACCTCTACAACTGGAAAGCGGTGATGGGCAACTCGTCATCCTCATCAGACAACCCGTCCGGCGTGCAGGGCATCTGCCCGGAAGGTTGGCACGTTCCAAGCGATGCGGAGTGGGATGAACTCACAGATTATGTTAGTAAGCACAGAAAGTATAGGTGTGGTAAAAACAGAGATGATGATATAGCCAAGGCACTTGCCTCCACCACGGGATGGGACAGCAGCACAAACAGCTGTGCCATCGGGAACAATCCGTCCGCCAACAACGCCACGGGCTTCTCGGCGTTTCCTGCCGGCACCTACTACGGCAGCTACAACCTTTTCGGCAGCTACGCGCGCTTCTGGAGCGCTACCGAGGGCAATAGCTACGGCGCGTACTACCGGTATCTCTTCTACGACAACGCCACCGTGAACAGCAGCAACAGCTACAAGTACAACGGCCGTTCGGTCCGTTGCCTCAGAAACTAATGAAAAAAACTTAAGGTGTTCAGTCAAACTTCTTTTTATGGTCAAAATTTCAGCCTATATTTCTGAGCATTCGCGCTCGTTTGCCCGCAAGGTTTTCGGGGAGATTCTGTTTGTTCCATGCTTTGTTGGTCAGCGAAGATATGTGCAAATACAATAATCTAATATCCAATAAAATATGCAAAATCCATCAACTACATTTAACCGCTTTCTATTAGTATCTTCATCCGATTGTGAACAGTGCTTTGAAGCCTTTTTTTGATCGGTTTTCAAATAATTATTAATACCCTAATAAAAATAAAAAAATATGTTAACCATAGCGGCGGCTTTTTACATCTTTATGTGTTGGATAAGTAGGTGGGATTTTCTGTGGCCCTTGACGATGATTAGTCGTGGAGGATTGGGAGATTGGGCTATTGTTGTCATCTGGGCGATAGTGATAATAATAGGCTTGGTGTAACTTGTGGCGACTCGTTGAGCCGCCTTTGATTGGGCATCTCCGATGCCCGAACACTGCGAGGACTTCTTTGCCACGGCTGACTTGCGAACTAAGACGGAGGAGGGCGACTTGCGCAACGCCCTAAAGTTGTAAGTTACAAGTCTAAAGTCCGATAGGGTGTGTGGGGGCGGTTGCCCTGTTCCGCAACGCCCTCGGAGAGGGTGAAAGCGGGCTGCCGCAGGCAGTCTGCTCCATAACCGGCGGTGGAGCGACCGCAAGGGAGCGGAACCGTCGGCTGCGACGCGCCCCCTCCACCCTCGGTCCTCGAAGAGGGCCAACATCGACGATTGGGGAATTTGCCCCATGCACAATCCCCTGCATATTTACGACTTTTGGAGTGAATTGCGCGGAACGCCCTACATTCTACATTCCGCATTCTGCATTCGTGCAGAAGCCGTGGGTGGGAAAAATTTTTATCTTTGCCGCCTTTTGGGGGAGAAGTGTGGCCGGACGATGTGCGTGATTATTAATAACTATAAAATAAAACAGTTTTCCAAATGTCTAAAAATCATTACTCGGGCTTGTCTGACGTCGAAGTGTCGGAAAGTCGCCTCAAACATGGTGCCAATGTGCTGACTCCGCCTGCGGAGGTTCCCGTGTGGGAGAAAATTCGCAACTGCCTGCATTTCTGGCTCATCAAGGTCTATATCTGCGTGTTCGTGCTGGCGGCCGCCGCCGCTGTTGCGCTGCCGCTCACCGGCATCTCCACCCATGAGGGTCTCTGGATTGCCCCCGTTCTCACTTTCGTCCTTACACTCCTCACCTACGTTGTGGCCTACCTCGGTGGCACGTGGGACAAGGAGAACCGCAAGTTTTCGATGGATCCCCTCTTTACGATTCTCCTCTTCGCCCTGCTCCTCTCCGGCGGCATCTCGTTCTATGAGGGCGTGTTCGGGGGCGTGGCAGGCTGGAAACCCTACCTCGAACCTATCGGTATCGCCGCCGCCGTGCTGCTCGCTACCGCCGTGGCGCATATCCTCGAAAGCCAGAACGAGAAGACGTTCAAAAGCCTTAACGAGGTGAACGATGATACGCTCGTCAAGGTGATCCGCAATAGCAATGTGTGCCAAATACCCCGCCGCGATGTGGTGGTGGGCGACATTATCATGCTCGAGGCCGGCGAGGAGGTGCCCGCCGACGCGGAACTGCTGGAGTGCATGAACCTCAATATGAACGAGTCGTCACTTACCGGTGAACCGCAGTGCGCCAAGACTACCGTAGCGGCCGAGTTCGACAAGGACGCCACTTACCCCTCTAACCATATTATGAAAGGCTGTACGGTGATGGAGGGCGACTGCGTGGCTCGCGTGTTCGCGGTGGGCGACGCTACCGCCTGCGGCCAGGTGTTTGTGGCCGCCCAGGTCAGAGACGGCGAGGCCACCCCCCTGAGCGAGAAACTCGACCAACTCGCCAAAATCATCACTAAGGTGAGCTACGGCGTGGCTGTCCTGATTATCGTGGGCCGCATCCTCGTGTATGCCCTCAATGGCAATATCCAACTCGGCACCCCCGACGGATGGGTCAATTTCGTGAGCTATGTCCTCAATTCGTTCATGATCGCCGTGACCCTCGTGGTCGTCTCTGTGCCCGAAGGACTGCCGATGGCCGTGACTCTCAGCCTCGCTTTCAGCATGAAACGGCTGATGAAGCAGAATACGCTGCCTCGCACGATGCACGCCTGCGAAACGATGGGCGCCGTCTCCGTGATCTGCTCCGATAAGACAGGCACGCTGACACAGAACCAGATGAGGGTGGTGAACGCCAACTTTGACGGCATCCAGGGCCAAGACCTCTCCGGCACCGACCGCCCCTCCGCACTGCTCAAGGAGTGCATAGCCGTGAATACGACCGCTAACCTCGACTTTGCCGACGCTTCCAAAATCAAGGCTATCGGCAACCCTACCGAGGGCGCTCTGCTCCTTTGGCTGAACCGCAACGGCATCAACTACCTCGACGTGCGTGAGGAGGTGCCCGTCATCGACCGCATCCAGTTTACTACGGAACTCAAATACATGGCCACGGTGGTCAAATCGCAAGTCACAGGCGGCAGGGTGGTGTACGTTAAAGGCGCCCCCGACATCCTGTTGGGCATGTGTACCATCACCCCCGAGGAGAAAAAACGCTATGAAACTATCCTCGCCGACTACCAAAGTCACGCTAACCGAACACTGGCGTTTGCCTATAAGGAGGTTGGCGAAAATGACAATATCATCATCGACGGCAAACTCAACATCAACGACCTGACGCTGATGGGCGTGGCGGGCATCGAAGACCCGGTTCGCGCCGATGTGCCCGCCGCCATCGAAGACTGCTCCAAGGCCGGCATCCAGGTCAAGATCGTCACGGGCGATGCCCCGGGCACGGCCAAGGAAATAGGCCGCCAACTCGGCCTCTGGCAAGACACTGACACCGAAGAGAATATCATGACCGGTGCCGACATCTGCGCCATGAACGATGACGAACTGCGCGAACGTATCGCAAAGGTGAAGATCATCTCCCGCGCCCGCCCCAACGACAAAGAACGTATCGTTCGTATGCTTAAGGATATGGACATGGTGGTGGCGGTTACCGGCGACGGCACAAACGACGCCCCCGCCCTCAACGCCGCCAATGTGGGACTCTCTATGGGCGATGGTACCTCCGTGGCCAAGGAGGCCAGCGACATGACTATCCTCGACAACTCTTTCGCAACCATAGCCAACGCCGTGATGTGGGGACGGTCGCTCTACAAGAACATCAAGCGTTTTATCCTGTTCCAGATGACGGTGAACGTGGTGGCCAGCCTCATTGTGGCTATCGGTGCGTTTGTCGGCACGGAGTCGCCGCTTACTGTCACGCAGATGCTTTGGGTGAACCTGATTATGGACACGTTTGCAGCCCTCGCCCTCGCATCGCTGCCGCCTACCAAGAAGGTGATGGACGAGCAGCCTCGCTCTGTCAACGAGCACATTCTCAAAGGAATGGGTGCCAATATTCTGGCCGTGGGCGGCATCTTTACCGCTATCCTGCTGACCATCTTGTTCTTCTTCCAGCACGCCGATGTCACCAACCTTGCTGACGTGCTCAGCGGCAACGTCAGGTGGGGTGCCTTCGACGGTCTCTCACCCTACGAACTCGGCCTCTTCTTCACCATCTTCGTGATGCTGCAGTTCTGGAACCTCTTCAATGCCAAGGCTTTCATGACTAATGATTTTGCTTCGAAAGGAATGTCGTGGAAGAACACCAAATTGTTCATCGTCATAGCTATGGTCATCCTCTTCGGACAGATTGCCATCACAGAAATCCCCGGTCTTCAGGTGATGTTTAACATTGCCGAGGGCGGTGTGAAGACGCTGGACTGGTTGATAATCATAGTGCTGACCTCGTTTGTGTTGTGGATAGGGGAGTTCATTCGCCTGTTCCGCCGCAAAAGATAATCAGACACCCGACCCGCAAAAAAGAATGTAGAATTTAGAATGCAAAGCGTCACGCCTCACACATTCCTAATTAAGTCTTACGTCAGCCGGAGGCTTGTGCGCAGGGGCGGATTTTAATCTCTGACCAGCAGCAGTCCAGTGCGGCAGGGCAGGTAGAGCCGTATGTGGCTGCCCCCGTCGCGCGTGTAGGAGCGGAATGCCACGCGGTCATCCACGTTGCCGAAGCCGCCATAGCGGGTGTCGTCGCTGTTCAAGGCGATGCGGTATGTGCCCTCCAAACAGGGCAGTTCATAGCCGGCAAAGGATTGCACAGGATTGAAGTTGAAGACGATGAGGCACCTGCCGCGCACGAACGCCAGCACCTGGTTGCTGATGTGCTCGTGCCACTTGGCAGGAGGCTCTTCCAGCAGATGCAGTTCTGTGGCGCAGTGTATCATGTCGTGGTCAAAGCGGTAGAGGCCGGCATATTTCAGCCCTTTGTCGTCGGCAAGGTGCCATTGCCGGCGGGCATAGCGGCACGACCAGCCGTTGCCCTCCCGCGGGAAGTCAATCCACTCGGGGTGCCCGAACTCGTTGCCCATGAAGTTGAGGTAGCCGCCCGAAGCCAGGGAGAGGGTGGCCAGCCGGATGACCTTATGCAAGGCTATGGCCCGGTCGGTGCTGAGGTCGGGCGTGCTTGCCGACATGCAGTCGTAGATTTTGGCCCCAGCCATTCTGAAGATGAGCGTCTGGTCGCCTACCATGGCCTGGTCGTGGCACTCGGCGTAGGAGATGGTCTCTTCTTCGTGGCGTTTGTCGGTCAGCCGGAAATAGATCTCGCCGGGGTTCCACGCCTCGTCCGGCACGCTCTTGACGGTCTTGGTCCAGAAGTCGGCAATGCCCATCGACATGCGGAAGTCGAAGCCGATGCCTCCTTTCTCTGCCGGCCAAGCCATGCCGGGCATGCCACTCACGTCTTCGGCGATGGTGAGTGCCTGCGGGTTTACCTGCCGGATGAGCCTGTTGGCCATGGTGAGATAGACGAGGCCGTCTTCATCGACGTTGGGGTCGAAGTATTGGCTGTAGTCCAGAAAGTCGGTGCCGATGCCGTGGTCTTTGTAGCAGAGGCTGGTGACGCCGTCAAAGCGAAAACCGTCGAAGCGGAACTCCTGCAGCCAGTATTTGAGGTTGGCGAGCAGGAAGAGCAAGGTTTCCTGTTTGCCGTAGTCAAAGCAGCGCGAGTCCCACACGGGATGCTTGCCGCGCTCGCCGGTGTGGAAGTAGAGGTCGTCGCGTCCGTCAAACAGTCCGAGCCCCTCTTTGGCGTTGCTGACGGAGTGGGAGTGTACGAGGTCGAGGATGACGGCGATGCCGTAACGGTGGGCGGTGTCGATGAGTTCCTTGAGCTCTTCGGGGGTGCCGAACCGCGACGAGGGGGCGAAGAAGTTGGCCACTTGATAGCCAAACGAGCCATAGTAGGGATGCTCTTGCACTGCCATCAGCTGCAAGGTGTTGTAGCCAAGGTCGCTGATGCGGGGCAACACGGTCTCTTTGAACTCCCAGTAGGACGAGATTTTGGCCTCTTCTGACGACATGCCCACGTGCGCCTCATAGATGAGTGGGTGACGCGGCTTGGCAGGCGCATCCCATTGCCATTGCCAACGGTAGGGCTCCGGTTCCCACACTTGGGCGCAGAACACTTTGGTCTGCTCGTCTTGCACCACACGGGTGGCGTAGGCGGGCAGCCGCTCGTCGGCCCCCGACTGCCACACCATCCACAGCTTGTAGAGCATGGTGTGCTTGAGGCAGAAGTCGGGCAACGTGATCTCCCAGTCGCCGTTGCCGATAGGGTACAAGGCAAATTCGGGCTTCACTTGCCAGTGCGAGAAGTCGCCGTAGAGGTAGAGTGCCTTGGCGTTGGGTGCTTTTTCGCGAAACACCCACCCTTGGGCGGTGCGGTGCAGTCCGTAGTAGAGATGCCCGTTGGCGATGTCGGCGAGGGTGCGTTTGCCGTCGGTGAGTTCCAACTCGCGGAGGGCGGCGCGCTCACGACGCTGCTGTAACTGCCGCGTGTAGGGCTTGAGCAGCGCGTCTTGGCGCACCAGTTCGGGGGTGAAACTTTGTGTGCTCATTGCTGTTTGAATATGTATTCGCGTTTTGCGTTCCATTCACCCATCATTTCGCGCAACTGCCGTAACTCTTTCTTGCTCTCGAGGACGGTCGCCTGCAAGGTCAACTGCCTTGTTATGGTGAGTTTTCCGTTGTCGGTTGACGTTTTGATGCGTGTGGCGCCAAAGTCGCAGCTTTTCTCGTACAAGAACGGCGGACTTACCCACTGTTCGCCCGCGGGCAGGGCGACGGTGTAGGTGCAACATTCGTCGGTCTGATTTACTTGCACGGGAGTCTCGCCCTTGAGGGGGAGCAGTGCCGCTTGCATGTCGTTGCTGCCGTCGGGGTGGGTGAGGGTCAGGGCGTAGTAGTTGCCGCTGAGGTGCGACACGGCAGCACAGTTGCCGTTGGGCACGGCGGCGACTGTGGCGGCGGGTATGCCGGCGCTCTCTGACTTGCGGAGGTCGCCCCCGACTTTATAGTGTCCTTTTTCGGCGGCAATGTGGAGGTCGGCGAGCAGTTCCAGGCGGTGCGGCTTCCGGGTCATCTCCTCTTCGCGGCCGCTTAGGGTTATGAAACGCCCCTCGCATTGGCCCTGTGCGGCGGCGCACTCAAAGGGCTCGTTGGCGGAGAGGTAGCGCGCCGCGCCGCCAGCGTTGACTTGCAGAAGTCCCTCGGGCTCGCCGGTCAACGTTTGTGCCAGGATGCCGATTTCGGAGGCATAGCCGGCCTCTTTCAGCAGCGTGTGCAGCAAGAGGTTCTTCTCAAAGGGGGTGGCGCAGCCGGTGTTCAATACGGTGGCTGGCGAGGCTATGATGAAGTTCATGCAGTGCATGGGCACGTGGTTGGTGCGGATGTAGCGGTACACAAAATGGTGCAGGGCCGTTATGGTGTCGAGGGGGTCGGTGGCGTTGCGGAGGGTCTCGTCCGGCAGTTGCGGGAGCAGTTTCTGCACCGGGGGCATAAAGGCCTGCTGCAGTGAGAGGCGTGTCAAGAAGTCGCCGGGGCGGTCAAAGGTGGAGAGCAGGACGTAGGGGTTGTAGTTGTCGGGCAGGTAGCGGTTGTGCGACGCGGCGGCCGTGTTGGTGAAAGTCCAGGTGAGGGTGCGGGTTCCGTTGCCGGCGCTTTCGGCAGGCGTTGCCGGCAGCCTTGACGAGTGCAGGTCATAGTGCAGGGTGCGGTTGTCGGGCAGGGTCACGGCGAGCAGCAGGGTGTCAACGGGCACCTCCTCGCAAATCGGGACTCGCTGTGCCAACTCTTGGAAGTAGGGGTGTGGTGTGTGGATAGTGTAGTCGAGCACGATGACGGCGCCGGTCTCGAGGGCGGTGTGTGTGACCACCATCTCGCGCACGGCGTTGAAACGGGCACAGTCGGCACACGAGGAGGGCAGCACGGCATTGAGGGCATTGGCGGGTGTCGTCACAGTGCGTCCGTCGGGAAGCCGCGTGTAGGACTCGTTGACGGTGAGCGTCTCAAACTCGGGATTGTAGAGGATGAACGTTTCGCCGTAGGTGTCAAACGAGGCGGTGGTAAAAAGTTGCAGCTCTTTGCGGAAACGGAAGTCGAGGCTGCCGTCTTCATTCAGGCTGTAGGACCGCGAAACTTTAAGATAGCGGGCATCGTGTTTCTCTTTGGCAAAAGCGGGGGCCGAGAGCGCGAGCAGCAGGATGAACAACGCGATTTTTTTCATATTGTTTATCCAAGGAACAAGTTTAGTCTTTATTCCCTGAGACTTTATCGGAGGAACTATTACTGACATAATTAAAGTTTGGATAATTTTTGAGCTTGAGACTTAAGGTATTCTTTGTAGGTTTTCGTAAACGGTTTCCTTTACGGGGAGGTCTAAAAATGGGAAGCATTATAATTGTGCATTTCTGTGATTATTCCAAGTCTTTTCTCGCCTCATTTGCTCAGCACTACGGGCGTGGTCATGAAGAAGCGCTGGTTGGCGACGGCTTTGCGGTATGACGGCCAGTCGGCGGCCTCATATACGCGCTTCTTGAGCCATATTCTCTCGTTGAAGGTTAACTTGGAGTTCTCAAGTTCGTACCCGCCGTCAAAGGCGGCGGCCGTTTCCTGGAAGGAACGGTCAACGGGAATGCTCGCGGAGGTGTACCCGTAGGGCAACGACAGGGTTTCAGACAGTTGCACGTAGCGTGAGCAGGCATCCTGGAAAGGGTGCTGCCGCGTCTCTTCGCTCTCGTCGAAGTAGAGATGCCGCATGGTGAAGGTCATGAAGCCTTTGGCGAGCAACGGCGTGACGATGAGCTCTTTGTTGCTGACGGTGGCGTAGCCGGGGATGGTGAAGCGGTAGGTGATGCTGACAGGATGCTCCAAGTAACGGTCTTCGTCGCTGTAGCGCACGGCGTGAAGCGTGGCGTTAGGGTAAAGACGGTAGAATTGGTTGCAGACAGACGCTTCCCATTCGGCGCGGCTGCCGCTGAACAGGCGGCGCACGGTGCGGTCCGACTGTCCCTCGGCGGTCACGGTGACGGTGCCTTTGAGTCTGCCGTCACGGGTCACCTTGGTGCGCGCGGTCATCTTCAGGTAGTGGTTCTCGGCTTTCGACACGGGCGTGCAGCGGAGCCCGGCGCCGTCGGGGAGGCCCATCAGAAAGTATTGCTGCTGTTCGGCGCTCGACCAGAGCTCGCGCACGCCCGGCACCCAGGTGGGGTCAAGCAACTGGTAGTTGCCGTTGCGCCGTTTCACGACGGCCACGCAATGGTTGAACTGGTCGGCGGGGAGATCCTCGATGCGCTCGCCCGCCATTGTCATAGCCGCGTATGCCTCAAAGCCCGCGGCACGGAGCATGGCGATCAATAGCCCGGCCTTGTCTTTGCAGACCCCGCAGCGGTCGGTGAAGTTCATGCCGCAACGGTGCAGCGTGTAGCCCTCGCCCTCGCCCATGGAGATGCCCGAGTAGCGCATGTTGTCGGCCACCCAGTGCGTGAGGATGGCAATGCTGTCGTTCTCGCTGCGGGCACGGCGCAGCAGTTCGTTTACCTTCGCTTTCGCCTCCTCGGTGGGCGTGAAACTGCCGTAGTCTTCGTTTACACGGTAAAACCATTTGGACTTCTCTTGCCACGTGGCGGTGGTGGTGAGGATGAGCTTTGTCTGTATGTCGTTGTCCGCTAAGGTGTAACGGGACTTTTGCAGGGGCATGATGTTCTCTTTGGTGAAGGTGAACAGGGTGCGTGCCCCCTTCTCCTCGCGGCGGCATTCCAACTGCCCGTTATAGACGGCATAACGTGTGTTTTTGGCGGTGGGGATGTCAATCTGGTACACTTTCCGCATCACGGGCTGGTTGCTGTAAAAGGGCACGATGTCGTAAAAGTGGCCGCGCATCGGGGGGACGTATTTGTCGTCCTCGCCGCCGTGGTGCAGCAGGGCATAGGTGAAGCCTTTGCGGAAGGTGGTGAACTCTACCGTGTCGCCCGGCTCGAGCCGCCCCAAGGCTACCATCTTCTGGCGTGCGCCCCAGTAGATCATCCGTGCCGGCGCGGGATAGTCGAACTCGGCATTGTCGATGGTGTCAACTGTGCCGTTGTGGCGGCGCACGATGGCCTGCCGTATCTCGGCAAAAGCCGTCAGCGGGTCATAGTCGGCCTTCACGGTGCTGTAGTCGCGCGCCCCTGACAGAGTCAGGACCCGGTATTGGCAGTGCTCCGTCACGAGGCTCATGCCGCTCTCCTCTACGTGTACAAAGACGCTGTCGTAGAGGGTTACTTTGTCGTAGCCGTCGTATGCGGACTGGGCAAAAAGCCGAAGACATGGGAGGCACAGCAGGGTGAGCAGTAGCAGAGGGTGTTTTAAAACAGTCATAGTCAGCCTTTTTTTTAAGAGATGCAAACCTACGAAAAATAATGAAGTGAGAAATCAATTTTTTTGTGTAAGTTTGCCCCGCTTTTTTTAACGCTGACAATAACTTAAAACACAAATGAATATGAACGATGAAATGTTGTCTCTGAAGCCGGAAAGCGTTTTCCGGTTTTTCAACGAAATCACGAAAATCCCACGCCCGTCCAAGAAAGAGGGCAGAATGTCGGAATGGCTCGAGAAAACAGGCCTCGCTATGGGGCTTGAGACGAAACGCGACAAGATCGGCAACGTGTATATGTCTAAGCCCGCAACCCCCGGCAAGGAGAATGTCACGCCCGTCATCTTGCAAGCCCACATGGATATGGTGTGCGAGAAGAACAACGATGTTAACTTCGACTTTGAAAAGGATGCCATCCAGACTTACGTTGACGGCGAATGGCTGAAGGCCAAGGGCACCACGCTCGGGGCCGACGACGGCATCGGCATTGCTATGGCATTGGCTATCATGGAGGACAAGACGCTGGAACACGGTCCGTTAGAGTGCCTCTTTACCGTTGATGAGGAGACGGGACTTACCGGCGCCAAGATGCTGGAGCCGGGCATCCTGAAAGGCAAGATGCTTGTCAACCTCGACTCGGAAGACGAGGGGCAGTTCTTCATAGGCTGCGCCGGCGGCAAGGACACGATAGCCACGCTGACGTGCGAATACGACGACATTGACGACCTGGCCAAGGAGCAGGGCGAGGGCTACGAGTTCTGCCGCATCACCGTGAACGGGCTGATAGGCGGGCACTCCGGCGATGACATCAACAAGGGACGCGGCAATGCCGTGAAACTGCTGACCCGCGTGCTGTGGAACGCCTATTGCGACTACGACATCCGCATTGCCGACATCCAGGCCGGCAACCTGCACAACGCCATCGCCCGCGAGGGCTACGCTGTGGTGGCTGTGCCCGCGCACAACCGCGAGGCTTTGGCCGAGTATGTGTCCCAAATGGATGCCACCTACAAAAACGAGTTCCATAAAACCGACAGCGGTGTTGCCGTTGCCATGACCCCCGCCAACAAGTGCGAGAAGGTGCTGGAGGAGACTTTCCAGATTGATGTGCTGAATGCCCTGCTGGTTTGCCCTCACGGCATGCAGGCCATGTCGCAAGACATTCCCGGTTTTGTGGAGACTTCGACGAACCTGGCATCGGTGAAGAAGAAAGGGGACAAGATTGTAGTCTCTACCAGCCAGCGCAGCTCAGTGGAAACAAAGAAGCAGGCTATTGCCGACCGCGTGTCCACCGCTTTCTGGATGGTGGGCGCCGATGTGGTGTCGGGCGACGGCTATCCCGGCTGGAATCCGAACCCCGACTCTGAAGTGCTCCGCGTGCTGGTGGACGCTTACCACAACCTGTTCCACAAAGAGCCCGAAGTGCTGGCTATCCACGCTGGCTTGGAGTGCGGACTCATCGCCGAAAAGTACCCTGAACTCGACATGGTGTCCATTGGACCCACGATGCGCGGCGTGCATTCACCCGACGAGAAACTCGAAATCAAGACCGTCCAGATGTGCTGGGACTTGATGATGGAGTTCTTCCGGCTGCTGAAATAGCGGGAGCTTACAATGAGTCACGGGAGCAGTGGCGGCGAAACGAGCCGCCACTGCTCCCTTTTTTTTGCCGTCTGACGGCAAAAAAAGTGGCAGTGGTTGGGGGAGCATTCGACTGGTTGTACCGATACGATCGTAATCTGAAATCGAATCAAGTTACACCAGGTACTTTTGAGGCGTTCATTAATGCCTTGTACAAAGCAATACCTGCATTGGATGACATTCATATTGACACTAAAAACAACGAGTTTTCGGCATGTGTAGGAGTTCGGGATTTGCCCCCGACTTATCAGACCTTTGAGCACATGAGCGATGGTTTTAAATCGGTTATATGTATTGCAGCAGAGATTGCACATCGTTGTGTTGAACTGAATGGTTTTCTTGGAAAGGATGCTGTTGAGAAAACCCCTGGTATCGTTATGATTGATGAATTGGAACTTTATCTGCATCCAAGATGGCAAATGCATATATTGGAAGATTTGCGTAAGGCATTTCCGAACATTCAATTTGTTGTCACCACACACTCTCCGTTTATTGTCCAAAGTGTTAAGAAAGAAAATCTTGTTGTGCTCGATGGCGTGACAAGTGACACAGACCCTATATACCGAAGTGTAGAAGAGATAGCTGCGACAGAGATGAATATGTCAGACCTGAAAAGAAGCCAGCGATATCAGAATATGGTAAAACTTGCTGACAAGTAATATGATTTAGTATTGTCAGATAAAGTTGACGATAAGGAAACAATTGAAATTAAGAAAACACTGGATGAAATGGAGGCGGAATATAGTGACAATCCCGCATACGTGTCTCTTTTGAGAGCAGAAAGGAATTCCAGATGAGACCAGTGAAGAAGGCTGCTGTTGGCGAATTGATTTCAGTTGAGGGGAAAGTTCAATGTGTTGCCCGAACATATCAACCATATACAAAAGCCCAAAAAACCACTTTTGGCTAATCTCGGTGATTTCTGCTCCTATTGTGAAGTCCACAACCAGAATCAGAGAGACCTGCATGTCGAACATGTACAGCCAAAGGTGGGCATTGATACAATAGTCGATTTGGCAAAGGCTGGTGGTTATTGGTCAATATGGTTTACGGTCTTTAAGGGATATGATAATGTCCGTAAGTCCTTGATTGAACAGTTCCCAGGGACAGCGGAGAATTGCTTTGACACCGCAAATCAATATAATCCAATAAACAGAAATCCTCAAAATTTGACAGATCCTGTATAATACAGGCTGTGTCAGAGCTGGCGGTTCTTCTAACCCCTCTTATTTTACCTTGACGGTTGCGGTTTCAGAGGACTGCGACTGCTTGCCGTTGCCCAGCATCATGCGGATGTAGTACGACACCGTGTCACCAGAGTTGACGTTGAAGTCGTTGTAGGTGTTCTCGCCGCGGTTGAAACTGCCCAGCACGTAGGCGGGCTCGCCGTTCACCGACTTGTAAATGACGCCGTAGTAGTCGTGGTGCGACTCGTACTCGTAGGTGAAGTTGAGGGTGACGCCGTTGCCGCTCTTGTGGGGTGCGGCCTTGAGGGTGAGCGGTATCTTGAGGGTGGACGCGCCGCGGAAACGTATGGTGGTCTGTCCCGTCTTGCCCGACGAGAGCCCGTCGCGGTCAATTACCTCGATGCAGTAGTTGTAGTTCTTGGGCGAGGGTTCGGGGTAGTCAATGAGGATGATGGGCTCGTTCTCCTCCAGCTCGTCGGGGGTGATGATGCGGAGGTACTTCCACTGCTTCTCGTTGTCAAACTTGCGATAGACGTAGTAGTAGGCCACGTCCTCGGAGGTGCTCTGCAGCCACTTGAAGGTCACCGACTCGTTGGTGGTGGTGTAGTCTTCCAGCAGGGCGATGCCCGGCGCGATGGTGTCCGGCACAGGCACGGCCAGCGTGTCGGATGGCAAGGAGATGTTGTGACTGTAGTCTTCCGCCACGATGTAATAATATATGTACTTGGTCAGGGTGTTCAAACTGACGGTGTCGGTCCAGGTTGTGTCTTCAACCCTGTAGTTGGTCTTTGGAATGTAGTCGTGGTCAATCTGGTTGGCAAAATAGATATGGTAGCCATAGACGTCTTTTTCAGGACTTTTGTTCCAGTTGAAATAGACCACGCCGGCGGTGTCAACCCAAGCTTGGAAGCCGGTAGGCGGTGCGGGTGCGAACACGTCTTCGATGTTGTTGCACTTTGAGGTGGAGTAGGAGAAGTTCTGGCTTTCGTCAACCGCAAAGATGCGGAAGAAGCCCCTGCCGCGCTTCTCGGCATCGTTGTCGGTCCATTGGCGAGCGGTGGGCGGAAGCAGTTCGGTAACATGATTCCACGGTCCCTCCGGCACGTCCGAGAATGCTACGATGAAACCTTTGAGGTCGTCATCTTTTTTGTCCATATACCACTGTAGCGTACACACTTTGTTGTCTTTAGGCAGTATTTCGTCCAACACGGGCACGGTAGGCGGTATGCGGTCTTCCATCTCGAACTTTTCGGAGACGCGTTCCGGAGCGTAGTCGCCAAAGGCATCAAACGCCTTGACGCGGTATTGGTACTTGACGTTCAGTTCCAGGGAGTCAATTAAGCCGACGTTGTGTTCCAGCAGTTTCCCGATGTCGTCGCCAAGCACTTCGTAGGCATCGTGGTCTGGCATGTAGCCGTAGATGGGGGCGCTGTTTAGTTTTTCCCAGGTCTTGCCGTTGTCGCTGCTGCGCTCCACGTAGTATCCCGACAGTTTGTTCTTTTCCCAATAGACAAAGGCTGTGAACGGACCGTTCTGGTAGATCTGTATTTCCGGTATCTTCTCGTCCTCGGACCGCACATACGGAATGTTGTTGACCATGAAGAATTTTGCGGGCATAAAGATCTGTTCTTGCGGGATGAGGCTCTCAACACGGTACATATAGGTACGGCCAACCTTAACGGCAGTATCCACAAAGCGCAGGCCGAGGGCGTCGGCCACCTCAGGATGTCCTTCGGCGGCAAGGTAAGCCATGGCCATACGTTGGTTTTGTTCCTGGTCGCGACGGAACACGTAGTTGGCCAAGCCGTCGCCCTCTTTGGGGTTGTAGTACGACTCGCCGTAGAGGGCCTGTGCCGCCGCCCCGATGAAAATGTTGGTAGAGTCATAACGCTGCATCATCTCGTCGAGGGAGAGCGGCTTGATGGGTTTGTCATTCAACCGGATGTTGAAGGTGGTGTCGTCCTCGCGAATTTCCGACTCGTCTTTGTCGCGCAAGATGTTCCAGCCGTAGTAGTTGGCGGAAATCCAGACGCCGGCGTTCTCCGGAGCCCAACGCAACACGACGCTGTCGCCGTAGCTGCGCGCTACCAACACAAAGTTGTAGCGTTTTCCGTATGGCGACTCGTAAGTTGATGACGTGTCAATAGTTCCCGTTGTATCAACATATTGAATGGTCTCGATGTCTTGTGCCAAGGCATGGTTGCACCAGAAACCAAGGAAAAAGAGAAGTATATTGCTGGCTTTGAGGAGATTATTGTTGAGCATTGTTGTCTTCATATCGTATGTTTTTATTTATAGTTGAACTCTGTATCAGAATCATAACTTTTAACTTCTAAATAAGGTTTGCTGAGTATTTTATTGAAACTTGAAATATTCTTAAGAGAGTAATAGTATTTTGCATTAGTATAGACTTGCTTGGTGGGGAAGAAAACGATAGGATCGTTGTTCTTGACGGCCACAGCTATCTTCATAAGTGTCGCCTCAAAATTAGAACAGTTGGAAGTGACAAAAGCGTAAGAGAGAGAATTGCTAAATTGGGTGGGGTAGGCTTCATGATAATACCAACTGCCCAATATATGGTCGAGGCGTTGGTCAGGATGTCCCGGAACTGCATTGTAATATATTGTGCTTCTTGTTCTTCCGCCTCCGTCGTAAAAATTCCTGTCCAAGCCTTCTCCGGCATCTTCTGTGCCTTGCCCTTTTGCACTCCACCAGTAATAACTCCAATTCCAATAGCGTTTTGGAAGTTGTTTGTGGTAAATGAAATAACGAGATTTGTCGTAGTTTTTCTTGTAAATAGTAATCCCGCCGCTTGTTATGAAACTATCACCATATTCGTATAATGCATTTTTAATACTCATATAGTGCATAGGAAGGTAAAGTAGAGGCATCTGGAATGGGAATGGCTCCGGATACTCGAACATTGCATATTTGTATTTGTCTGTCAAGTCTACTACTATTTTTTTCTTGTCTTTCCAACTTTTTTTGTTGAAATACTGCGCTAATTGTTGATTCCGTTGGAAAAAATTATGGAATTTAACCACATCATCCATCAAAGATGGGGTAGCATAATCGATGATGCGAACTCCATTTACATAATTATTATATCTGCTATCCAGTAAATCGCTACCACCCATATTGATAGTTTTGTTGAAATCTTCCTCTTTGTAGGGGACAAAGTTCTGGACTGTTGCCTCGAAATCCAATATCTTAGGTTTGTCAATGGCGGTAGGATGGTAATTGGCTTCATTGCAACGCTCAAATAGAGTGCCGGCTTTTATTCTGCGGCTGATGTTAGAAAAAGCGTAATTAGGATTTGCCACCAGTCCCTTTGCCATCGTTCGATCTAAATTTTGAATGTCAGCAGCAGAAAGACCTTTCTTGAACGAAGAAACCTCGGAGTATGATTTGAAGGATCGTTCAAGATCCAAAAAATGCTGGAAATAGCGATTGTGCAACTCATTCATTTCCGCATTATAGTTGGTTAAGAAGAACGCTCTTGGTGGTTGAATGCAATTGGTGTTATACATTGCAGGGTCTTGGTAGTCGTGCGGAAGGAAAAGATGGCCTCTGGCATTCAACAACACACTATTGGCGTAATGAGGATTTAAGATGATTTTGTCCTTTTTTACAGTGACGGTGCAAGTGCTTGAAAGGAGGTTGTATTTGGCACTGATGAAATCGGTCGGTCTTTCTTCTCCGTAGGTGTCAGTTTTCAGCAAGGCCTCATAATCGGGTGTTTTTCTAGCGCCCCCCCATCCAGTTGTTGTGGCTGCCCAGGTCCAGCAATAGATAAGATCCCCATCTCTGTCGAGAACGTCAATGGCGTTCTTCAGCCGTGTGCGCTTATAGTACATCGTGTCTTTTCCGGACTCTTGCAGCGAGTTATAGACATCCTCCAACTGGTTGTTCCTTATGTTGACAACGTTCTTTGGAGAACTGTTCGAAAAGGAAACTGGTGCTGTGTTGGAAGGATGGGAACGACCCTTAATTTGCGGAGTGTTTGGCATATTGACGTTTCCTTTGCCTTTTCCGTTTGCGAAAATAACCGACGACTGAATTTGGTCATTTTTTGAATTACCCTTTGAAGAGCCAAAGCGAGAGCTGGAACCTTTTCCGGAACTTCCGTTCGGGTTGTTATGTGCGTTTATGGCATCCGCATACGTTTGGTCAGAGATGGCAATGCGGCTCTTTTCTTGGTCAACTTTTGTGATGGCCAGATCTTCCTGTTTTAAGCCGGCTTCGAACTTGCTTTTCTCAATGGAGTAAATTTTGATTTTAAATCCACCTCCCAAGCCGACGATCTTGTCCGGCAACTGAATCCTCAACAAGGGAAGTTTGCCACTTGCATCATATACGTATGAAAGTTCATATTCATAATTATTGCCAAGATAAATGCCCACAATATTGTTGGTGAACAGAATAATCTTGCATGTTCTGTTTCCGGAGTTGTTTGTTTTGAAAAGGTCAGGTCTATCTTTGAACAGGTAAAGGTTGACCCAATAGTGTCCGTTTCTATACACGTATTCTTTGTTTGGGAAGTTTATTTCTCCGTTGTAAGGCCATGCGAATACAACCTGGTTGTTAAGGGTGTAACCCATGGGCTTAGTCTTGAAGAACAGCGTGGTGTCTTGTGTCCAGGTGCGTATTTCGTATTTCTTTTTTTGGTCTTCATCCAGATAGGTTGGGTTGCGCCAGCAATAGTCGGGAGCATTATTGTAAATATCCCCTTTATTTGAACCGGAAACATGATAAGCATCGTCGGAACGTAAGCCTTTGCTGCTGATTTCATTGGATTTCAGTTTCTTCCTCCACTCAAAGGCTCGGGCCTTAAGGTAAAGTTTATTGTTCACATCAGGCACAAATCCGCCCTCTTCGCTTTCAAAGAGTATGCTGTTAGCATCGTTTTTGTTGTTTGTGAACACAAGTCTGTTTCTTCCTGAAACCACAGCGTACTGTGTGTTGGCTGCAGTGCTGTATTTGCAATCGTCCTCCAGCAGTGTGAACCTGAATTTACGCGTTCTGTCGTTGTCGCTCAGCGGGATTTCCTGGTCCCAAGGCATATTGGACACGATGGCACCAATGGTCAATGCCGAAATGGCGTTTTTGGATTCCTTGGCGGTGTTCTCGTTTTCGTAGCCGGGGGTTACGCTTTGGAAGAGTTTGACGTTGGCGAGCGGGTCGCCGGCACCGGGCACGCAAACCTCACCCATGCTGAAGTCAACGGAGGTGCTGAATTTGAGCAACCCGTTCAAGGCACTCACTTTGAAACGGAGCAGTCCGTAGGCATACGACGGGTTAGGACCGCCACCCTGCAACAAGGCGCCTACACCGGCGGACAGGAGTTTGATTTTGCCGCTCCAGAACCCTAAATTGATTTTCAGACCAACTTCTCCTTGCAGTGCCGCATAAACACGCCCCGTAGCATAGAAGTTGTTCTTTCCGATTTGACCATGTCCGGGGCATCCTAAGCCCGTCACATCCAACATGGCGATGTCGAATCCTAAGTCCGCCTCGATGTTGAGATAAAGGAAGCAGCAGAACTCCAATCTGGTGTGGAAAGTCGAGCCCATACAGAAACCGCCGCCCTTGTCGATTTTGAGCCAGTCGTCGTTCGGGATCTTACGTGTTTTCTTGACCCCTTCCTCACTTGCGCCTTTTTGCATTTCTTTGCCTTTCTTTTCCAACCCGAAGAATTCTTTGAGGGATTGGCTCAATGGAGGCAGTTCGTAGGCAAAGGCATTGCCCGTTTGCAGGTAGAACGTGAATTCGGCCTCTGCTTTGGCTATTACAAGGTCTAAATTGGATTTCAACTGCACACGCTCGTCGTATTTGGGCTTGCCAATGGCGAAATACCAGTCGGTTGTCCCTTTCTTGCCGTCAGCCGTGTTTTTCTTGTAATGCTTCAGTTCAAAATCAATCGGTATTTTCGCCTCTATGCTGAAACTTGGCAATGCGCCACCGCTGCCGGTGGAACTTTCTACGGCATCTTCGCGCAAGCTTTGCGTATGTTTTTTCAGAGAGGAACCTACGGAACCTAAGTTGTTCAGTACTGTGTCAACGCCGCCAACGATGCTTGCACCCGCTCTCATCAGTCCGGAATGCACGGCTTGTACGGCCCCGCCTACTGTGGTGGAAGACAAACCCTTAAGTAATTTGTCAAGATTAATATCCAATTTGGCATTAATGGAAATCCGGAAGTAATTCCATTCGGAAGTCTGTTCGTAGCCCATCAAGGCAGAGGCTTTCACCAAGCTGCCACTGTTGTTCGTGCCGTCACCGGGAGTTTTGCTCTTGTCCATCTTGGTCATCACGTAGGCATTGGCTTGTATGAAAATGCCGGTAAAGTGGCCTTCGCCGATGCGCAGCGAGACGAGTCCGTCGGCGTTCATTGTGTTTTCAGCACCGGTAAGAACCATGCTGATGCCGGCATTGGCAACCCAATAGTCATACTTTGGCACAAATTGAGCATCGGAGTTGACTGCCGTGTTTTGCTTAGAGTTATCCTCGGCTTTGGCCAGAAGATTTTGACAGGTTAAACTTGACAAGTCTCTTGTGGATTCCATGTTGTAAGCAAAACCACCGGAGAAGCCATTGATGCTGATGGCACCGAGGGGAATGCCACCCGGGAACTTGCAACCGCCGTCCAAGAACCACCAAGAGTAGGTGCCGGCACCATTCTTTTTTTCAGCAGTGCCGAAGCCGGCACTCATTTTCAGTTGTACAGAACCGCCTAAGCAACTGACATTGAGTTTCCCTTTAAGTCCAGTCTTGAAACTCTTGTCGTCTTTGCTGGGAAATTCAAGTTCCCCTTCCAGATCGAAGACGTCAAGGTTGCATTGTACGCCAATCTTGCCTAATTCGAATTCGGGCTTGCTGACTTTAAAATTGTTGAATGGTTCGCAAGTGCCCCACAATTTGAATCCGAAGGAACCGCCGAAGGCGTTGTTTTCGCCAAAGTTCACTTTCAGCGACAGCTCAGTGTCGAAGCCAAGTTTGAGTTTCTTCGCTTTGGAGTCATAACTGGCGTAAGGTTTCAGTTCTTTGAGGCTGGCGGTGAAGATTCCCGCAATGTCGAGGCTTCCGACCTCACCGCCGTCGGGTGCCGCCAAGTTGTGCAGTTTCCCATACTTGTCTGATGCCACGCCCCCGATGCTGTGTTGCGGCGAGGCAAAACTCCACTTTCCAAGCGTGAACTCGAAGCCGTCCACGGTGCTGGTGTCCTTGATGGTGTTGTAGTTGCGCATGCCCATGCCCTCAAATTTGCAGAGTGCGAAGTTGAATGGAACGTCTATTGCGTTAAAGTCAATGTTTATTTTTCCGCTTATGGTCATGTCAAAGCGGGTGTCTTCTTCATCATATATTTTCTTCACTCTGAAGCAGGAGGATTTCTTGTCGAACAAGACCTTTGCTATCCAGAGGTCAAGGTCAAGGGTGTCGTCCATGACATCGATGTTGAAGGTGAGGCTGTCGGCGCCGATGGCGCAATGGTAGTGGAAGTCGCCCGAGAAGAGCGGAACGCCGAATGCGCCTTTGATGGAGGCATGTTTGAAGTCGTTTTTGAGGATGCTCACGCTGATGGTGTCGAGCGAGAATGCCCAGCCGCCGCCTTTTTTGGTTTCGGCTTTCAGAATGTCGCGCACAAAGAACTCGGCCGTGAAGCCGCAAGTGTCAATGAAGATGTCTTTGGCCCCGAAGTTGACACGGGTCCCCGTGCGATGGTAGAGGGCCGAGTCGGTTTGGCTGTTGTTGATGCCGTAATGATACACTACCATAGAGTCTTTCGGCTCTTTCTTGTCGGTGAAGGTGTTGCTGATTTCCTCGGAGAGGAAGATGGTCATCTCGTTCCAGTAGAAGCCCTGCCACTCCAGCCGTTCCTTTGACATGGTTTTGTCTTTCTCGGCTTGCTGCTGGGTGTCGGTTTTGTTGCCTTTCCCTTTTACGGTGTCCATGCCCCCGGTCAGGTAGCCTTTGGGGAAGGCTATCTCGTCAGGGGTCTTGGTGGAGGAGTGGTCATACCAAATGCCCTTGCCTGTGGGGTAGAATGAGAAGTTCTCGCAGTCGGCGGGCGCAAATGCGTCCATCTTGATCTGTACCATCCAGTCGTCCCAGTCGCGGAGGTTGGCACGGAACGAGGCTTTGACACAGGATTCCGGGTCGGTGGGGTTTCCTTTCAGCGCTTTTCCGTCTTTGTCGATTTTCCGCAAGTCTTCGGGGTTCATCTGGAAGTCAATATCCACAAACAGGTCTTTCAGCTTTCCGGAGTCTATCACGATGACGGTGCCGTCTTTGGGGTCGCTGAAGGAGGAGGCTTTCTTGAAGCGCATCTTGTAGCCTTTGGAGAGGTCGAACTCATAGTTGCGCCCCATGTACATTTCTATGTGCTGGTCGGCATTTCCTAACAGGTTGCCCGGTTCCATGCAGATGTTGTTGGCGAGGAACGGCACGTATGCGTTGTCGCTGCTGGCGGCAAAGATGGCCCAGAAGCCCATGAGGGAGGCCACAGGCGAGAAGTACATGTTGTTGATGACGAAGACGACGTTTTTGGAGCCGGTGATTTTCTCGTCGGTGACGCTCAACGGGAAGGTGAGCACCTCGGTGGCGACGTTGCCGCCTTGCAGCGGTCCGAGCAGGCCACCGTACTTCTTGGCGTATTTTTCGCCCCAACTTTTGAATGTTTCGTATTTTTTCTTGATCTCCTCGTTCTGCCCCAGTTTGGCTACAATCTTGTTGAGCTCGGGCGTGCCTAACGAGTCGAGGTCGAGCCCCAGTTCATTGGTCATCGCCGACAGGTAGGTGGCGGAGTCGGTGGCGCTGCTCGTGGCGGTGCCGGCGATAATCTCGTAGTTCTTGTTGAACTTTATGTCTTTGAAATCCACCTTGAGCCGCACGTCAACGCCGAGCGGACGCCAGATGATGTAGCCGTCGCCGCTATAGGTTTTCTTGGTGGAGTCGTATTGGGCGCGCTGCATCACCATCGGAAACTCGCCCATCTTAAACTCACGCGCCTCTTTTATCAACGTTTGCGGCGACGGGAATATGGGCTCTTTTTCCAATGCGTTGTACTTGGAGGAGTCGCACACAAGCTTGGTGTTGAGGTCCGACTTGAACTCGGGTTCCTCCTTGAGCCGGAAGGCGGCATAGTGCGACTTGCCGCCGTTGAGCAGGTCGTAGTGCTGGGAGGTGTCTTCCATCTGCTTGATGCTGATGTCGAGCACGGCCACATACTGCGCGTCGGTCTTCAGGGTGTCGAAGAGGGTGGAGTCGATGTATTCTGTGGCTGTGATGGAGTCTTTCGTGAAGAAGAAAGAGGTCACCTCGCTGGGTTTCGTCTTGTCGGGCAGTTTGCCCACCCGCAGCCGGTAATAGACGGTGTCTTCATAATAGACACCCTGGGCGCGGTCCCAATTGAACGAAAAATCTTTGCGTTTGGTTATTTCCGGGAACTCGTCTTCGCTCCACGAGGTGTCATCCAAGGGCTTGTCGGTGAGCATCACGGGGTAGGTGAACTGCGGCGGGGTCACTTTGTCGAGCGCGCCGCTGTCGATGCCCCACGAGAAGACTACATTTGAAACGAAAGTGGTGTCTCCGAAACGGATTTCATTCAGGGTGCTGTCGCGGGTGACTGGCGTGCTGTGGATGTATTCGGTGATGGTATAGGTGGTCCGGTAGTCGTATGAATAGTAGGCGTCAGCTTTCAGCAAGACGATGTATTTGAAGCCTTCTTCCAGCAGCCCGGACCATTCGCCGGAGGCGAGTTCCATCAACGTCGTGCCTTTTATGCCGAATGTGTCAATGGGGGCTTGCTTTACGATGGTGGTTTTCTTGAGCGGTTGCGTGGTGAGGGAAGCGCCGATGCTGCCGCCTTTGTATTCATAGAGCTCTACAAAATAGTCCACTTTGAAGATGGAATCACCGCGCACGGGCATCCATTTTACGCTTAAGGAGTCGGAGGAAACGGGAAGTTGGTAAAAAGGCACATTGCCGTTCATCCGTGCCACGCTTTCAGACACGTACCTGGCATTTTTGTCCCCTGCGGGGATGTCTCCAGCCTCTGACGGGAAACGTTCTGTGAAACTCTCGATGGCATCCAAGTCTTTCCCCGGACTTACAAGGAACGGGTCTCTTATTTTTTTACGGATGTTGTTTTCGTTGCTGCTGTATGTGATCTTGGTGGGAACATCTTCTTGGATTACTTCATCGCTGCCCCACACGAAAGCGATGATCTGGCTTTTGCCGTCGTTGCCCAGTTTTACGTCGCTGAACAAACTTTTGTTCGGTGTGGCAATGACTTGCATGGCATATACATGGCCTTTTTTCAACGAGAACGCATGGTTGGTCAAGGTGTCATACCGGTAGGCTGTTTTGGTTCCGGCCTTTATGGTGGCCAGCGTTGCATTCCTTTCTATGGCGTCGTGGAGATTCTGGTTTTTATAGACTTCCACAATTTTTAAGGTGTAGTTGAAGTCGTTTGGGCTCAAGCAGTTGGAGATGACGCCGGTCCAGTTGAAGTTGACGACGCGCTCCGCGGGCAATACGGCATACTGCGAGCTGTTGCGGCTGTCGGAGGTGGCAATGGAGGTTCTGTTCCTCAATGGCGTTAACGAGACAGAAGTGGCGGTGGAGGATGTGTTTGTGGAGGGGCGTGAAGAGGCGTTCAACAATTTTTTCCTCCGGGTATTGGTCTGCGTGTTGATCAGCAGATTGTTGGCGGGGTTGCTGTTGTTGAGGTTGGCCGAACTGTTGCCCATGATGGGGGAGGTGAACTCGGGTGCGGAACCGGAATAGCAGATGGTGAACCGGTAGCAGAAGGTCTCGCCGGCTTTCTGCGGGGTCGCTGTGTTGTTCCCCGTCCAGTAATAAGGGGTGAGGCAGATGTTGTAGATGCCCTCCGGGAGCGTCAGTATGTTGTTGAGCGCTTGCAGGGTGCTGTTGCTGCCCACGTAATAGTCGATGTCGCCGTGCGAGAGGTGGCCGAGCAACTGGTCGAAATGGCTGCGGTTGAGCAACATCGGCGCAGTGCCGACGGTCAGCGGCGTCAACGGCTGGGCGGTTTCGCGCGTCCGCAAATAATAGTTCTCACCGGTCGCCGTGAAGTCGGTCGAGATTTCCAATTTCAGGTAAATCTGCTTCGGACTTCCGGAGGTGTTCAACAACTGTATGTCGAAATAACGGGCAGGGTCGTCAATGTAACTGAACCCCGAAGAGGGAAAATGCCGCACTTTCGGCGTCACCATGATTTGTATGTCGTTCTGGGCTGCCAAGTGCGCCGCCGGCAAAAGCAGCATTGCAAGCAGGAAAACGGAAAGCAGTTGTCTCTTCATAATGTATTTGTTTTTTTATTTATAACCAATATTGTATATATATTACTTGTATTTGGCCTTGACGATTTTTTGTTTATGTCAAAATCATTTTTTTATCAAAAACACTTATCTGATCACTTCGTACTCTTTGTCTTTCTGTCTTGTGCTTTGTTTTGTCAATTTGTTGGCCTTTCGTGTGATTTTGGCCTGCTTCCGCTCCTCTTTGGTCATCTTTTTGATGACTTTGGCGGCGAAAGAGTAGGCGTACGAAAGGGTGAACCGGCAGTCGAGGTCGCTCTTCACCCGCTGCCCGATGATCTCACGGTCGCTGTAGTTGCTGATGGAGAAGGCGAGCGATGCGGAATGTTTGTTGTAGCTGAACGAGCTGCCTATGGAGTTGCCGACGGAGACGTTGCCGATGATGTCGCCTTTGGTCTGGATGTTGTAGGCGAAGTTGCCGTTGTAGTTGACGCTCCAGTTGAGTTTTTCTTTGCTCATGATGCGGTAGCGCACGCCGGCGTTGAGGCCGTGCGAGTGATAGACTGCCAAGGTGGAGGAGGAGAGCGAATAGTCGTAGCCGGCATCAATGCCCAGCCGGATTGCCTCAAGGTCTATGCCGTAGGTGATGCCCATGGTGAGGGTCTGCGCATCTATGTCGCTGCTGTAGTCATTGTTGAGGTTCTTGTTCTGTATGAAGTTGGCGTTGAGCGATATGGAGTGGGTGTATTGCCGAGTCCACGAGAATGAGGGCGCCAGGTTGACGGTGTGGGCTATCTGGTCTATCCTCATGCTGTCGGTCAGTTGCATGGTGCCGTTGTACTGGTCTTGCTTGATGCCGCTGTAGCTGAAGCCGAGGCTGAAGAGCTCGCCGAAACTGTTGTTCCAGTTGAGGGAGTAGGTGGCCACTTGGTTCATGTACATCTGCTTTTTGTTGAGGTTGTCGCGCTGCACGTACCCGACGGCGCTGATGTTGGAACGCCCCTTGAAGAGCCGCAGCGACATCACCGCCCCTAAGCTGTGCGAGTTCTGGCTGAAGTCGGACGCGCCCAACGATTCATAGTCGGGCTGTATGAAGCGGTAGGTGAGACTGGCGGAGAAGATGTTGGCATTGAAGTTCATGGCGGCGTCGCCCGCGAAGCGCAGGATGGTGTTGTCGCGGAACGAGACCAGCCAGTCGGTTTTGGACAAGACTTTACGCACGCCGTCTTCGTTGGCGAGGATGGGCGACACGGAGTCGCGCAGGTCGCTGGTGAGGATGGAAGCTCCAAGGTTGGCGGTCATGGAGAACCATTGCTTGATGGCAAAACGCCCCGAGAGGCCTATGGCGAAGTTGTCTTTCGGCGGGATGGAGTCGCGCCAAACCTCGGGCAGCGTGTTGATGCGGTCTTTTGCCTTGATGACGCTGATGTCGATGAAGTTGCGGTCGTTGCCTACGCCGATTTTCACGCCTAAGGCATCCCTGCGGTACTGCGGCACGTCAGAGTAGGGCGTGTTGAGCCCTAACAGCGAGTCGGCCAACTGTTGGAACGCGCTGCGGTCGTCAAAGCCTTTGATTTTGGTAGGACGGTTCAGCACGCCGCCAAACACCCCCGTCCGGAACAGCTTGCCCTGATACTCCATGCCGGCCCCTAAAAAGGTGAGCCCCGAATAGGTGTAGTTGGAAAAGTGCATGCTGCTGCTGCCGAGGTGGAACTTGAAGTTCTTCCAGGTTGGCATGAAGCCTAAATGGAAAGTGGGCATCTGCGGGTAGGAGAACGAGGTGGTGTTGTTGTTGAGGTAAAAAGAGATGGGCAACTGGAAGCTGTAAAACGACAAGTTCAGACTCGCATATAGGTTCGAGGAGAACGGCGTGCAGCCCGGCTGGTTGGAGTTGTATGACACGCCAAGCCCCGCACCCACGGAACCGCTGATGGCAAAAGGGTCGGCAGTTTTGATGGAATTGATGCGGTCGCGAATGCGCTGACCGTCTGCGGAAACTGTCAGAAAAAAGATTGCCGATATGATGAGGATGATGCGTAAAAGTCTAATTTGCATAAAGTTATAAATTTAGTTCATACTAAATTGAAAGTCCGTCCCGTCCGTCCCGTCCATGTTGTTTCAATAATTTGGCAAAAGTACGTATAAAAAAAGTTTTGTCAATACGTAAATTTACGCGTTTTTTGCCCCCGTTGCCGGAGTTGGCATCAGGACCGCACGGCTACCGCACGGAAGAGAATGTAGAATTTAGAATGCAGAATGTAGAGGCATCAAACATTCCTAATTCCTAATTAAGTCTTACGTAAGCCCCGGGTTTTGTGCGTGGTGAGATTCCCCCATTCGTCAATGTTGAGCCTCTTCGAGGCTCTGTTTGGCTTGGGGCGCGGCTTGCTCCGACGGCTTCACCGTCGG
>CAVIJD010000007.1:0-76215 GCA_963643165.1 bacterium | reverse complement strand
TGCTCCAAGAGTTGGCCTTTGCCGCCAACCCATTTGATGAACGGTTTTGCTTTTGACATAATCTTGTCATTTATATTTTTCTTTCATTCCCTATTTTATTTTAACAAATTCCTGCCACTGGCATCTTCTAGGATTCTCATTTGCTGGATGGCTATATGGTTGAGTTTGAGGAGTCTTTCTGATTGGGGCATTCCATCATTGATAAATACCGAGTTGAGATTCTCCATGTTTGAGAGACAGATAAGTTCATTTACGCTGGCATAGTCGCGGATATTGCCTTTTTTGTCGGGATTATGCTCACGCCACTGCTTTGCGGTCATGCCAAACATCGCCATGTTGAGTACATCTGCTTCATCGGCGTATTTTATGGCGGCTTGCTCACGAGTCACTTCCGCTGGAATAAGGTTGGCTTTTATCGCATCTGTATGAATCCGGTAGTTGATTTTTGAAAGTTCACGTTTGGCCGACCAAGCCAACTGCTTCTGCTCTTCTGCCTTGAGGCGTTGATATTCCTTGACCAACAAAAGTTGGAAGCGAGGACTAATCCACATTCCAAAATGGTAGGCTATATCACGATGAGCATACGTTCCTCCATATCTGCCTGCTTTAGCCAGAATTCCAATGGCATCTGTTTTTTGAATCCATGTCTTTACGGAAAGTACAAAGTTGTTGCTTCCAGCGGCATTTCTAATTGTATCGAATTCGGTACAATTAAAACTTGGGTTATATAGCATTTCCCATTCGCCAAGGTATTCTATTGTACTTTTAAGACTCATCCATCTGAAGATAATGTGCTCTTGCATTTGACTATGTGCCATATCAGTCAAAGATATATAATCCTCGTTTTGGACAGTAACGACAGATATTTCTGTGTTTTCTACTTTTATTTTAGCCATCGGCATAAGTTTTTTGTTTCAACATGTCTGCGACTGGAAATACATCACCTTCCTTGCATCTGGATTAAGTAATGTTTCCAGATGCTCCAAGAGTTGGCCTTTGCCGCCAACCCATTTGATGAACGGTTTTGCTTTCATTATGGTTAAGTGTTTGTGTCGGTTTATTTTACGGTGCTGCCCTCTTTGACGGGCTTCTGGGGAGTCATGAGCGACAGCGCGCCGTCGGCGTTCTCGGCCATCAGGATCATGCCGCGCGACTCCACCCCCTTGATGTTCTTGGGCGCAAGGTTCACCAACATCAGCACTTGCTTGCCTACCAGCGACTCGGGCTCGTAATACTCGGCGATGCCCGAGACAATCTCGCGCACGTCAAGGCCCGTGTTCACTTTCAGTTTGAGCAGCTTTTTGGTCTTGGCCACCTTTTCGGCGGCCAGCACAGTAACCACACGGAGGTCCATTTTCTGGAACTCCTCAAAGGTGACGGTCTCCTTGGCGGGTGCGGCCTCGGCAGTGGCGATGAGATTGGCTTTCTTGGTGTCTTCCAACTTCTTGATCTGGCGGGCCACTGTCTCGTCGTCGATTTTCTCGAAGAGGTACTCGGCAGGGTTCAGCTGACTGCCGGCAGCGAGCAGGTCGGCACGGCCGCCGTCTTGCCAACTCTTGGTGTTGAGGTTCAGGATGTGCTGCAGCTTTTGGGCTGTAAACGGCAAAAACGGCTCACACAACACCGACAGCGCGGCGCAAATCTGCAAGGAGAGGTGCAGGATGGTCTTCACCTGCTCGGGATCCTCTTTCTGCTTCTTCCAAGGCTCCATGTCTGTGAGGTACTTGTTGCCGATGCGGGCGAGGTTCATCAGTTCCTGCTGGGCCTCGCGGAACTTGTAATGCTCGATGGAGTTGCCGATCAATTGCGGAAATTGGCTGATCTTCTCCACAATCTCGTTCTCGTAGGCCGAATAGGTGCCTTTTTCGGGCACGATGCCGCCGTAGTATTTGTGGGTCAGTACTACCGTGCGGTTCACAAAGTTGCCAAAGATGGCTAGCAGTTCGTTGTTGTTGCGCGCCTGAAAGTCGGCCCAGGTGAAGTCGGCATCTTTGGTCTCGGGTGCAATGGCGGTCAAGGTGTAACGCAGCACGTCTTGCTTGCCGGGAAAGTCTTCCACATACTCGTGAGCCCACACGGCCCAGTTGCGCGAGGTGGAGATTTTGTCGCCCTCAAGGTTGAGGAACTCGTTAGCCGGCACATTGTCAGGCAATATGTACGAGCCGTCGGCTTTGAGCATGCAGGGGAAGATGATGCAATGGAACACGATGTTGTCTTTGCCGATGAAGTGTACCAGTTTGGTATTCTGGTCTTTCCACCACTCCTCCCAGTTGCCGTTGTGTGCGGCGGCCCACTCTTTGGTGGCGGAGATGTAGCCGATGGGGGCGTCAAACCATACGTAGAGCACCTTGCCCTCAGCCTCGGGCAGCGGCACTTTAACGCCCCAACTGAGGTCGCGGGTTACGGCGCGCGGCTGCAGCCCTTGGTCTATCCACGACTTGCACTGCCCGTAAACGGTGGGGCGCCAGTCGTCTTTGTGCCCCTTCAGGATCCACTCGCGCAGCCACGGGTCGTACTGGTCAAGGGGCAAGTACCAGTGCCGCGTCTCTTTCAGCACGGGAGTGCTACCGCTAAGCGCCGACTTAGGGCTGATGAGGTCGGTGGCGTTCAGCGACGTGCCGCAGGCTTCGCATTGGTCGCCGTAGGCATGCTCGTTTTTGCAGTGCGGGCAGGTGCCCGTGATGTAGCGGTCGGCCAGAAACTGTTGCGCCTCCTCGTCGTAATATTGTTGCGAGACCTTCTCCACCAGTTTGCCGCTCTCGTACAGTTTTTTGAAAAAGTCGGAGGCGGTTTCGTGGTGTACAGGGCTGGAGGTGCGGGAGTAGATGTCGAATGAGATGCCCAAGTCCTCGAAAGACTTTTTGATAATATTGTGGTAGCGGTCAACGATGTCTTGCGGCGTAACGCCCTCCTTGCGGGCCTTGATGGTGATGGGCACGCCGTGCTCGTCGGAGCCGCCGATGAAAAGCACCTGCTTGCCGTTGTTGCGGAGGTAGCGGGCGTAGATGTCGGCGGGGATATAGACGCCGGCGAGGTGTCCGATGTGAACCGGACCGTTGGCGTATGGCAATGCTGAAGTAATCGTGTAACGGGCTATGTCTTTCATATTCTGTCTGAAAATTAAAATAATGGCGGCAAAAATACGAAAAATAAGCGGAGAAACGGAAAACTGTCACGCCTTTCCTGGGCTTGCTCAAGACTTTGGAACACAAACCGTTGCCATCTCCGGGCACGGAAGAGGTTCTGTTCAAGCATGGTTGATTGTCCAGATGCCCTCTCCCGTGGAAATGGTCTTTTGTTTCCCGGATTGGTTTTCATGGGGCTCCCGTACGCAGCCTGCCCGGTTACCGGCGGCGCTTCTTGATGGAAGCCTTACGTCTCTGTCAGCAGACCTGTGGCAACGCTGACGTATGTTTTACTAATGCTCTCTTTCGCATAGCCTGTATCCTTGTTTCATTCACACTGCAAAAATAAAACCGTTCACTGCCAAAATGTGGCAGTGAACGGTTTGTGACTATTGTCTGTGCCGGCAACTTATAGATGCTTTAGCAAAAAATCAGTCCTGACGAACAGATAACGCATTCAATATAAACTATTTACTTTTGTTGCAGCGGTTGCCGCCTTTTCTTTTGTAAATGTCGTTCATTTTGCTGATGACACCAGCAATGTGGTCGCGGAACGACTTAGGCTCAATCACCTCAACCTCTCTGAGGCTCAGCAACTCGCTCTCAAAGTCCGGGGTGGGAACCATACAGTATGTGAAGAGCGTATAACCGTCACCAAGCGGCTCCTCCCTTTGACTGTGGTGGAGGGGGAGATTGTGCAGATATTTAGCCCAATAGTCGGTTGCTTTCAGGCGGATCTCAACGGGCGGTTCCGATTCAAAAACCCAAATTCCGTAAAAGTTGCTGAAATACGTTTCCGCATCAAATCCGTCCGGAAGGGTAAAGGTCTCGTCCAGTTCTTCCATATCCTGAAACCGCTCCAACGCATAGACTTTCAGGCCGTCGTTTTCGGCAAGTCCGAGCATATACCAGCGTTTCTTGAAATATTTGATGCAATAGGGACTGATAATACGGCTTGTGGCTTCCGTTTCGCTGAAAGTCTGATAAACGAGGCTTATTTTATGGTTGTTGCGGATAGCCGTAAGGATTTCAATAAGGAAATTGTCGTCAGAGTGGGTTTTTTCGAACAGGATAAATTTTTTCATATCCGCATTTTCGCGCAGCACATTGTTCATGCAGAGCGCTTGCAACATCCATTTGCCCACTGACTCATCGCCGATGCTGCTCATGTCAATATAATAGCCCAAGGTCCGGTCGTTCTTGATTTCAATGCCGAAATCTTCGGCAATGGCGGTTTTATGGTTGAAAAAAGTGCGTTCGGAGAGCCGTTCTCCCGACGGGTTGAGCCGGCTGCGCATCCAGGCAGTACTGATTTCATTAAAACTGACATACTTGCGCCTGTCGATGAGCTCAATGAGCCAGATGTAACGTTGGAAATAGTTTTTTGACATGTTGACAGATTTTAAAGGTTATTATGTGTTTAGGTGTTGCGCACCCTATTTTTTGCGTTTTGAACGGAAATAGTTTTTGAGCAAAGCGGAGCACTCTTCTTGCATCACGCCGCCGCTAACCTCAACGGTTTTAGGCAATATGGCAGAATTGAAGCAAGTGTATCCCTTTTTGGGGTCTGACGCGCCATACACGACGCGTAACAGTTGGCTGTGCGCAATGGCGCCGGCACACATGACACAAGGCTCCAAGGTCACGTAGAGCGTGCAGTTTTTGAGATATTTTGCCCCAAGGTGGTTGGCGGCAGCCGTGATGGCCATCATCTCGGCATGGGCAGTGGCATCATTCAGTTTTTCCGTGAGGTTGTGCCCCCGGGCTATGACGGTTTCGTTGAGCACGACGACAGCCCCCACAGGCACTTCGTCCTCTTCAAAGGCATCGATAGCCTCGTTAAGGGCGGCTCTCATATATTGAAGGTCTTTGTCTGTTTCCATTTTCGTTCACACAATGAATTCTTTGATGAAGTTGACGGCATGTACAGGCATCGGATAGTCACCGATATCTTGCACAGGGATAATATATTGGTTCTCTTCTGGTTGCGGCAGATGGTCTTGTGACCTCAGGTAGTAGCGGGCGTAAATGATTTGGTGTGTCAGCACTTCGCGATAAACAGCTATGCAGTTTTCGCCTGGCAAGGGCCGGTTGTCAGCCGTTTCGAGCAGCGGAAACTGGTACATGTTTTGCCAGATGTCGCGCCGGATCCGTTTTTCGATTATCGTTTTATGTTGGCACAGATGAACCCGATAGTGGAAATAACGCTCCTTTTTAACCATTGTGTTGTTTTTTATGGGCAGCGTTTCGGTCATTTGGTGAGCGAGGGCATAGCACTGGGGCGCAAAGGGGCAGTTGGCGCACCGTGGTTGCCGTGGGGTACAGCACACGGCGCCGAACTCCATGCAGGCTTGATTGAAAACTCCGGCCTGCTGCGGCGGCATCATCCGGGCGCAGATGTCTGTAATTTGTTTCCGGACGTTGGGGCGTGTCACGTCATCGCAGATGCCGAAGATGCGGCTGATGATGCGGACAACATTGCCGTCAACGGCGGGGTAAGGCAGTCCGTAGGCTATGGAAGCCACGGCCGCGGCGGTATAGTCGCCCACGCCTTTGAGATTGCGGATCTCATCGTAGGTGCGGGGGAAGATGCCGTGGTGGTTTTCCATAATTTGCTGTGCGGCGCAGTGCATATTGCGGGCACGGGCGTAGTATCCTAAGCCTTGCCACAACCGGAGCACCTGCTCCTCTGAGGCGGCAGCAAGCGCCGGCACGTCCGGGAAGGCCTCTATGAAGTGTAGGTAATAGTCAAGTCCTTGCTGCACGCGGGTCTGTTGCAGTATAACTTCAGAGACCCAAATCTTATAAGGGTCAGACTCTCCGCGCCAAGGCAGAGAACGCCGGTTCTCTTCATACCATGCCAATAGGAGGTCGGCAAACATGAAGAGGGTCAATTGTTTTGAATAAGCTCGAAAAGCTTGTCCAGGTTGGGCGTGAGGATAATTTCCGTCCTGCGGTTTTTGGCACGGGCGGCAGGCGTATCTTCGCTGTCGATGGGCAGATACTCGCTGCGTCCTGAGGCCGAAAGCCTTACGGGGTCTATGTCGCTGTCTTTCAACATCGCTTTCACCACCGAGGTGGCGCGCATCACGCTGAGGTCCCAATTGTCTTTGATCTGTCCATTGCCATTGTAGGGCACGTTGTCGGTATGGCCCTCAATGAGCACGGAGATCTCCGTTTCTGTTTCCAGCACTTGGGCAATCTGCCGGATGGCGTTGAGCCCTTTCTCGTTGATATTCCAACTGCCTGAGGCAAAGAGCAGTTTGTCTTCCATAGAGACATATACTTTGCCGTTTTTCTCCTGCACCTGCAGTCCGCTGCCCTCAAACCCTTTCAGGGCAGCGCTGACCTTTGCTTTCAGCGACTTCACCTCCTCGTCTTTGCGGTTGAGGATATCTTGCATCTCTTGCAGCCGTTGTTCTTTGGCATTCAAGATGGCCCTTGCCTCCTCCAACGAGTCTTTTTGGGCATTGAGCAAAGCCTCTTTAGCGGTAAGTTCGTCTTTGTATTTGTCAATGTTGCCCAGCAAGTCGTTCATTTGGGTCTGGTTGCTGACGTTCATGTCTGCAAAATTCTTGAGCAGGTCGTCGTAATCCTTGGCGGCTTTGGCAAGGTCACGTTCCGAATGTTGCAGTTTGCGTGAGAGCGACAGCGTGTCCTTCTTCAGCTGTTCGGTCTCCCTGGTGAGAGCATCTACCCTTGAGGTGAGTTGTTTTTTTGCGTTGGCATAGTCAACATTCTCGGAGTTTGCAAAGGTCAGTTCATCCTGACATTTCTTGTACTGGCTTTGCAATTCATTGTATTTCTGTTTGGTTACGCAGCCCGAAAAGCCCACGATGGCAACAAGGCTGATGGCGAAAAGAGTCTTTTTCATCACAAAATAACGATTCAAATTTTGCAAAGGTAATAATTGAGACGGACGCGGACTTCCCTTTTTCAGGAATTTTATGAACAAGACAATTTGAATAAAACAGGCTCCAATTGTGTATATAAGTCGTTGAAATCCCCATTGTTATAAAAGACAAAGTCGGCCATTTCCATACATTTTCCGACGTTTTGGTGGTTCGGGTCCGAGGAGGACATCTCGCGCAATTCGTTTTCGAGGAAAGTCTCGTAGGATATGTGGTCGGTTTCGGAATTCCGTCCTACTATTCTTTGGTAGCGTATTTTAGGGTCTGCATCGATGGCGAAAAGGGTAAAATGACCGTTTTTTCTGAGCGACAGCACCTCTCCGGGGGTACGGATGCTTTCGATGATGGCGTTCTTGCCCGCCTGTTCAGCCTGCCGGTACAATTCATCGATGATGAAAGAGGGGGAGTGCGAATTGCGCAAGTCGTTGGCCACCACCACGAATGTGTCGCGGTTCACCTCCATATTGCGCCGCTTGGCCTCCTCTATGAGATATTTGCGCACCGAATAGTGCTCATAACCGTAGTGCTCAACCAGATAGTCAACGATGGTGCCCTTTCCGGCGCCTAATGTGCCCGTAATGCCGATAATGTTCATGTTCCGTTGTTTTTCAGGTCGCAAAGATAGTACAAAACAGCCTCTCTTTTGGCCTGCAATTATCAAAAAAGACCTGTTTACATTTCTACTTTTTACAAGAAAAGACGATATACTTTTTTTTTACCTTTGCTCGTTTGTTGTATATCATTGAATTAATTATCATTTGTATGAAAACATTGAAAAAAAGTCTGTTGGCAACGCTTCTCCTGTCCTGCAGCCTGTTACCGGCCATAGCGCAGCGCACGGTCAATTTCGAGTCGCCCCGCTATGAGTTCAAAACAGCTATGGACTTGTTCAACAAGGAGAAATACGGTTCTGCCCAGCAATATTTCAAATATGTCTATGACAACACCGAAGACATCCAGCAGGATCTGAAGACGAACTCTTTTTTCTACATGGGCGTTTGCGCCGCGAAACTGGACAACCAGGATGCCGCCTTCCTGCTGCACGCTTTCATTGACCGCTATCCTGTCCACACTTTTGTGAATGAAGCCCGCTTTTACCTCGGCCGTTATTATTTCAGCCGTAAACAATGGAAAAAGGCTATTCTTCAGTTTGATGAATTGTTAGTCAATGAAATACAGCCCGAGAATATTGCTGAATACCGTTTCAAGAAAGGCTATGCCTATTTTATGACGGGCGACTATGACCAGGCGAAGTCGCTGTTTATGAAAGCCCGCGAGGAGCAAGGCCCCTATCAGTTGCGCTCGATTTATTACCTGGCCTATATGGCCTATATGGACGGGCAGTACGAGTCGGCGCTGGAAGATTTCCTGCTTCTGAAAGATGAGCCCGAGTTCAAGTCGGAGGTGCGCAATTTCTTGGTGCAGATTTATTTCAAGCAGGGCCGCTATGAGGAAGTTCTCGCCACCGCCCCCGCTATGACGAACGCCAATGACGTGGGACAACTCCAGATTTTGCGCTGCGTGGCACTCTCTCAGTATAACCTGAACGACTATGAACCTGCCGCCAACAACTTCGACAAACTGCTGGCTTCCGACAAAGTAGAGATGGAACGCAACGATTTCTTTGCCGCGGGGTTCACTTATTATCGGGAACAGAATTATACGAAAGCGATAGAGTTGTTTTCCAAGGCGATAGACGACAAACAGCCCGACTTGATGACGCAAAACAGTTATTATCTCCTTGCGGACTGCTATCTGAAGACAAACCAGTCGGTTTTGGCCTCGCAGAGCTTCAGGCAGGCGGCAAAGTATGATTTTGACAAAGAGGTGAAAGAGGATGCGCTGTACAATTATGCCAAGTTGCAGTACGAGATCTCAAAGAGTCCTTTCAACAACGCCATTCAGGCCTTGGAGGACTATATCAACACCTATCCGAACTCAACGCGCAGCAACGAGGCCTCCTCGTACCTGTCGCAGATCTACCTTTCAACCCAGAACTACCAGGCCGCCATTACTTCCATAGAGCAATTGAGCACCAAAAACCCGGACATTCTGAAAGCCTACCAGCGTTGCACCTATTTCCGTTCGTTGGAACTGATAAACAACCGCAAACACAAAGAGGCACTGCAGATGCTGGCCAAGACGCTCTCCGCACCGGCAGACAAGGACATCAACCTCAACGCGCTCTATTGGAAAGGCGAAACCCAATACCGCAACGAGCAGTACCGCGACGCCTACTACGCGCTGCAGACCTACCAGCGCGCCGCCAATGCCGAAAAGAACGAGTTTTACGTTGAATCCAACTACACGCTCGGCTATGCCGCCCTCAAGATCAAACGCTACCGCGACGCCGCCGACTATTTCAAGAAGTACCTGAACGCCGCGCAAGCCCAAGAACCGGCGATGCGCGCGGACGCAACGGCACGCCTCGCCGACTGCTACTTCATGCAGCAAGACCTCCGTTCGGCCATTAAATACTACGAACAATGCGAACAGATGGGCGAAAGCAATGCCGACTATGCCCTGTACCAACTCTCCAAATGCTACGGCTACCAAAAGAACAATGCCAAGAAAATCCAAACCCTGGAGAAATTTGTCAACACCTGCCCGAAGTCTGCTTATATCGATGACGTGGAGTATGACCTGGCCGTCACCTACCATACACAGAACGACTATGCCCATGCCATTTCTGCCTACAAAGACTTCATCCGCAAACATCCTAAAAGCCAGTACATTCGTCAGGTGCATACACGTTTGGCCCAGGCTTATCTGAACAGCGACAACAGCCAGTTGGCCATCTCCACATACAAATACGTGGTCGAGACCTACCCTGGCTCGCAAGAGGCAAAAGATGCTTTGGCAAACCTCGAGAACATCTATACCGAAGAGGGCTCTACCGGAGAGTTCTTCGACTATGTGCGCACCAAGAACATGAACATCTCCGCCGACAGACAAGACTCGATTGCTTTCAAGTCGGCCGAGACAAAGTACAACCGGGGCGACTGCCAAGCCTCCATCAAGGCATGCAACGACTATCTCCGCCAGTTCCCCAACGGCTCTTTCGCCGCCAAAGCCCATTTCTTCAAAGCAGAGTGCGAGTATGGACAGAAAAACTACCAGGAAGCCCTTGTTGACTACGAAGCCATCATCAAAAACTATCGTACCGAGTACAATGTGACAGCCCTTCACAAGGCCGCCTCCATTCTTTACAACGACCAAGAATACGAAAAAGCGTTGGCTTATTTCAGCAAACTGCTTGAAAACACCACAGAAGAGGACGAAATACAGTTTGCCAACAACGGGTCTATGCGTTGCGCCTATTTCCTGAAAAGATACCGCCAGTCGCTCAACAGTGCCATGAACATCGTCAACAGCACACACGCGGACGCTGAGCTTATGCAGGAGGCGCTCCTGATTGCGGGCAATTCCGCAAAGGAGACCGGCGAGTACGCCACGGCCAAAAGCTGCTATGAAAAACTTGCCAAAGCCGGCACAAACGACCTCTGCGCCGAGGCTGCTTTCCACCTCGCCGACATGGCTCTGAATGTTGACCGGAACCAGAATGACTGCGAGACAAAGATACAGGCCATCTTGGGCAGCAACTACTCCTCAGAATACTGGTATGCCAAGACCTTTATCCTTTATGGGGACCTTTACAAGGAACGCGGCAACTATTTCCAGGCACGACACACCTACCAGAGCATCGTTGACAACTACAAAGGCGATGACCTCGTAAAAGAGGCACAGGAAAAGATCGCAGCGATAGACGCATTGGAAAACAACTCATCTTCAAACTGATTTTCAAGACCGAAGCAATGAATAATAACGCCAAGATAATTCATACCCGAAACATGAACCGCATCGTTTTGTTGGCCGTTGCCCTGACCTGCGCAGCCGCCCTCCGGGCCCAAAGTGTGGACTCGGCACATCTGCTCATCAACTATGTGCCCAAGTTGACGAATGCCTCAAAGATAAACCGGCAGGCGGACATCGTGGACACGGTCCACGAAAAGGTGGTCTTCAAATACACCATCTCACCGCAAAAACCAGAGCTCACGTTCTCGCCGACCCGTATCGATGTCAGCAAACTCAACCCTGAGTTTCAAGAGCGCTATTACCGCAACTACCTCAAAGTAGGGTTCGGATACCCGATAACGCCGCTCGCCGAACTGTCGGTACACAACACCCGCAACAGCAAGTTCTCTTACGGGCTCAACTTCCATCATTTCTCCTCTTGGGCAGAGCCTATCGGGAAAACACAGAAACAATACGCGTACGCCCCCACAAGCGACACCCGTACACATCTTTTCTTGAACAGATATTTCAAGAACTATACTTTCTACTCCTCCGTCGGCTATAACCACGAACTGGCCAATCTTTACGGATACAACAAAAATTGGGGCATCGATTCTTCCTATTATGAGAAAAGTTACCGCGACAGCATCCGCAACAGTTTCCACCACGTTTACTTCAACGCCGGCATCCGCTCCAATTACACGGTTGAAGACAAACGGGTGAAAGAGGACGTGCGGCTGCATTACGACTTTATCCATACTCGCCACAAGGATATGGAACACACTGCCGGAGTGGACGCTTTTGTGGCATACGACACCCGGTTTCTGAAAATCTCTGGATACCAGCACTACCAACTGGACTTCAATTTTGACTATCACAACAACACGTGGGGCGACTCTACCGTCATCGGCACAGAGGTCAACAACCCCCGAACCGTCAGGAGGGCGGACAACGCTTTCAAGATGGAGTTCCGCCCAACGATGAATTTCACCATAAAAGAGTACCACATCTTGGCCGGTGTCGGCGTGCCCGTCATCGTGTCGAACGGCAAAGCCCAATGTCCGGTCTATCCCATAGCCGAACTGCAGTTGGGGCTTGTGCGCGGACTGCTGAGCCTTTATGCCGGCGTAGATGGAAAATCGGAATACAATTCCTTGCGGGACCTCCTCTACGAGAACCCTTACGTGAAACCAAACCTTGACAGCCTGCGTTTTTCAAAAACACAGGTGAGCATATACGGCGGCATCAAGGGCAACATCGTCAAGAAACTGAATTACCACATCTCGGCCCGCTATTCGTATGTGCGCGACCTTCCTTTCTTCGTGCTCGACACCAACAGCCTGCTGAAAAACCAGTTTGATGTCACTTACGCTGAAAAGGCAAGCGTGCTGAACGTTTGCGCCAACTTGAGTTGGGAAACCGTTGACCACCTGCTGCTGAATCTCAATGCGGGATACAACGGCTATTATTTCAACAACGGCACCGAGCACCCCGAACATGCGTGGTACAAACCGTCGTGGACCATCGGTTTCGACGGCCGCTACATTCTCAATCATAAGTTTGTGTTTGATTTGAACGCGCAAGTAGGCTTTGGCCGGTGGGCACTGGTGCCGCAGACCGCCAACGACGAGAACGGGAACACCTACATAGCCTCGTATCGTGCCGAAAACGACCTTAAGAAAAACGACGACGGCAAAAGAGAGGTGAAGCCGATACTTAACTTCGGCATCGGATTTGAATACCTCATAACCAAACAGTTCACCGCCTGGGCTGCCGTCAACAACATAGGTTGCCAGTATGCCTCCAAGTATTACGCATTCAACAACTTCGGCATCAATGTGATGGCCGGCATTTCCTACTCTTTCGGCAATGAGCCATTGAAAAAGACAAAGAAAAAGAGATAACCGCAGCAAAAGCATCAAATCAACAATTAAATAAGTATGAAAAAAGCATTTTTACTATCTGTATTGTGCTGCCTTATGGCCGTAGGTTCGGCACTGGCATGCACTAATTTCATCGTCACGAAAGGCGCCAGCAAAGACGGCTCCTGTTTCCTGACTTACGCCGCCGACTCGCACACCCTGTACGGCGAACTCTATTACCGCCCCGCCAAGGACTATCCTGCCGGAGCCATGATGGACATTGTGGAATGGGATACGGGCAAACTGCTGGGGCAGATTCCGCAAGTGTCTCACACCTACTCTGTTGTGGGCAACATGAACGAATGGCAGTTAGCCATTGGCGAAACCACCTACGGCGGCATTGAGGAATTGATGCACGGACAAGGCCTCATCGACTATGGTTCCCTGATCTACATTACGCTGCAGCGCGCCAAGAACGCCCGTGAAGCCATCAAGGTGATGGCAGAATTGCTGGACACTTACGGCTATGCCAGCGAGGGCGAGTCATTCTCCATCGTTGACCCTAACGAGGCTTGGGTTATGGACCTCATCGGCAAAGGCGAGAAGATGGTTGATGCCAAAGGCAAAGTCGTGAAAGGCTGGAGCAACGGCGCCGTATGGGTAGCCCGCCGCATCCCTGACGGCTATGTCAGCGGCCACGCTAACCAGTCGCGCATCACGACATTCCCGCTGCGAGACGGCAAAACCTCCATCACCAGCAAGGAACTGAACAAGATTTTCTTGCCTACGGTAGAAACCGTCTATGCCTACGATGTTGTCTCTTTTGCCAAACTCAAAGGCCTTTACCCGAAAGACGCACCCGATGCCCAGTTCAGTTTCTGCGACGCCTATAACCCTATCACGTTCGGCGGCGCCCGTGGCTGCGAAGCTCGCGTGTGGGCTTTCTTTAACCGTTGCAACCCCACTGAAATGGCTCAGTATGAGGACTATGCCCGTGGCGACAATCTCTCGCACCGCTTCCCGCTGTGGGTGAAACCCGCCGACAAGAGCAAGATTGACGCCCGCTTTATGATGGCAGCCATGCGCGACCATTACGAAGGTACCACGATGGACATGACCAACGACCTCGGCGCCGGCCCGTTCAAATGCCCCTACCGCTGGCGCCCGATGAACTGGGACCTGAACGGCAAAGAATACCTGCACGAAAGGGCTACCGCTACGCAACAGACGGGCTTCTCCTTTGTGGCTCAATGTCGCAGTTGGCTGCCCGACTGGTTTGGCGGCATTTTCTGGTTCGGCGTTGATGATGCCGCTTCCTCATGCTATGTGCCCATGTTTTGCGGCATTGACCAAATCCCGATGGAATTTGCCGAGGGCAATGGCTCTATGACGGAATACTCTAACACGGCTGCCTTCTGGACTTTTACTAAAGTCAGCAACTTCGTCTATTCCCGTTATTGTGACATGATTAAACATGTGAACGACAAACAGGCTTACTGGGAAACCAAATTCCTGAAAGACATCGATGACATGACAGACCAGATGAAGACGCTCTGCAACAGCAACCCTGGCAAGGCCCGCCAAGACCTCAACGCATATTCGGCACAGGCTTCGCGCAATGTCTGCAAAGATTGGAACGACCTCTTCATTTACCTTTTGGTGAAATATAATGACGGCAATGTGAAGAAAGAAGAGAACGGAAAGTTCAAAGTTACCGGAACAACGGTTCCGCAGTGCGAATTTCCGGATCAGCCGCGCTACCGCGACGAGTGGTACAAAATGATTGTGAATGACTGCGGCAAAAACATCGAGTCAAAGTAACCAAACCCTTGATTGACGAGTTTCAAGAAATCAAAGGAGGGCTGACTTCTATGAAGTCAGCCCTCCTTTTGTATCAGTTGTTTAAAGATGCCTTATGTGCATCATTCCGGTTTTGACAGCATCTCATCGATAGCGTGAGCGGCCTTTTTGCCTGCGCCCATAGCCAAGATGACCGTTGCGGCGCCGCTGACGGCATCGCCGCCGGCAAAAACTCCCTTGCGTGAGGTTTGCCCGTTCTCATCCGTCATGATGCAGCCTTTGCGGTCGGTGTCAAGGTGCGGAGTAGTGCTTCGTATCAGCGGATTGGGTGAGGTGCCCAGTGCCATGATAACCATATCCGCATCTATCACAAATTCGGAACCTTCCACGGCCACAGGACTTCTTCTGCCCGAGGCATCGGGCTCGCCGAGTTCCATTCTGACACATTCGAGGCCTTTGACCCAGCCGTTTTCATCTGCCAGCACCCTGACGGGGTTGCACAAAAGATTGAAGACAATGCCTTCTTCCTTGGCATGGTGAACCTCCTCGGCTCTTGCCGGCAACTCTTTTTCGGAACGGCGATAGACGATGTGAACGTCAGCGCCGAGCCGCAAAGCAGTACGGGCCGCATCCATTGCCACATTGCCGCCGCCAACCACCGCCACACGTTTGCCCACATAGTTAGGCGTGTCGTAGCCGTCTTTGTAGGAGAAGAGCAGATTGTTGCGGGTCAAAAACTCGTTGGCGGAAACCACACCGCAACTATTTTCTCCCGGGATGTTCATAAAGCGCGGAAAACCGGCGCCGGTGCCGATGAACACGGCATCAAACCCCTCCTTGTCGAGCAGGTCATCGACAGACATTGTGCGACCAACTACCACATCTTTCTCAAAATGCGCGCCTAAACGCTGCACACTCTCCACCTCTTTCTTCACCACCGTATCTTTAGGAAGCCTAAAAGAGGGGATTCCATATACCAACACGCCGCCGTACTCATGAAGCGCTTCAAAGACCGTCACGTCGTAGCCTTTGGCCAACAAGTCCTTGGCACAAGTAAGCCCCGAAGGACCGCTGCCGATGATGGCCACCTTGTGTCCGTTTTTGGCCACCTTGTGTTCAAAGGTGACGTTATGCTCGATAGCCCAGTCGCCCACAAAGCGTTCCAGTTTGCCGATGGCAACAGGCTCAAACTTCTTGCCCATCACGCAGCTGCCTTCGCACTGCGACTCTTGCGGACAAACACGGCCGCAAACTGCCGGCAGGGCCGAATCCATGCTTATGACATGGGCGGCTTCTTCAAAGTTTCCTTGCTTAATCTCGCGGATGAACGCCGGGATTTTCACATTCACGGGGCAACTCTTCACGCATTGCGGGTCTTTGCAAGACAGGCAGCGTTGAGCCTCCCGCATAGCCTCTTCGGCATTGTAGCCCAAGCAGACCTCCTCAAAATTCTTGGCTCTGACGTCAGGTTTCTGTTCCAACACAGGCACTCTATGGTGCTTGTCGAAAGTCTCCTCGCTGATGCCGCCGATAAAGCATTGATGTCCCTCCGCTTTTTCAGCCTGTTCAAGTTGTCTTCGGGTCTCAACATGTTGATACATAGCCTGCCGTTTCATAGCCTCGTCAAAGTCGATGTCGGTACCGAGAAATTCGGGGCCGTCCACGCAGGTAAATTTCGTTTTTCCGGCCACAGACACGCGGCAAGCGCCGCACATGCCGGTGCCATCTACCATGATAGAGTTGAGGGAAACGATGCACTTGATGCCCAGTTCTGTGGCGGTCATCGTTGCAAATTTCATCATAATCATCGGGCCGATAGCCACCACGGTGTCATAGTGGTGACCTTGTGCCACGAGGTCGCGCAGCACGTCTGTAACCACGCCTTTGCGTCCCACGGAGCCGTCATCGCTGGTGACATACAAGTTGCTGACACTTCGGAGTTCTTTTTCGAAGATGAGCAGTTCTTTAGTGCGGGCACCTATGATGCAGTCGGCGGTAACGCCGTGTTCGTGCAGCCATTTCACTTGCGGATAGATGGGGGCGATGCCCACGCCGCCGCCAAGGAACACAACGTGCTGTTGGCGCAAAGTTTCGTCGGACATCTTAACAAGGTCTGAGGGATTACCCAAGGGACCTGCCACATCGCAGAAAGAGTCGCCCGTCTTGAACTGTGCAATCTTGCGAGTTGACTCTCCTACAGCCTTGAAGACTATCGTAACGGTACCGTTTTCTCTGTCGTAATCGGCAATAGTCAGCGGAATGCGTTCGGCATTAGGGGTTGACTTTACAATCAGGAACTGCCCCGGCAGGGCGGATTGGGCCAGACGGGGTGCCGTGATATCCATCTGATAGGTATCACCTTTGAATTCAATTTTCTTTACAACAGTAAACATAGCATTTGCTTTTTGTCGATTTATAATCGTTGTTTTTTTGTTATTTACAACTGTGACAAGGCATTGCGGATATTTTTCTGAGTATTTTCAATAGAGTCTGAAGCATCAACAGGCACTAGTCGTCCGTCTGCCTTATAGTAATCGATAACGTTTTTGCTCTTTGTTTCGTATTCAATGAGGCGGTGCAGAATTGTGGCCTCGTTGTCATCGGAACGGTGCGAGATCAGCGACCGTTGTTCCAGTCGGAGGATTAGTTCTTCGCGCGGCACCTCAATAGAGAGCACACAGCGGATATGCTGTCCTGTGCGCTTCATCATCTCATCGAGGGCTTTGGCCTGCGCCACCGTTCTCGGAAATCCGTCGAGTATGCAGTTGCGGTCTGTGCCGGTAATGGCTTTCTCTACCATCTCAATCACAATCTCATCCGCAACAAGGTTCCCTTGGTCCAGCTCTTTTTTCACAAACAGTCCGAGGGGCGTTTGTTCTGCAACCTCTTTGCGCAGCAAGTCTCCCGTAGAGAGATGCACCATATCGTATCTTTTGGCCATCAGGTCGGCATGCGTTCCCTTGCCGGCACCAGGGGCACCAAAAATGATTATATGCTGTTGTGAATTATGATCTTGCATTGTTATTCTTGTTTTTTGTCATTGTCATTGTCCTTATCCTTGTTCAGGTCATACAGCCTTACGGAATTGTAGATGGTGCGTTCTTTGGCCTCGTTGCCGTATTTTTCCACATCCACCACATTTCTGGGGCTATGGGTAATACAAAGCGGTCCGTTCAGACAGCCGCCATCACACGCCATGCCCTCAAAGAAATTCTCGGCGGCCTTGCCTACCTTGAGTTTGAGCAGGTTGAGTTTACACTCTTCAATGCCGTTCATGACCACAGGCTTCAGTCCGTCGATGCCCATATCTTTGGCCACATCCGTCACGCCTTGCGTAATGCCGCCGGACTTTGCAAAAATTCGGCCGTAAAAAGAGGCGTTGTTCAGTTCGGTGTCTTCCTGTATGGTTGTGTCGATGCCGCGGGCATCCATGAAGGCTTGCAGTTCTTCAAAAGACATCACGCTGTCAACCATGCCGTCGGTTTTCGGAAGCCGGTATTCCATTTTCTTGGAACTGCAGGGACCAATGAATACGACCTTGGCGGTAGGGTCAGAGTGTTTGATAAGCCGGGCGGTCTGCACCATAGGTGAAACCGACGAGGAGACATATTGACTCAAGGTCGGGAAGTTCTTCTCGATAAAGGCAACAAACGACGGGCAACACGAGGTGGTCAGCATCTTCTTCTCATTCCACTCCTTCACTTCGTGATACAGGGTAATGTCGGCGCCGAGGGCGGCCTCCACCACCTGGTGGAAACCTAACTTGCGGATAGCGGTAACCACCTGTGTCACTCTGCCGAAACGGCACTGGCTCACGATAGCCGGGGCAATGACGGCATAGACTCTGTATTTAGTGTTGTTCTCCGACTTCTTCAAGATATCGACGATGTCGAGCACGAGCGACTTGTCTGAAATGGCGCCGAACGGGCATTTATAGACACAGGCACCGCAGGATATGCACTTGCTGTTGTCTATTTTAGCCTTGCGGTTCTCGTCCATCGAGATGGCTTTCACCTTGCAGCTGACCATGCAGGGGCGGTGTTGGAGGATAATAGCGGTATAGGGGCAGGCTTTGGTACATTTGCCGCACTCTATGCACTTCTCCTTATCTACTACAGCCTTATGGTTGACAATAGTGATGGCACCTTTGGGACAAACCTCCTTGCAGTTGTGTACCAAGCATCCGCGGCAGGCCGGGGTTACATAGATGCCGTCGATAGGACATTCATCGCAGGCACTGTCAATGACCTCAATGACATTGGGGTTCTCCTTGTTGCCGCCCATAGCCACTTGGATGCGGTCTTGGATAATGGCGCGCTCTTTATAGATGCAGCAACGGGTTTCGGGTTTCGGTCCCGGGCTAATCAGCTTCGGTATCTCCATATAGGCGTTCTCCAGCCCTCCCTCGTATGCTCTTCTGATGACCTCTTTGAGAACTCTGTATTTGACGAGTTGAACGTTTGTGTCAAAAATTCTTGTTGTGTTGTCCATTGGTATTATAAAGATTTAAAAGGGTATCAATCATAATTAAGTTCCACCACTTTGCCCATAATTTGGAGATTGTGTGCCAGTTTCTCCACAAGTTTGAGTTTCATCGTGGTGTCGATGGGAAGGCCTTGGTGCGCTGCATTGACACTCTGCCCCACGAAGAACGTAATGTGCGTAGCCTTCTCAAAGAGAAACTCGGCCAGCAGGGAGGCACCGTCTTTTTTTGTAAACACTTTGGGCGTAAGGTCTTGTATAGAAAGGTATTTCTCCGAAAGTTCGAGCAGTCGGCGGAGGGTAAGCACCCCCTCGGTGGTCAAGTCAACTCCCTTGATGTAGCCGATGGGCGGCACGTCCTTGTCGGGAAAGTCGAAGCTGGTTTTGAGTTCCGTTTTCAGATAGCGGGCGACGATTTGCGAGCTGGTGCCGCCGCACACAATCTTCAGGGAGTTGCCCTCCATAAAACGGCCGACATAGAAGTCGTCTTTCTCTTTGTCAACAGGAGGTCCTACCATAATGTGAACATCCTGCCGTTTTCTGATCTTCACGGCAGCCACGGTCGTGTCGTCGCCGGGCTTGTCGAGGTAAAGGTCGTTGCAAGCAGAGGCGAGCAGGCAGGCCACCGCCCGCGCTGACATGTCGGGGGTGACATTCGTGTTGAGATGCTCCATAATCTGGGGGCGTTCCCATCCGAAGTTGAGGATCATGCCGACGCCGGCGTGTATCGTGCCGTCAGACATCACGATTACGATGTCATCCTCTTGGAGTTCCAATTCGGAGCGGAACACCTGCTTGCCGCAGATGGAGAGTTCGGTGCGTTCAAAGTCGCAGCACTTGCCGTTATGGTAATAGATGGCCTGCGGGTTGTCGAACTCAAACAGGAAGCCTTTGCCTTCGGTGTTGACGTGGATGACGGAAAAGGTGGAGTAGGCCACGCCGCGCTCCTTGCACACGGGAAGGGTTTGTATAATCGTCTCCACACACTCGTACATGTCGATGTTGTTGGAGGCCATAGTACACAAAATCTTGGAGGTGAGGGTGGAGAGGATGTTGGCCTTCACACCGCTGCCGAGCCCGTCGGCCAACACCAACGTGGTATAGTCGCCGTTTACGCTGCGGGCCACATTGTCGCCGCACAGTTCCTCCCCGTAATGATTCAGCGAGGTACAGCCATATTCAAGACAAAGTTCCATTATTGCGCTGGTTTATCGTCGGTTAACGTTTTTTTCAGTTTTAGCAGCGCCACTTTCGTCTCAGCGGTGGTTTCGCCCAAAAGGGAGGCGATTTCCTGTGCCACGCGCATCTGTTTCTTGATGACTTCGTCGGTTGTGGTCAAGGTTTCCATCTTCACTTTCTTGATCTGGTCCTCATAGTTGACATCTTCTGTGATGTCTTTCATGATGCCGAACAGCACATTTTGTCCGGGGAGGTAGTTGATGGAGAGGTTGACGTATTTGCCGGAAGAGTGGACATACATTTGTTCACAGTCGATGTGGCATTTTTTGTTGTAGGCATTGCAGAAGTCCAGCGGGTTGAAGAAGTCGATGGCGGGGCGTCCTTTGGCGTTAGGGTCATCGATGCCGAGCAGTTCCCGTCCTTTGCTGTTGAGTTCCACAATGTTCATGTCAGAGTCGAGCACGATGATGCCCTCAGGGCTGTTTTGTATAATCTCGTAGGAGAGCGACTCGGCGCGTTGGCGCATATAGGGCAGGCAGATCTCGATGTCGGCATAACCGTTATAGACGGCCCAGGCCTTTTCGCGGCAGGTGGCATAGCCGCACGCACCGCAGTTCAGTTCGTCTTCGGGTGTCATCTTGCCCGTCTTGTGGAGAATGGCCTCTATGTCGTGTTCGCTGGCGGGCAGACTGTGACTGCGTATGCGCTGGTGCGCAGCAGTGATGCTCACATCGGGCAGCGTGGCCGGGGCGATGGAACTGTCTTTTTCGCGCTCTCTCTTCACATACTCCCTGATTTCAGCCGTGGCTCTCACGCCGCCGCCCTCTTTGGCCAAAGAACAAGGACCGCTCACGCAGCCATCTACGCAGAGGTTAATCTCCAAGAACACGTGCGACAGGTACTCAATGTTGCTCAAGGCCTCGACGCATTTCTTGGGACCGTCGATGGCAATGTACTCATAGCCCTCCGGCAACTCCTTGAAAGAGTTGATGATTCCCTGATTGATAGGATATTCCTTCGCCATGTTCGGCGCTTCGTCTTTCTTGCCGCCGATGGCAACGTGGGTAATCTCCTCCAGTTTGATGTTTTTCTCCTCAAACAGCAGACTTAAGTCTTCAAAAGTGAGCACATTCTCGATGATTTCGCTCTCTTCGGCTTCGCGTTTTTTGGCAATGCAAGGTCCAATGAAAACAATTTTGGCCTCCGGATGCTGTTTCTTGAGGAGTTTGGCATGCGCTACCATAGGAGAATCTACCGGGGCGAGATATTTGAGCGCCTTGGGGTAGTATTCTTGAATCATACGGCAGGTTGCAGGACAGGCTGAGGTGATGAAGTTCTCAAATTCGCCGCTTTTCAGCAGTTTTGCATACTCTTCCGTCACCAGTTGGGCGCCTACGGCCGTCTCTTCGGCATCAAAGAATCCAACTTTGGCCAACGCCAGTTTCATGACAGAAAAGTCTTTGAGCCCAAAACTGGAAATGTACGAGGGGGCCACACTGGCAATAACCTTGTCTGCACTATTGTTGAGCAGTGCCTTGACATTGTCGAGTTCGCTGTGTACGACTTTCGCATTTTGAGGACAAATCAGCGTGCAGTGACCGCACAGGATGCAGCGGTCTTCGATGATTTCTGCCTGATGTCCCTTGAATCTGATGGCTTTGACAGGGCACTCCCGTAAGCACCGGTAGCAATCCTTGCACCGGGCGTTCCGCAACTCCAAAAAATGTGTCATAAAACGATTCCGTTAGAGGTTAAGCATTGGATAGATTTGTTTTGCGAACAGTTCTTCGGCGTTGTCCTTGTTTACGTTGTGTAACAATAACTCGTCTGTGCCCAATTTCTCTATGGTCGGCTTGTCCCAGCCGTCAGCCTTTACGGTTACGCCCGTGGCGCAATGTCCGAGGCAGAAACTTGCCTGCAGTTCGACAAGGTCTTCCACATCGTATTTCTTAATGATTTCCTTGAAAACTTCAATAACCTCGTAAGAGCCTTTCAGGTGGCAGGAGCTGCCGACGCAAACTTTAATATTCATAGATTGTTGCTAATGTTGTGTTTTTATGTTGTTGATTAGTTGATGTTCAATCAAAAAGGTCAATGGCCGCAGGCTATAGTCATTATGAGCAATGTGAGAAAACAAGTTGTAAACAGGGGATGCCCGCAGCCATTGACGCTAATTGTAGGTAATATAGTACTTAGAAAGTAACTTCGGTGTCATAGTAGCAGCATTTCAGCAGCTCTTCCATTTCGTTCTGAGACGGTATTCTGGGGTTTGACCCCGTGCAGGCGTCACCGATGGCGTTTTTGGCTATTTCGGGAAGTCTTTCCAGGAAGACTTTCTCGGGCACGAAGCCTTGCTCGCAGGGATAGGAGTCGGCGCCGTAGTGTTGGATGCAGTGGGGGATGTTGAGTTCATCGTTCATCTTGCGGAGTTCGCTGATGAGCAGGCGGACTTTTTCCTCGTCGGTGCTGCCGCCGAGTTTCATTTCGTCGGCGATGGTGGCGTAGCGTTTCCGTGCCACAGGGTCTTTGGCGTTGAACGCGATAACCTTAGGCAGGTACATGGCATTGGCGGCACCGTGGATGATGTGCGCGCCAAAGTCGGCAAAGGCAGCGCCGGTTTTGTGCGCCATTGAGTGTACGATGCCGAGCAGTGCGTTGGAGAATGCCATGCCGGCCAAGCATTGAGCGTTGTGCATTTCGTTACGTGCCTCCGTGTCGCCTTTGTAGGAGTTGATGAGGTCGCGCTGTATCATCTTGATGGCATAGAGTGCCAAGGGGTCGGTATAGTCGCAGTTTGCGGTGGACACGTATGCCTCGATGGCGTGCGTCATGGCGTCCATGCCCGTGTGGGCAACCAGTTTCTGGGGCATAGTCTGTGCCAGCGCCGGGTCCACAATGGCCACGTCGGGGGTGATTTCAAAGTCAGCAATCGGGAATTTGATGCCTTTCTCGTAGTCGGTGATGATGGAGAAGGCGGTAACCTCGGTTGCGGTGCCTGACGTGGAGGAGACGGCGCAGAATTTGGCTTTGGTTCTCAACTTCGGCAGCCCAAACACTTTGCACATGTCTTCAAAGGTAGTGTCAGGATATTCGTATTTTATCCACATGGCCTTGGCCGCGTCAATGGGGGAGCCACCGCCGATGGCCACAATCCAGTCGGGTTGGAACTCCTGCATTACGGCTGCGCCTTTCATGACGGTTTGAACGGAGGGATCCGGCTCAATGCCTTCGATGAGTCTGACTTCCATGCCGGCTTCCTGAAGGTAAGAGACGGCCTTGTCAAGGAATCCGAAACGTTTCATGCTTCCGCCGCCAACGCAGACTACTGCACGTTTTCCGGTAAAGGTTTTCAGTGCTTCAAGTGCGTTTTCACCATGATACAAATCTCTGGGCAATGTGAATCTTTTCATTATTCCAAATTATTTAAGGGTTTATTTTATAGTGTCCGTTTTTTCTAATATTCTGACTTTTTCAGTTTCTGGCTCAGTTTGTGCGAAAGCAGCGAAAGCGAGGCGGCCAGATTCTCGTTCTTCACAAGAATGTCGGGCGTGACGTCTAACGTGACGGGGGCAAAGTTCCAGATGGCCTGAATGCCGGCACGCACCAGCTGGTCGCACACCATCTGCGCCTGGTCTTGGGGCACCGCAATGATGGCTATCCGTATCTTCATGCGCCGCACAAGGTTCGCCATTTTTTCCATGGGCAAAATGGGTTTGCCGTTGACCTTGATGCCGTTGAGGTTCTCGTCGTTGTCAAATCCTGCTACGATGGAGAGCCCGAAGTTCTGAAAACCACCATACGAAAGGAGCGTATGTCCAAGACTCCCCACCCCTACCAGCACGGCCTCTTCCACGTTGCGGTAGCCTAAAAAGTTGCCGATGTCCTCGTAGAGACGCTCAACCTTGAACCCGACCCGTGGCGTGCCGGCCTCACTGCTGACACTCGACAGGTCTTTGCGCACTAACACTTGGTTGAGATTCAACTTCTTGGCAATGACAGACGCCGACACGTTAACCTCCCCGTCATGTCGCATTTTGCTTAAAATGCTGTAATACATCGGAAGCCGGCTCAATGTCGATTTCAAAACCACCAGTGACTTGTCTGTCCGCGCTTTCATTCGGTATTTTTTTATCTATTTAAATCGCGGCAAAAGTATCATTATTTTCTAATTGTCGTACCAATATCTGAAAAAATTTTATCGATTTTTATTTTATTGTGTATCAATGGATTATATTAAAGGAAATGATTTTAAAAGGAATGGGAACGTGATTTTTGACCGACTGGACAGAAGAAAAAATGAAGACAATGACAAAATGTATCGATATTTTTCACGCCGTGTGTACTTTTCTTTTCAAATGATTCTGTGATACTATTTTTCCTACCTTTGCCGCGGCGTTTAAATTTTAAAAGTTTTTTCAATAACTTGATATTCAGATAGATAGAAAAACACTATAATAATAAAAAACTACAATAATAATATGGAAAGACTTTCAAAGAGAGTTACAGAAATGGCAGCATCCGAGACTTTGGCTATGACCGCATTGGCCCGTGAGATGAAAGATCACGGCAAAGACGTGATCAGTTTGAGCATCGGAGAGCCCGACTTCAACACTCCTGACTGCATCAAGGAGTTTGCCAAACAGTCTATTGACGACAATTTCACCCATTACCCGCCAGTTCCGGGCTATGCTGACCTGCTGAAAGCGGTAAGCGAGAAGTTCAAGAGAGACAACGGCCTCGATTACGCGCCGAACCAAATTGTGGTTTCCACAGGCGGCAAGCAAGCCATCTATCAAGTGGTGATGTCGTTGGTGAACCCCGGCGAAGAGGTGATTATCCCCACGCCCTACTGGGTCTCTTACAAGGCCATTGCAGAGATGGCGGGTGCGAAATGCGTGTTTGTGCAGGCCAAGATTGAGAACAGTTTCAAGATAACGGCCGCCCAACTGGAAGCCGCCATCACGCCCAACACGAAACTGATGATTTTCAGCAGCCCGTCAAACCCTACGGGCATGATTTACTCCAAAGAGGAGTTGCGCGCCATTGCTGAAGTGGTGAAAAAGCACCCGCAGATGGTCATCCTTTCAGACGAGATTTACGAGCACATCAACTTTGTGGGCGGCCATGAGAGCATTGCCCAGTTTGATTTCATCAAAGACCAGGTGGTTACCGTCAACGGCGTGTCCAAAGGCTATGCCATGACGGGCTGGCGTATCGGTTTCATCGGCGCACCGCTCGAGATTGCCAAAGCTTGCAGCAAGATGCAAGGACAGATTACGTCGGCCACAGGTTCCATCTCGCAACGTGCCGCCTTGCGCGCCATGCAGATCGACCCCAAACAGTCGGAAGCCATTACGACGATGCGCGAAACGTTCAAGGAAAGACGCGACCTTGTATATGGTCTGCTCAAGGGAATTCCGGGATTTGAGGTCTGCATGCCCGACGGCGCCTTCTATTTCTTCCCCAAGGTCAAGAGCCTTTTCGGCAAAAATGTGCCCGCCGACTCCCAGTTTGCCAAAGAGTATGGCAAAACCGTCATCGAGAATTCCAAAGACTTGGCATTCTATATTCTGCTTGACGCCGAGGTCTCCACAGTGCAAGGCAGCGCTTTTGGCGACGACGACTGCATCCGTCTCTCCTACGCCACTTCTGAAGACAAGCTCAAAGAGGCTTGCCGCCGTATAAAAGTGGCCGTTGAGCATCTGAAATAACAAAAAACGACACGTGCCGGCCTGCTTTTGGGGCAGACCAGGGTATAACAACATCCGCAGCGCCATACACCACGCTGCGGATGTTTTTGTCAGCAAAAAAAGCGAACAACGTAACAGACTCATTTTGAAATTGAAACACAACCGCACATTATAGAATATGAAAACAGACAAATACTCGATACTGTTCATCTGTCTCGGTAACATCTGCCGTTCGCCAGCGGCCGAGGGCATCCTGAAAACGCTCGTTGAGCAGCAAGGACTGGCCGACCGCTACACCATCGACTCTGCCGGCATCGGAGGCTGGCATGTAGGGCAACTTCCGGACGAGCGTATGCGCCAATGCGGCAGCAGACACGGCTACCGCTTCGACAGCCATGCCCGGCAGTTTCAACACTCCGACTTCCGGCGTTTTGACCTAATCGTGACAATGGACGACGACAACTACCGCACCATCAGCACCATGGCCACCAACGAGAATGAACGCAACAAGGTCAGACGCATCGCCGACTTTCTGACAGACCACGCCCGCTATGGTGCCGTTCCGGACCCTTACTACGGCGGCCCTGCCGACTTTGAACTGGTTATCACCCTGCTCGAAGAAGCCTGCCAAGAACTGCTGCGACAGATTGCGGATGGCCAGGAATAGAGAGGGAGTGTTTTATACATTCATATATATGCGGCATAGAGAACTGGAAATAGTGCAGTGAAAGACAAACAGAAACCGACAGTATCTAATTTTTGTATTTTTGCCGGCTTAAAAAAAATAAAAAGGTATGGCACAAGAAAAATTTGCAGTCATCGGGGCAGGGCATTTTGGACAAGCCATCAGTCTTGCCCTTTCGGAGCGAGGTCACGAAGTGTTAGTCATTGATTCTGACATCAATGTCATCCAAGACATCTCCGAAGACGTGGCGTATGCCGTTTGTGTCGATGCCACCAACCAGCGGGCGCTGTACAACGAAAACATCCAAAACTTCGACGTTGTCATCGTGGCCATTGGCAACGACTTCATCGGTCGCTTGCTTTGCACCGCGAATCTGCTCGATTTAGGCGTAAAACGCATCATTTGCCGTGTGATGGGCAAGAGCCAACGCACCATTCTGGAAAAGATGGGCATTACGGAGTTCTTGTCACCCGAGGACGAAGTGGGCACGTTGCTCGCCGAGCGGCTGACAAACCCCAACATGATCTCCTACCTGCAACTTCCTGACGGCTATAAGGTTGCCGAAATCATCACCCCTGGACGCCTCATCGGACTTTCGGTCGGCGATATCGACTTCCGCGAGAACCACAAACTCAGCCTCATCACCATCCGCCGCAACTTTGAGGAACTGGTGGCAGACAAACTCGACACCCGGCAGCATATTCTCGGCGTACCCGACAATAAGACCGTCATTCAGGCCGGCGATGTCTTTGTGCTCTTCGGGAAAGAACACGACATCGACTATTTCATCAAAATAAACCTGTAATGTTTGCCCGCAGGCCGCACAACGAGTATGCGTACAGCCGGCACAAGCTGCACATTGCCACCTACAAAGACAAGGTGCAACGTATTTTGCAGATTGCCAGTGCGGTAATCTCCCTCACCACCATCATCTGCATCGTCTGCTATCACGGATTCTACATATCCTTAGGCGCAAAGAACTTCATCCGGGTGTTCATCCACGCAAGTCTTTGCTTTTATGTGCTAAAATATTTCGTATTCCTGTTCTATTCGCTGCACCGGAAAGAATTTCTGAAAAAATCGTGGATTGAGGGGTGCATCATCTTCCTGCTTATCGTGCAGTTTCTCACCGTGTTTGTATTCCATTTAGACCTTAAGATATTCAGTGCCCGCAACTTCGAGAACTATTATCTGCTGTTCATACAGGTCTATTTCCTGATTATCGTCTCGGTTGAGTTGACCAAGGCAAGCGGTGCGATAGGGCGGTTGAACATCAGTCCGCCGTTATTGATGGTGGCCTCGTTTCTGTTGCTGATAGTTTTCGGCACCGTCTTATTGAGCATGCCCCGCATGACAGTCAACGGGATCTCGTTCACCGACGCGCTGTTCACCGCCACCAGTGCCAGTTGCATCACCGGGCTGTCCACCGTCAGCACAGGTACCTGTTTTACCGTAAAAGGGCAGATCGTCATCATGATACTCATCCAGTTGGGCGGCATCAGCATCCTCTCTTTCGCAACATTCTTCACCACCTTCCTGTCGCGTTCCTCCGTCGGGCTGCGCTACCAATACATGGTGCGCGACATGCTGTCGATAAACGTGCTGTCAGAGTCGGTGCCGATGTTGCGGAGCATCATACTCACCACGGCAGTCATCGAGTTCTCCGGCGTCGCGCTCCTCTATACCTATTGGACAACCACGGGGTTCTTTGAAACAAACTCGCAGAACCTGTTCTACTCCCTTTTCTATACCATCTCGGCTTTCAACAATGGCGGTTTTGCGTTGACAGACAAAAGCCTCCTCGAGCTTGGCGTCACCGACAACAGCTTCCCGCAAGTCATCATCGCGATATTGGTCTTTTTAGGGGGAATCGGATTCCTGACCATCCGCGACTTCTTCAGCGTCAGAAACATCCGCGAGCGCCACAAGCACCGCTGGAAGAGTCTGATGCCGCAAACCAAAATTGTGCTTGTCACCACAGCCGTCATCATATTGGCGGGCACATTGCTTTTCCTGTTCATCGAAAAAGACGGTGCCTTGGCGGGCAAAAAGACTTTCTTCGACAAGTTCTTTGCCTCCCTGTTGCAGATCGTAACCTGCCGCACGTCAGGGTTTATGATTTTTGACATCAACGGGTTCAAAGTTTCCACACTGTTGATGATCACGCTCATCATCTTCATCGGCGGCTCGCCGGGCTCTACCGCCGGCGGTGTCAAGACCACCACCATATTCGTGCTGGTGAAGTCGGTGATGAACACCATACAAGGCAAGAAGAACATCGAATACCGCCATCGCACGATACCTTATTCTCTCGTTGACCGGGCCTTTTCCATCATTCTGATGTCATTGTCGTTCATCTTCGTCTCTTGTTTCTTCATCACCCTTGCAGAACCGGATGCCGCGCTTGGGAATGTGATATTCGAGACCACCTCGGCATTTACCACCTGCGGGCTCTCCTCTGGGTGCATCTCCAGCTGGGGCACGGCCGCCAAACTCATTTTAGTGGTCAACATGTACATCGGACGTATCGGCACGCTCACCTTGGCGTTCGCCCTCACCCGCCACAAAAAAGAGTCAAAACACCAGTATCCTGACATCGAAAACCTGATGGTGGGTTAAGGTCGGGAATTGTTATGTTTTTTTAACGCCCCCGTATAGCCATTTTTTATATTTTTGCCGCACTTTCGTTAAAGTGTATAATTATTGATTAGTAACATTATAAAAGAATCAAATAACAGTAAAAAGATGAGAAAAATTCATGTTATAGGATTTGCACTTCTGATGTCTGCCGCCGTCAGCGGATGTGGCTTCGGAAAAATGGTAACCCGTTATCCTGAGGTGTCCGTAACGCTTGACAACCCCGACTTAGAGAACAAAGGCGGTGAGGTTGCCTACACCGTAAAAGGCACATTCCCGCCAAAGTACATGAAGAAGAAAGCCACGATGACCGTGTCACCGACGATGAAGGTAAACGGCTCGAATGAAAGCACCCCCATCACGACCATCAAGCTCAAAGGCGAGAAGGCAAAGGGCGAAGGCACCGTCATCAGTTGGAAGAAAGGCGGCACTTTCACCAAGACTGGCACTTTCAAATACCAAGACAGTTATGAGGATGCTGAAATCGTAGCCCCCGCCTCGGCAAGCATCAAGAAGAAAACCACGACGCTCAATCCGGAGAAAGTGCTGGGCGAAGGCATCTCCAACACCTCGTCCCGTGTGGGTCTGCAACCCACGCTCTCTGAAAACACCGAACAGGGCGCACAGTTCATCTTTGCTCCACATCAGTTCTCGCCCGAGTTTACCGGCAAAACGGCGGTCATCTACTTCGACCTCAACAGTTCCAACATGAACTGGAGCAACAAGTACAACAAGAGCAAAGCCGCCGGAGACTCCGTCAAGGCTTTTGTTGAATACCTGTACAACGGCAACATCATCGACCGCGTCGTCATCTCCGGTTGGGCATCTCCCGAAGGCGAAGAGAGCAACAACCAAGGACTTTCAGAAAGACGTTTCGAGCAGGGCAAAAAATGGTTCAACAGCCAGTTTGACAAATACCGCAAAGACTACGCAAGGAAGAACAAAATGAGAATGAAAGACCTTCCGAAACCCGAGTTCAAGTATGTAGATAATGCCAAAGGCGAAGACTGGGAAGGTTTTGAAGCCGCTATTGAAAAATCGAATATGGCACAGAAAGCCCAAATCCTGAATGTCGTGAAGTCGCAGCCGGACAACAACATGCGCGAACAGAAAATCCGGGAAATGACAGACATCTATCCCGAAATCGCGGATGTCATTCTGCCTCCGTTGCGCCGTGCCGAAATCCAGTTGGTATGCAAGAAACACGACACCTACAGCGATGCCGAACTGGTCAGCAAGGTGAAATCAACGCCGAAAGAGTTCTCCGTAAACGAGCGTCTCTATGCAGCCACGCTTGTTTCAGGGAACAGCGAGAAAGCGGAGATTTACAACGCGCTGGTCAACGATGAAAGCACGCAGGGCGACTGGCGCGCTTACAACAACTTGGGAATCCTCAAGTTGGACGAATACAGCAGAAGCGGCAACCAATCTGACATGGACGAGGCCGTCAACAACCTGAACAAGGCCGCTGCCATCTCCCCCAACAACGGCATTGTGCTCAACAACCAAGCCATCGCTTACTTCATGCAAGGAAACCTTTCTGACGCCAGAACCGCTTTCGAGGCCTCTCAAAAAGCCACGGCCCATCCCGTAAACCAAGGCTATGCCAACGGAATGTTCGCCATCCTTGACGGCGACTATGCCAAAGCCGCCCAAATGATGGAAAACAAACCGTGCGAATACAACACCGCACTGGTGCAGTTGCTCAACAAGGACTATACTGCCGCTAAGGCCACCCTTGACTGCATCAAGAACGTGGATGCCCAGACCGCCTACCTGAAAGCCGTACTCGCCGCCCGCACTAAAGACGAAGCCGGCGTCTATAGCAACCTCGAAACGGCCATCAGCAAGGACGCTTCCTACAAGAAAACGGCCAAAAAAGACGCTGAATTCAAACGTTACAAGAATACTGAAACATTCCAGAAACTGGTACGCTAATCACCGTTTCTGTGAAATATTAAAACAAACAGGCGGCTGACAGAAAACAGACTGCCTGTTTTTTTTCGCTATCATTAACCCCTTTGCACCACCATCATGACAGAAAACAGAAACATGGCCATTGCCTACGACTTTGACGGGACGCTTGCACCCGGCAACATGCAGGAACACAACTTTATACCCGACCTTAACATGGACAAAAGGGAGTTCTGGCAAGAGGCCAACGAGATGGCCAAAAAGAACGACATGGACGAGGTGTCGGCTTATATGCACCTTATGCTCATCAAAGCAAAGGAAAAAAACATCCCCATCCGCGAAGAGGTCTTTATGCGCTATGGCGAGAAAATCACTTTCTTTGAGGGCGTTACCGGCTATTTTGACCGCATCAATGCGTACGCCGCCCAACGGAACATCCATCTCGAACACTTCATCATCTCCTCAGGACTGCGCGAGTTTGTCAAAGGCACCGCCATAGCCAAACATTTCAAAAGCATCTTCGCTTCGGGATTCCAATATGATGACGACGGCATCGCCTGCTGGCCCGCTTTGGTCTTAAATTACACTAACAAAACTCAATACCTGTTCCGAATCAACAAAGGCATCTACAACTCTTACGACAACACCCTCATCAACAAGTCGATGCCCGAAGACCAGCGTACCGTACCGTTCTCCAACTTCATCTACATTGGCGACGGAGAGACCGACGTGCCGGCCATGAAGATGGTGAACCTTTACGGCGGCACCACCATTGCCGTGTATAACCCGCAAAGCCCTACGGCCAAGAATGTTTGCCTCAACCTGATCAAGCAAAACAGATCCGACTATATCGCCCCTACCATTTATACGGAGGGCGGCGAACTGGACACGATGCTGAAAAAAATCATCGACAAGGTCTCTACCGAGCAAGACTTGCTCAACATTAAATATCAAGAGGTAAACCGCCAGTAAAGGTTGCCGCGTTGATGACCTAAACATCGCAGCAAGATGAACTGTTCAGACCAAGACGACCGTTTCAGCGACACGCCCGACACCTCCACCCAGCCGCTCCACGAGGATGAGAACGCTTGGGTCACCCGTTTCGTGGACGTGTTGTTGCCGTTGCCGTTGCCGTCGCTCTTCACTTACCGGGTGCCGCACAACTTTGGGCATCCCTTGACTTTCGGCATGCGCGTGATAGTGCCCTTCGGACGGAGCCGTCTCTACTCCGCCATTGTGGTGCGCATCCACACCGACAACCCCAAACAGGTGACAACCAAATACATATTGGATGCGGTTGACGACGTGCCCGTCATCTCCAAGCCTCAGTTCAAGTTGTGGCAGTGGATGGCCCGCTACTATATGTGTACCCTCGGAGAGGTGATGGCCGCGGCACTCCCCTCGTCGCTTAAATTGGCGTCTGAGTCACGACTGCGGCTGCACCCCGACTTCAGCGGTGACGTCACGGCACTCAATGAGTACGAACTGCGCATAGCCGAAGCCCTTTCGCTCCGCGACACGATGACCATTGATGAAATAAGCAAAACCGTCAAGGTGAGCAAGATTATCCCGATTGTGAAGTCATTGGTAGAGAAGAAGATTGTCATCACGGACGAAGAAGTCCGCAATCCTTACAAGCCCAAGAAAGAGACCGTCATCAGGCTATCGGAGCCATACGCTGAGGAGCAGGCTTTCATGGCGCTGCTTGACCAACTCAACGCTTCCGCGCGCACCGCCCCGCAAGCCGACTGCCTGTTGGCATTCTTGATGCTGACGAACCGCGGCAACGGCTACGACTACACAGTCGCCGTGCCCAAAGCGGCATTGTTGAAAAACACAGCCGTCACCGCAGCACGCCTCCAAACACTCCTGAAAAAAGATATACTGAAAGCGGAGGAACTGACCGTTTCGCGACTGGTGGACTTCGCCTCGCAGGAAGAGGCGGAGCGCATCTGCCTGTCTGAGGCGCAAGAAAAGGCATTCACCCAAATACACGAACAATTTGAGCAGCATCCTGTGGTGTTGTTGCACGGCATTACGGGTAGCGGCAAGACTGAAATCTACATCAAACTCATTGATGAGGTGCTCAAACAAGGCAAGCAGGTGCTCTATCTGCTGCCCGAAATAGCCCTCACCTCGCAAATCGTGAACCGGCTGCGCAAATACTTCGGCGACCGGGTAGGCGTATATCATTCACGCTTCAACGAATATGAGCGCGCCGAGATATGGGCACGTGTGTTGCAGCAGAATGCTTTGCCCGAGGCGAGTTCCAAATACCAGCTTATCACAGGTGCACGGTCGGCATTGCTGCTGCCGTACAACAACTTAGGACTCATTATCGTAGATGAGGAGCATGACGCATCTTACAAACAGCAAGACCCTGCGCCGCGCTACCATGCCCGCGATGCGGCCATAGTGCTGGCCGGCATACACGGCGCGCGCACCCTGCTGGGAACGGCCACCCCCTCGCTCGAGAGTTACTACAATGTGCAGCAGCAAAAGTACGGGCTTGTGGAACTGATGCAGCGCTATGCGCAGAGCACCCTGCCTGAGATTTGGGTCGTCAACATGATCGAGGCACGAAAACAACGCAAGATGCAAGGAGTATTTTCAGACTACCTCATCGGGCAAATTGCGGAAGCATTGGAAAAGAAAGAGCAGGTCATCTTGTTCCAAAACCGGCGGGGCTATGCCGTCAGGATGATCTGCAACAGTTGCCAAACAATGCCCACTTGCCGCTATTGCGACGTGACGCTAACCTACCATAAGAAAACAAACCTGCTCAAATGCCACTATTGCGGCTATGCCATTGCGGTGCCCCGCGAGTGCCCCGCCTGCCATAGCACCGACATCGAGATGAAAGGGTTCGGCACTGAAAAAGTGGAAGACACCCTTGCCGAGATATTCCCCGATGCCGTCATTGCGCGGATGGACTTAGACACCACCCGTTCCAAGAACGCCTATCAGCAAATCATCACCGACTTTGAGCAGCACAAGACCGACATCTTAGTGGGCACGCAAATGGTAACCAAAGGACTTGACTTTGACAGCGTTAGCGTTGTAGGCATCCTCAATGCCGATGCCTTGCTGTCGTACCCTGACTTTCGCTCTTTTGAGCGGGCTTTCCAGTTGCTGGCACAGGTAAGCGGCCGCGCGGGACGGAAAGAGATTCCGGGCAAAGTCATCATCCAGTCGTGTCAGCCGCAGCACCCGGCTTTGCAGTATGTGGTGTCAAATGATTTTGCCGCCATGTACCGGAGTCAGATTGCCGAACGCAAAGAGTTCCATTATCCGCCCGTATCCCGGATGGTGAAAATCACGCTCAAGCATCCTGACGAGCAGACGGTCAGCAAGGCGGCGCAGGCGTTGGCAGTGCCGTTGCGAAAAACATTCGGAGCGCAGGTGCTCGGCCCCGAGTTCCCCATCGTGTCACGCATACAGAACTATTATCTCGAAGACTTCTGGATAAAATTGCCCAAAGATGCACATCTCGAGAAGAACAAAAACAGGCTGTCAGAGATCTTGAACGCTTTTCAGAGCGAAAAGGAATATAAGTCGGTGCGGTGCGTCGTCAATGTAGATGCCTGATGACGTTAAGGTTATCCCCGGATCTGGATTTTGAAGCCCTCGTCGGTCAGCGGACGCACCAGTTCACGCATTTCCGCTTCTGTGAATTTCTGCAGTCCCTCTTCGGGGGTAGGTCTGTCGATGGTATAGACCATGATCTCGCGGGGGCGGAGTTGTCGCACTATGTCCATCCAGCCCTCCAGCACTGCCGGGGAGGAAGAGTCGAAATGGCTGCTGCGCAGCATCATAGTCTGCAAGACAAAGTTGCCGTTGAACGGTTTGAGCGACGCCACCACTTTGGCAATGTCGTAGCCCGGGGCGGGGTGGTTTATTTGGGCGATCAGTTCATTGGTGGGGGCGTCAATCTTCATAATCGGGTTATCAACTTTGCGCAAGGCGTCGAAGACTGCCGGCACAAACGCCCGGGTGGCATTGGAGAGCACCGACACTTTGGCTGTAGGGAAATACTTGTCGCGCAGCGCCAACGTGAGGTCGATGATAGCCGGAAAGTCGGGGTGCAGTGTTGACTCGCCATCGCCGCTGAACGTGATGGAGTCTATCGGTGTGCCGTTAAGTCGGCAGGATTCGAGTTTCTGTTCCAGGGCAAGGCGCACCTCTTCCGTTGACGGCAGATGGCGGTCGTCCATGCCGTCTTTGTTCCAACCGCACTCGCAGTAGATGCAGTCAAAGTTGCAGAATTTACCGTTCTGCGGCAAAATATTTATACCCAATGAATTTCCGAGTCTCCGCGAATGGATAGGACCGAAAACAGTTTCTTCTCTCAGCATAACATTCCTATTTAGAGTTAAGGGGCGCAAAGATGCGAAAAAAAACAGAATTTTTCTATATTTGCCGCCCGAAAAAACAGGACATTTCAAGATGAAAGAAATATCACAAGAAAAAATCCAGAAAGCCCTTGACATATTAACGGCGCAGACAGACAGCAAACTGCTCACCCATCTCAATGCCTGTGTTCATTGCGGATTGTGTGGGACGAGTTGCCTTTTCTATAAAACATTCCAAGACCCCAAGTTCATACCAGGGAAGAAAGTGGACATGGTATCTTCCATATACCGCCGCTATTGCACCTTTTTAGGCAAAGCTGCGCCGCGGCTGACGCATGCTCGCGACCTTGACGAGGGCACTGTTTCCGAGATGGTAGATTCACTGTTTGGGGCTTGCACCATGTGCGGACGCTGCGTAAGTCATTGTTCCATAGGCGTTGACATACCATTCGTAGTGCGCACGGGACGCCGGATGCTGGCTGCCATGGGTGAAGTGCCGGCTTCGTTGCAGGCCACCGTAGATGCTGCCGTCCAGACGGGCAACAATATGGCCATCCCGACGGAGGACTTTGTGGACACTGTCACCTGGATGGAAGAAGAGCTGCAGGACGAGGCCGGTGAAGAGGCCGCCATACCGCTCAACAAGGATGGCGCCGAGATGCTCTACACCCTGAATCCGCGAGAGCCCAAATTCTTCCCGCTCTCCATTGCCGCGGCCGCCAAAATCTTCTATGCCGCCAAAGCCGACTGGACCCTCTCAACGGAGATGTACGATGTGACAAACTATGGTTATTTCTCCGGCAATGATGCCGAAGCGTCGGCCATAGCCCGCAACATGTTCGACGAAGTACACAAGCTGCACTGCCGCACGCTGGTGCTCGGCGAGTGTGGACACGGCTCGCGAGCACTCCGCTGGGAAGCCCCCAACTACCTGAAAACCCACCCCGACTTCAAGATCATCACGCTGATAGAACTGCTGGAACAATACATCAAGTCAGGGAAAATCAAGGTGGACAAGAATCTGAACACCAAGAAGTACACCATTCATGACCCATGCAACATCACGCGCAACGGCGGTCTGTTCAACTCACTGCGCTTTGTGGTGAAACAGTCGGTGGCCAACTTGACAGAGATGGACCCGTATGGCAGCGACAACTTCTGCTGCGGTGGTGGCGGCGGCCTGCTTGCCATGAGCGAGTACAACGAACGCAGACTCAAAGCGGGCAAGATAAAAGCCGACCAAATTGCCGCTACGGGCGCGCAAGTGGTCATTACGCCATGCCACAACTGCGTAGATCAACTCAACCAAATCAACCACACCTATCACTTAGGCGTTGAGGTGAAATCGCTCGCCGAAGTGGTGGCCGACGCCCTCGTGCTCGACACGAAATAATTACGAACATGCCACGTTTGATATTTTTTTAGCAAAAAAACTTGCCAAGCATACGATATAATTGCTACATTTGCCCCGTTAAAAAAAGAACATCAATATTAGTCAAACTAAAATTTTAAATCTATGAAGAAATTTTTCTCTTTAGCAATGGTTCTGTGCGCTTTTGCAGTTGCAAATGCTCAGTACACAGATGATTTTGAAAGTTATGCCGACTTCACCATCGACCCTGCCGGCGCTTGGACTTTCTACGATTTGGATGAATCCGAGACCTACGGAATGAGCGGCATCACTTGGGAAAACGCTTACCAGCCAATGGCATTCATCGTCTTCAACCCCAGTGCAGCAACCGCAGATTTGAGCGAAGACTATCCTGCTCATTCTGGCGACAAGTATCTGGTTTCATGGGCTGCTACCACCCCTCCGAACAACGACTGGATTGTCAGCACACAACTGAACGGCAATGCCGGCACATTCTCTTTCTGGGCTAAAGCTCTCACAGACGCCTATGGCTCAGAATCATTCGTCGTTTATGCTTCTTCTACAAACAACGACCCGGAAAGCTTCACAAAAATCTCTGCAGGCAACAACGTTGACGTAGATGCTGAATGGACCGAATTTACCTACGAATATCCTGCAGGCACGAAATTTGTCGCCATCAATGTCGTTTCAAACGACGTGTTCGGTTTCTGCCTTGATGACGTGACCGTCTCTACCGGCACCGGCATCGAGGACAACGAAGCTGAAACATTCGCCGTATATCCTAACCCTGCTACCAATATGCTGAACATCAAAGGCGAAGGCGTCGCTGAAGTTAGCAATATGCTGGGACAAATCGTCATGACAGAAAACGTTCAAGGCAATGCACAAATCAACATCTCCAGCCTTGAGTCTGGCATGTACTTTGTCCGCATGAACGGCACAACCCAAAAGTTCTTGAAGAAATAATCTGCGAGCAAAGTAGAATTGTTTTTTCTTTTCATTTTGGTGTTTTATGTTTGTAAGTTTAAGTGAATAAATGGGAAAGGGCATCTTAAAGATGCCCTTTTTTTGTACTTTTGCCCCTATGAAAAAACTGTACATCGAAACATACGGATGCCAGATGAATTTTGCAGACAGTGAAGTTGTTGCATCCATATTAAAAGACACATACCAAATTACAGACTCCATTCAAGAGGCAGACCTTGTCCTTCTCAACACCTGTTCTATCCGTGACAAGGCAGAGCAGCGTATCCACAAGCGCCTCAATGAGCTGGAGTCGCTGAAACGCAAACGGCCGCGCCTGCAAGTCGGACTTATCGGCTGCATGGCAGAACGGATGAAAGAGGAACTGCTGCAGACAGAACCCGTGCTCAACTTTATTGCCGGCCCGGATGCCTACCGCAGCCTCCCCGCTCTGATAGCCGACTCGGAACATGGTGAAGCCCAATTCAACGTCATGCTCTCTGAAGAGGAAACCTATCACGACATTATGCCCTTGCGCTATGACCTCAACGGCGTGTCGGCATTTGTCTCCATCATGCGCGGGTGCAACAATTTCTGCACCTATTGCGTTGTGCCCTACACTCGCGGGCGCGAACGCAGCCGCAGCCCTAAAACCATCATGAACGAGGTGGAACAACTGCTCCGCGACGGCTACAAAGAGGTGACACTCCTTGGTCAGAACGTGAACTCCTACCATTGGGACGGCGAGGGCAAGCCGCTGACTTTTGCCGGACTTATGGCTAAAGTGGCGGAAATGTCGCCGGACTTGAGCGTCCGCTTTGCCACCTCGCATCCTAAAGACCTGTCAGACGAACTGATAGAAACCATAGCCTCGTATGACAACATCTGCAAATACATACACTTGCCGGTGCAGTCGGGCAGCAATAGCGTGCTGAAAAGGATGAACCGGGTTTATACCCGCGAATACTATATGGAACGGGTACGGCGTATCAAGACCTTGATACCCGACTGTGCCATCTCCACAGACATCATCGCCGGCTTCTGCGGCGAGACGTTGGAAGACCACGAGCAGACCCTTTCCTTGATGCGGGAGGTGGGCTACGAATATGCCTACATGTTCAAATATTCGGAGCGCGGCGGCACCATGGCGGCCAAACGTTTCAAAGACGACATTCCGGACGAGGAGAAAACCCGCCGCCTCGAAGAAATCATAGCCTTGCAAGGCGAACTTTCGCTGCAAAGCAACCAACGTGACATTGGCAAAACATTCCGTGTGCTCGTGGAGGGCGTGTCAAAACGCTCTGCCAACCAGCTCTACGGCCGTAACAGCCAAAACAAAGTCATCATATTCCCGCGTGGCAATCATCAAATCGGCGAATATGCCGACCTTACCGTCTCGCGGTGTACTGCCGCCACCCTCTTTGCCTAACTCTTTATGCTTTATCCCGATAATTTTGAAGAAAAAATAGGCTTCAACGCCATAAGGCAACTGCTGTCGCAACACTGCATCTGCCCTATCGGACAGGACTATGTGAACCGTGTCGCCATGATGACCGACATAGACACTATTATGGCCGAGTTGGAGAGCGTGGAAGAGTTTCGGCAACTGCTCCTTTTTGACGAGCCTTTCCCCGCCCAGGACTTTTACGACCTGCGTGCTGTGCTCAAACATCTTCAAGTTGACGGCACCTACATTGAACCGGAAGACTTGGCCTGCCTCCGTGCCTTTATCTTGTCCATCACCAACATATTTGTCTATTTCAGAAGTCGCAACGAGGAAGAAAAGCGTTATCCCCACCTGTGGGCACTTTGCGAGGAGATGCCGCTGCAGCGCGAGCTGATTTCCGACTTCAACCGCATACTCGACGACAAGGGTCAGATCCGGGACAACGCTTCCGATGAACTCTGCCGGATCCGCAGCGAGATGAACCGGATCTCGAATGCCGCCGACAGGCAGGTCCGGAAAATCCTCAATGCTGCCAAACAAGACGGTCTTGTAAAGGAAGATGCCGAAATGACCGTGCGCAACGGGCGGCTGTGTATCCCTGTGGCGGCCCAGTTCAAACGCCGGCTCAAAGGCTTTGTTCACGACGAGTCCGCCACGGGCCAAACCGTTTTCATTGAACCCACAGAGGTGTTTGACGCCAACAACGAACTGCGCGAATTGTCGAATGCCGAACACCGCGAAATCATCCGTATCCTCACACTCCTCAGCGAGAAAATACGCCCCACAATCCCCGACTTGCTGCAGGCACAGCAGTTGATGGGGCGGTACGACTTTTTGCGGGCCAAAGCCCTGTTGGCTGTCGATGTGCAGGCCACACTGCCTCACATCTTCCCGGAACAAAAAATGGAATGGAAACAGGCCGTACACCCGCTGCTCTTTCTGACTTTAAAGAAAACCCGGAAAAAAGTAGTGCCGCTTGACGTGTCGCTGACCAAGGAACAGCGCATACTCATCATATCCGGTCCTAATGCCGGCGGCAAGTCGGTATGCCTCAAGTGTATGGGACTGCTGCAATATATGATGCAATGCGGGCTGCTGGTCTCCATGGACAGCACTTCCGACATGGGAATCTTTGAAAGCATCTTCATAGGCATCGGGGATGAACAGTCTATCGAGAACGACCTCAGCACCTACAGCTCGCATTTGTCGAACCTTAAAATCATGGACGAGAACTTGGACAGCCATTCGCTGTTCCTCATCGATGAGTTCGGCTCGGGCACGGAGCCCGTGTTGGGCGGCGCGCTGGCAGAGTCAATATTGGAAAGCTTCTACGCACACGGCGCATTCGGCATCATCACAACCCATTATGGCGACTTGAAGATGTTTCCGGACACGCATCCCGAAGCCATCAACGGGGCAATGCTTTACGATACCGAGAACCTCAAACCGCTCTACAAACTCAAAATAGGGAAGCCCGGAAGTTCGTTCACCTACGAAATTGCCCGGCACATCGGGTTGGACGAGCAGATAATACAACGGGCAATAAGCAGAACCGGCACGGCGCAAATTGACTACGAACGAAAACTCGAAGAGATTGAGAACGCCAAGGCCGAGACAGAACAGACCTTAAAGCAGGTGCGTGCCGCAGACGAACAGTTGGCCGAGATGATCCAGAACTATACCGACCGGTTTCTCGAGTTGGAGAAAAAACGCAAAGACATCCTGCAGCAAGCCAAGAACCAGGCCAACAGCATCGTTGAAAGTGCCAACAAGGTGATAGAGAAGACCATCCGTGACATCAAAGAGGCCAAAGCCGAGAGCGGCAAAACGAAAGAGGCACGGCAGAACGTGAGCCGGCTGAAAGAGGAACTGAAACAGGAAATAGAAACTATTGAGCAGAAAAAGATACTCATACCGGCCGTTCCGATAAAAAAGAGTGCCCACAAAGAGAAGAAAAGTGCGGAGCCCGCTGAAGACACAGCAATACGTGTGGGCGACACCGTGTTCATGGCTGACATGCAGATCACGGGCAATGTGACAGGCATCAGCGGGAACGATGCCACCATAGCATTCAACTCCGTAACTTTTAAAACTGACTTGCGAAAGCTGACCAAAATCAGCAAAAAAGAGGCCCGGACAATACAACGAAGTTCCGTGGTCCGCTACAATGAAGGCACCTTGGGAGAAGCGATGAACAAGAAACTGTCGAAGTTCAACAGCACGCTCGACTTGCGCGGCTATCGTGCCGACGATGTGCTCATGGAATTGTCTGACTACCTTGACGAGGCTTCCTTGCTGAGTGTCAAGAATGTGCGCATATTGCACGGAAAAGGGAACGGCATTCTCCGCAAAGTTGTGAGAGAACAGCTTTCGCGCAGGCACGACATTGCTGCATTTCATGACGAGATGCTCGAACTGGGCGGCAGTGGCATCACGGTAGTGGAACTGAAAACATGACAACCAATAATCCTAACCTTATCAATCCATAAAACTATGGTATTAAACACAAAAGATGACATCGCGCTCAACTGGCTGCCCCGTTACACGGGATTGCCCATAGAGAATTTTGGCAGGTATATCCTGCTGACCAATTTTCAGAATTATGTCAAAAAATTTGCCGAACTGACGGGCACACAAGTCATAGGCGAAGACAAGCCTATGCCTTGTGCCACTTTCCAGAACATCACCATCATCAATTTTTCGATGGGGAGTGCCAATGCCGCCACCATCATGGACCTGCTGACGGCCATACAGCCCAAAGCGGTACTTTTCCTTGGCAAGTGCGGCAGTTTGAAAGACAACATCGGCGTTGGGGAGTTGCTGCTGCCTATTGCCGGCATCCGGGGAGAGGGAACGTCCAACGACTATTTTCCGCCGGAGGTGCCCGCCTTGCCCGCTTTTAATCTGGAAAAAGCCATATCTACCACCATCCGCGACTACAGCCTCGACTATTGGACCGGCACTGTCTATACGACAAACCGCCGCGTTTGGGAGCATGATGATACATTCAAGAGCTATTTGCGCCGAATCCGCGCCACTGCCGTGGATATGGAAACGGCTACGCTCTTCACTGTGGGGTTCTACAACCGCATCCCTACGGGCGCATTGCTGCTGGTGTCTGACCAGCCTATGTTGCCCGACGGCATCAAGACGGAAGCGTCAGACAAGAACGTGACACAGAACTACAGTCTCCGACACCTCCAAATCGGTGTCGATTCGCTCAAACAACTTATCAACAAAGGCATTACCGTCAAGCACCTCAAATACGATTACTACGAATAAGAGGACTTGGGCAAGCGTATTCGTCAGTTTTTGTTCTTGATTTTGTAGATGTCCAAGACGTTCTGCATCAACATGGCGATGGTCATGGGGCCCACGCCGCCGGGCACAGGCGTGGCCGCGCTCAGCCGTTGCGACAAAGCCTCGCGGGTGCGCTCGTTGTAAACATCACCCTCGAGCCCGTTTTCTGTTCGGTTGATGGCAACGTCTATCAGCACGGCACCCTCTTTGAAATCTTCCGGTTTCAGCAAGCCAGGGCAGCCGGCAGCCGTAATGACAATGTCGGCGATGCGGGTGATGGACGAAAGGTCGCGTGTGTGGGAATGGCATAGCGTAACAGTGGCGTTTTGGCGAATCAGCAACTGTGCGGTCGGCTCGCCCACCAATTGGCTGCGGCCGATGACGACAGCATGCTTGCCGGCAATTTCAATGCCGTTCGACTGCAAAAGCGTGATGATGCCCTTCGGCGTACACGGCATCACGTAAGGCTCGCCGAGATGCAACAGTCCTACGTTCATAAGGTGCAGCCCATCAGCATCTTTACGATAGTCTATCGACTCTAAAATGCGGGCTGTGTCCATGCCGTCCGGCAGCGGAAGTTGTATCAGAATGGCATCAATGGAACGGTCTTGGTTGTACTTTTCAACCAAGTCTAACACTTCGGTTTCCGTCGTGCTTGATGGCAACAGACTGACGGCACAGTCCATACCGAGCGACTTGCACGTCTTTTCTTTGCTGTGTACGTAGGAAAGACTGTCGGTGCGGTCGCCCACGAGTATAATGGCCAACTTAGGCACTCTGAAACCGATGGAACGGATGAGCTCTACCTCTTTGGTAATCTGGTCCTTAATCTGCTTGGCACAGGCTTTGCCATCAATGATGTTCATAGTCTATTCGTCTAAATATTTGATTTTGTCAGGAATGATGTAGGCGTTTGGGTAAACCGTCTGTATCTCAATCAGGGCTTTGTGGGCTTCGAGTTTGGAAAAAAAATCGCCGACCCTGACTCTGAAGTAGGGCTCCTGAAAGGAGATGTAGGTTTTCAGTTCCGGGAATGCGGCTTCAAACTCGTAGCTTTTGCTCTCGGCAATATTTCTGGAATTGACGCCGGTGAAAGCCGCAATCTGGATGCGGAAGCCGTCCGTCTCCTTTACCTTGCTCCAAGCCTTGATGTAGTCGGCTTGAATAGTGTCAACGATGGGCTCCAAATCATAGCGGACTTGTGCAGATGCTATTATGCAAAATGCTAAAAACAAAGAAGTTAAAACTGTTTTTCTCATAAATGCGCTTTGCGCAAAAGTAAGAAAAAATTACAGACACGGGCTCCCTGTTTTGATGGTCATCACGGCCTCCATTGGCGGCAACAAAAAAAGCCCTCTATGAGGGCTTTTGTGGTGCTGACGGGAATTGAACCAGTGACACACGGATTTTCAGTCCGTTGCTCTACCAACTGAGCTACAGCACCGTCTCAGTTTTGAGGTTGCAAAAATACACTTTTTTCCTTTCAGTCGTTCATTTTTGCGCCATTTATTGAAACTTTTATATAAGATATTGATTTTTAATTGGTTATATAAACGTTTTTACAGTCATCCCATTGTCTTAAGACGGGAAAATCCTTTCTGAATGGTTTCAATTCTTGACAGGTTTCTCATCATTTGCATTCAATCGTGATTTGGTCGCCCACTTTCAGGTCCATCAAGACAGCAATATTTCCTTGGAACACGGCAACCTCAACATATCCGAGAGCATTGCCGGCGAGATAGAACTCATCGTCTTTCTCCGGGATGTAAGTTTCGTGGTATTTCTGGCATTTCCACATCTTCTTGGCATTGATATAGGCTTCAAACGGGCACTCCTTGACGGCTTCTTTAAACATAGCCACAGGGATATTCGTAATAGCGTTGCAGAAAGCGTCAATATAGACGATTTCGCCTTCAATGCGTCGTTGGTTCTCGTCATACATCGGCAGATGAGGCAGTTGCTCCACAAACGTATCGTATGGCTGCGTAATGTGGTCAAGTTCCTGTGCCGCGGCCGCTTTCACCAATGCGATCATCTTCGTCCATGCGCCTGCCGGTCCCTCCGCAGCATACTTTTTGCCAGACAGCGGAAGGTGCCGGTCAAACATCAGGCGGAAGACACCATTGTCGTTGCCCACGAAGAAGTGCCGGTCGTATTCGACAATGACAGGGTCGAACGTGTCGTTCTCCGAAACGTTGGTCAACATCAGATGGAAAGTGCCCTCCGGGAATTTCTTGTAACTGTTGCGGGAAAGGAACGCAGTTTGCGCAACATTGAACATGTCAACCGTATGCGTAATGTCAATAATGCAGGCATCTTGCAGAGATGATAGAATTTCACCCTTGAACATGGCAAGGTAAGGGTCGCGTGTCCGCCAGTCGCTGATAAGCGTAATGATGGTATTCATTCGGGTATTGTTTTTTTAGGAAGTCGCAAAAGTACGAAAAAAGGTGTATTTTTGCGCCTCTCAACACAGAATAATGATAGAGCGATTTTTCACACTTGTCGGTGATTATTTCATTTTCCTGAGAAAAGTTTTTTCAAAACCGGAGAAATGGGGTGTCTTTTTCAAGAAACTGCTGTTTGAAATGGACGCCATGGGCATCGGGTCGCTCCTGATTGTGATTATCGTGTCAATATCTATGGGCAGTGTCATCACCACACAGACCGCCATGCAGATTGAAAGCAGCTGGATCCCGTCGTGGACCATCGGGTTCGTGTCGCGGACCTCTATCGTGATGGAACTGTGCCCTACGATCATAAGTCTGCTGTTAGTCGGCAACTTAGGGTCGCGCATCACTTCCGAGATCGGCAGCATGAGAGTTACCGAGCAGATTGATGCCTTGGAGGTGATGGGCATCAATCCCGCCTCTCATCTGGTGCTTCCCAAGGTTATTTCCTCGCTTATCGTGAACCCGGTGCTGATTGTCTTCAGCATATTTTTCGCCATCTTAGGCGGCTACATCACCGTGGCCATCACGGGCTGCGTCACTGTTTACGACTATGTGGATGGTCTCACTTACTGTTTCCGGGTCTATGACATATTGTACGCCCTTACAAAAACGTTCATCTTCGCATTCGTCATGTCAACGGTCTCTTCATTCTACGGATACAAGATTGACGGCGGCGCACTTGAACTGGGCAAGGCCGGAACGCAGGGCATCGTGGTGTCCAGTTTTGTCATATTACTGCTTAACGTATTGATCACCCAAGTAATGCTATAAGATGATAGAGGTCAAAAATGTGTCTAAATATTTCGGCAACAAGCAGGTGCTTTTTGACATCGACACCTGTTTTCAGCCGGGCAAGGTCAATCTCATCATCGGCAGGTCAGGGTCTGGCAAAACGGTGTTGATGAAGTGTCTGGTTGGACTTTTCAACCCCGACGAGGGGCAGATTCTTTACCAAGGCCGCGACTTCCATCATCTGCTCAACAAAGAGCAGCGGCAGTTGCGTGCCGAGATGGGGATGGTGTTTCAGGGCGCGGCGCTCTTCGACTCTATGACGATTGAGGAGAATGTCATGTTCCCGCTGGATATGTTCACTACCCTCTCCGCCAGCGAGAAACTCGACAGGGTGAATTTCTGCCTGAACAGGGTTGACCTTGCCAATGTCAACGCGTTGTATCCTGCCGAGTTGAGCGGCGGCATGAAGAAACGGGCCGCTATTGCCCGTGCCATTGCCTGCAATCCGCAGTATCTCTTCTGCGATGAGCCCAATTCCGGCCTCGACCCCAAGACTTCCCTTGTCATCGACAACCTGATATACGACATCACGCACGAACTGGGCATCACAACGGTGGTCAACACCCACGACCTCAACTCCGTCATCACCATCGGCGACACCATCTCGTTTATCTATGAGGGGCATCTCGAATGGCGCGGAGACAAAGACTCTGTGTTAGTGTCCGACAACCCTAAACTCAATGATTTCATCTATGCCCAGCCACTGACACAGAGAATCAGAAAAACACAGACAATATGAACTTTATAGACATTATCGTCCTGATCCCCATCTGCTGGTTCGGGTTCAAAGGATTCAAACATGGATTGATTTGCGAGATTACTACGCTCGTGGCTGTCATCGTGGGCGTATGGCTTGCCTACAAGTTCTCCGACTTGGTGGCGGCCTGGCTGCCCAAGATGATGTTCTCAGGGCAAATCGCCTTTGTGTTGGTCTTCATTGTGGCGCTGGTGCTGGTGCATCTGCTGGGCAACCTTGTGCAAAAGGCAGTCAAACAAGTGCTTCCGCCTGTCGTTGACCGGATTTTCGGCATGCTGTTCGGCCTCACGAAAGTGGTGGTGGTGCTCAGTGTCGTCTTTTATATGTTCGACACCATTGACCCGCGAGGCATTGTGCTGAAACAGGAAAAGAAAGACGCCTCGCTCTTTTATGGCTATATTGAACCGATAGTGCCCCATGCTTTGTCATGGAAGAGCGCCGCGGCAGAATAGATTAAGAATACTAACAATAACGACTATCATGGATAAGAAGAAAGAAGCTACAATGCAGGAGGTTGAACAAGAACTGGTGAATGAGTTTGAAATGTTCGACGACTGGATGGACAAGTATAACTATATCATTGAAATGGGCAGGGAACTCCCTATGATTGACGAGCAATACAAAACCTCAGAGTTTCTGATCGACGGTTGCCAGTCGCAAGTGTGGCTGCATGCCGACTTCAGGGACGGCAAGGTCTTTTTCACGGCCGACAGCGACGCCATCATCACCAAAGGCATCGTCAACTTGCTCATACGCGTGCTCTCGGGGCGCACACCGCAGGAAATCCTTGACAACGACCTCGCCTACATCGAAACCATCGGGCTGCGCGAGCACCTCTCCCCCACACGTTCTAACGGCTTGTCTTCGATGATTAAGCAAGTGAAACTTTATGCTTTGGCATTCAACGAGATGAACAAAAAACAGGAATAGAACGCGGACGGCACAAAATGGCTGTTTCTGCAAATGAAAAATTATAAAAACAAGTATCAGGAATGAAAAAAATATTAGGTATCGGAAATGCGCTGGTCGATATATTGCTTCATATCGACAACGATGAACTTTTGGAAAAAAACGGCCTTGACAAAGGCGGCATGGTAATGATAGATGCGGAAAAGAAAGCGGAACTTGACAAGAGTATCAGCAAGATGGAAAAGTGGTGTGCCACAGGCGGTTCCACCTCCAACACCATTCACGGCATTGCCAGGCTGGGCGCACCGGCCGGATATATCGGCAAGGTCGGGCGCGACGAAATGGGCGACCTGTTTTGTCGGGAGATGACGCGTTTTGGGGTGACGCCGCACACGATAGCGTCAGACATCAGCACAGGCATTGCCACCACCTTCATTTCCGCCGACGCGGAACGCACCTTTGCCACCTACCTCGGCGCCGCCGCCACAATGCAACCCGAAGAGATTGACCCCGCCGTCATTGCCCAATACGACTACATCTTAGTGGAGGGCTATCTTATTTTCAACCACGACCTTATATTGAAAGTGTGCCAGATAGCCAAAGAACACGGGCTTCGCATCGCGATGGACATGGCCAGCTACAACATCATTGAGGCCAATTTAGAGTTTGTAGAGGGACTGCTGCGCGACTATGTGGACATCATCTTTGCCAACGAAGAGGAAGCAAAGGCTTTTACGGGCAAAGAGGGACGCGACGCGCTGGACAAACTGGCAGAATACTGTAGCGTGGCCGTTGTGAAGGTCGGCAAAGAGGGCTCGCTGGTGAAGATGGACGGCGAAACTACGGTGATTGCTCCGGTGGACGCGGTTCGGCGCGACACAACCGGCGCTGGCGACATCTACGCAGCCGGCTTTCTCTATGGGCTGATGAATGGCTATACCGCCCAGCGTGCCGGCGACCTTGCCTCGTTCCTGTCGGCTAAGATGATTGAATACATCGGCGCCAAACTGCCGGATGAGGTTTGGGAAGAAGCACGCAAATTGCTGTAATACAAAACAAAGAAAGCCAGCAATTTGCTGGCTTTCTTTTGAGCCACTTGTGAGACTTGAACTCGCGACCTACGCATTACGAATGCGTCGCTCTACCAACTGAGCTAAAGTGGCTTTTTGAGGCCGCAAAAATAGAAAAAAAATCAATATGGCAAGATGGAGACAACTGTTTTTTTGCGCAGGCATTGTCTTGATGGTGGCGGGGTTGGTATGCGGCAAAGTGCAATACCGTCAGTATCAGATTGTTGTAATGGAAAACACGGCTGCTTCAAGTCTGGCGGCAGACCACGACGGCAACCTTTACATGCTGCCGTTTGCCATCAGGCTTGAACAATTGCACTTTGAGGATTATCCCTCCGGGAGTGTAAAAAAGGTTGCCGCGACGCTTTTTTTAGCCACTCATGACAAAACCGAGCGCAAGAGCGTGGCAGTAAACCATCCGGTGCATTACCGGCAATATGACCTGTACTTGTCGGGGTATTGGCGGCAAACCGCGGCCAAGCCTGCCGGCATCAAGGTGATGTTAGTGAAACAGCCCGTGCAGTGGGCGGTTTATGGGGGTGTGGCGCTATTAGTGCTCGTCGCGATTTGGTGGGCAAGTGGCGCTCTCGCAAGTTTCCGGATGCGGGTGGGGGTCAAATGGCGGCTGCTGACGGGGAGCTTGACAGTTCTCACCTTGGCCACATTCGTGCTGGCGAGTCCCGTTTTGCGGCAAAAAGGGTTGCCGCCGGTACTACAGAGTGTCTGGTTCTTGCCGCATGTGCTGGCATACGTGCTGTCGTATGCTTTACTGCTTGCCGCGTTGCTGACCGGCGCAGGCGGGCGCAAAAACGGCACTTTCAGATGGCAGTCGGTGCAGCTGTTTCAGGCGGGCACGGCTCTATATACCATAGGACTCTGTTTGGGGATGGTTTGGGCAAAGGCGGCGTGGGGCGACTTTTGGGGTTGGGACCCAAAGGAGACCGCTGCTGCCGTCACCTGGTTGTTGTGCCTGGCAACGGGTCGGATCGGGGCCAACAAAAAGTGCTCATTCCGGGCATGGATGCTGTTGCAAAGTATCTGCTTGTCCAGTCTTTTTGTGTGTTGGTTCGGGTTGCGGCTCTTGCGCATCGGTGGGCTGCATTTGTATTAACAGTTTTTTTCATTACCTTTGCAACCCTTTTCAGATTGGAAAATAAAAATGACAATACCATGAAAAACAAACAAAAACAAATTGAAATGAAAAGACGATTAAGAGTGGCTTCTTTCTTTGCAGGTTGCGGCGGACTTGATCTAGGTTTTGAGCAAGCCGGATACGATGTGGTTTGGGCCAATGAAAATGAACGGACAGCATGCAATACTTGATGGTAGGCTCTAAAAATTCATTATTTCCTTCATACTGGCTGTGCGGCGAGCCTACTCTAACCGCCTAGCCAGTTGTTTTGATTTGACCAAGTGGCAGGACACGGTCCTTCGAAAGACTTCATCCCGCTGTTTTGTTATGTTTGATATCCTATTTCTACATATTTTACCTTCCTTTTTTTTGGATTTCGTTCCTTTCTTTGGACTTCGTTGTTTTAGTGCAATTTATATTACTCTATCTTATTCCGTTGCGTACAAACTGCTCATATCTGAACATGTTGTAGACCAAGACCTTCTGAAAAAGATTTTCCGTTGCTCGAGCCATTCCTATTGTCGTTACGGCAAGACCATGCATTGCGCCCTCCATAAACCCAAATACATGTTCCATGCGCGACCGAATGCGGGATTTTGCACGGTTGTTCTCGTTCTGCTTCTCTGTCAGCGGGCGTCTACGTCCTTTTGGCGTTTCTTTGCGGGATTCCCATCCCATAGTTTGCCGCCCTCGCCAGCTTTTATCTTCTTGTTCTCTTCCGGCGTGTTGTGCTGATGTGGCGCAAGCACGAAACTTGCATCCACTATCTGACCCTCATTGAAGATGAATCCTTTCGATAGCAATTCATCCACGAACTGCTGAAACAACTTCTCTCCAAGTCCATGTTCCTTCATCTTCTCGAAAAAGTTGCGTATAGTATTGGCATCCGGCACCTTATCGCCACTGGCAAGCCCAAGGAACTTTTTTGAAGCTGCTACGGTCTATTATTTGGTACTCTGTCTGCTCGTAGCTGAGCTGATAATACTGCCTCAGCACCATCACCTTGAACATCATTACAACATCGTACTGTTTTGCTCCGGCATTGCCCTTGGTGTTGCGGTTTACCATCTCCTCTTCCAGCGCATGGCGGAACTTCTCGAAATCGATACACTATCCAACTTATCTAGCGGGTTGCCTATTGCGGAGAGTTTCTGGGCTGCATTTTCTGCGTCAAAGAGTTTCTGGTTGCCTATGGTCTTGTACTTGCTCATGATACCAACGTTTTTCTATATCATATTAATGAGATTTTGCGTATTATATTGTTGTGTATTAGAAAATTAATTTTTAGAGGTTACCTAAAATCTGTAGTACACAGCAACGCAAATGTACTGACGCAAGTTGTTGAGTCCAAAAGAAAAACATCTTGAAAGAGTCAAAGTTGGGATAAAAACCCCGGACGGGCGTTACCGCCGTCTGGTGTCGATGGAGCTGGAGCGTTTGAATATGTTCCCCGACAACCACACTTCCGGTTGTTCCGACTTGCGACGCGCTTTTCTCATGGGCAATGCCCTTGTCACGGGTGTCATAGAAACTATCGCATTGGTGCTGAAAGACCGGATACGTTAGATTCGATTACGCTCCAGTTGCCCAACCCCACAGTTGCTAATCAATTGACTCAGCGATAAAAACATGGTCAAAAAGGCAAAGTTGGGACAAGTCTTATACACTGAATCGCCTCACCCGATTACGCTCCAGTTGATGTCGCGCTGCATCAGACGGGCGAGCGTGTTTTTGAGCCGTTGGTTCTCGGGCTTGCTGAGTGAAGGGTCGTCTTTGAGCACCTGCCGTGCCAGATTGCGCGTGTAGGCCACCAACTTCTCGTCTTTCACAATGTCGGCGATTTTGAAGTCGAGCATGCCGCTCTGCCGCGTGCCTTGTATGTCGCCGGGACCGCGCAATTGGAGGTCGAAGTTGGCAATCTCAAAGCCGTCGTTGGTGTTGACCATGGCATCCAGCCTCTTTCGGCTCTCAGTGCTCAACTCGTACTTTGACATCAGGATGCAGTACGACTGGTTGCCGCCGCGCCCTACCCGCCCGCGCAGCTGGTGCAACTGCGACAGTCCGAAACGCTCGGCATTTTCTATGACCATCACGGTGGCGTTCGGCACGTCAATGCCCACCTCTATCACGGTGGTGGAAAGCATTATCTGCGACTGCCGCTTGATGAAACGCTGCATCTCAAAGTCTTTGTCTTCTTGTTTCATGCGGCCGTGAACTACCCCGATGCCGTATTGCGGCGGCGGGAAAGCCCGCTCTATGGACTCATATCCCGCCATCAAGTCGAGCATGTCCATTTTTTCCGACTCTTCAATCAACGGATAGACAATGAAAACCTGTCGCCCCAACTCTATCTGTTTTTTCATGAAGCCGAACAGTTTCAGCCGGTCTTTTTCGTAAAGATGTTTGGTGATGATGGGTTTGCGGCCTTGGGGCAATTCATCGATGACGGATATGTTGAGGTCGCCGTACATTGTCATGGCCAGCGTTCGCGGTATGGGCGTGGCGGTCATCACCAGGATATGTGGCGGCATGGCGTTTTTGCGCCACAACTTAGCCCGCTGCTCTACGCCGAAACGGTGCTGCTCGTCGATAATGGCCAAACCGAGGTTGCGGAACTGCACGTTGTCTTCGATGAGTGCGTGCGTGCCGATGAGGATGTCCACATCGCCTTGCTGCAGTCCCGCGAATATCTGTTTCCGCTTGGCAGTCTTGGTAGAGCCCGCCAAGAACTCGACGCGAAGTCCCAACGGCTCCACATACTTGCTGATTTTTTCAAAATGCTGCAAGGCCAGAATCTCCGTCGGGGCCATCAGGCACGACTGGTAGCCGTTGTCTCTGGCCAGCAGCATGACAAATAGTGCGGTAATCGTTTTCCCACTGCCCACATCGCCTTGCAACAGCCGGTTCATCTGATGCCCGCTGCCAGTGTCACTCCTGATTTCCTTTATCACCCTTTTCTGGGCATTGGTGAGCGGGAACGGCAGGTACTTTTTGTAAAATGTGTTGAAATAATCTCCCACTTTGTCGAATACGAACCCTTTAGTGCGCTCGGTGTTGATTTGTTTTTGCAGAAGCATCTTCATCTGCGTGAAGAAGAGCTCCTCAAACTTGAGCCTGAGCGAGGCCCGTGACAGTTGTTGGCTGTCTTCAGGGTAATGGATTTGGCAAAGCGCGTCGCGAAGCGGCATCAGCCCCAGCTTTTGGAGCATTTCGCCGGGCAGCGTCTCGGGAATAATATCGTGGACCAATGGCAACAGGTTCGCCACCAATTTTGCCACGGCTTTCGAGTCGAGCGTTTTCCGCTTGGCAATGTCTGAAGTGTTGTACAGCGGCTGAAAACGGAGCGGTATTTGGGAGCGGTTCTGCACATTGGGGTCCAGCATTTCCGGGTGCGTCATGCTCCAATGCCCGTTAAAGACGGTTGGTTTTCCAAATATGATAAATTCTTTGTTCTCGTGCAGTGCCTTTTCCACCCAATTGATGCCCTGGAACCACACCAGTTCGAGGGAGCCGGTGCCGTCGCTGAACTGGGCGGTTAGTCTCCGGGAGCGCTGTTGCCCTAACACCTGCACATTCGTGATGTTGCCCTTCAGCTGAATATAGCCGCCCTCCTCCACAATGTCGCACACGCTATGCACTTGCGATTTGTCAATGTGGCGGTACGGATAGTAGTGGAGCAGGTCGCCGTAAGTGTCAATGGCAAATTCTGAATGGAACACTTTCGCCCGCTGAGGGCCTACACCCTTCAGGTATTCAATCGAAGTCTGCAATATGTCATTTCTGTTTTCCATCGGGTTGCAAAGGTAGGCTTATTTTCAGAAAATGTGCGTGGCTGTGGCAAAAAAAAGACCGGACGCTCTCAAAAAAACGTCCGGCTGTGCGGTGTACCGAAGACCGGGATCGAACCGGTACGAGTGTTACCTCATTGGTTTTTGAGACCAACGCGTCTACCTATTCCGCCACTTCGGCAAATCGGGCGCAAAGATAAACTTTTTTTCTTTGCGCCCGCATAAACAATGCTTAAATTTTAAAATATTGCTTATCAGTTCGTTATTGGTCAGTTTTCTTGTTGCCCCATCCAGCCTTTTATCTGGTCGAGGGTGGCGGCGGGCACTTCCAGTTTCAGTTTTTTGCGCATTCCACCCAAATCGTTCAGCAATTTGTTTGGGTTGGCTTGTTGGAGTTGTGCTACAGTTTGGATGTTGAGTTTGCGGAGTGCAGGGATCCAAGCCGCATCTATGCCGAGTGCGGTAAAGTCTTCATCTTTGCTCACCTCTGGTTTCTTCTCGGGGCGCATTTGCGGGAAGAAGAGCACATCTTGGATAGAAGCCGAGTCGGTCATAATCATCGACAGTCGGTCGATGCCGATGCCGAGGCCGGCCGTGGGCGGCATGCCGATTTCGAGCGAACGCAGGAAGTCCTCGTCCAGCACCATAGACTCGGTGTCGCCGCGCTTGCCCAGTTCGAGTTGGTCTTCAAACCGCTTCCTTTGGTCAAGCGGGTCGTTGAGTTCAGAGTAAGCGTTGCAGATTTCCTTGCCGTTGCACATAGCCTCAAAGCGTTCGGTCAAGCCGGGCTTTGAGCGGTGTTTCTTGGTCAGAGGCGACATTTCGATGGGATAATCGTAGATAAACGTCGGCTGAATGAGTTTATGCTCGCAAGTTTCGCCGAAAATCTCGTCAATCAGTTTGCCTTTGCCCATCGTGCTATCGACTTTCACGCCTTGCCGTGTGGCAAACTCTGCCAGTTGCGCCTCGTCCATATTGGAAATGTCGGTGCCGGTGAAATGCTCGATGGCCTCAAACATCGTGTAGCGTTTCCAGGGGCGTTTGAAGTCGATGATGTTCTCGCCCACTTTCACTTTCGTGTCTCCATGCAAGGCGAGGGCAATCCGTTCCACCATCTCCTCCACGCAGTTCATCATCCATTCATAGTCTTTGTAAGGCACATAGAGTTCCATTTGGGTAAATTCGGGATTGTGGAAACGGTCCATCCCCTCATTTCTGAAATCTTTAGAGAACTCATACACGCCGTTGAAGCCGCCTACGATGAGCTTTTTGAGGTACAGTTCATCAGCGATGCGGAGGTACAGCGTCATATCGAGGGTGTTGTGGTGCGTCTTGAAAGGACGTGCGGCGGCACCGCCGTACAGCGGTTGCAGAATGGGCGTTTCAACCTCTAAGTAGCCTTTTTCGTTCAAGAAATTGCGCATCGTGTTCACCAGCAGCGTACGCTTGATGAACGTGTCCTTGATGTGCGGATTGACGATGAGGTCGATATAACGCTGGCGGTAACGCTGCTCCGGGTCCTGAAAGGCGTCATAAACTTTTCCGTCTTTCTGCTTAACGATAGGCAGCGGGCATACCGACTTGCACAGAAGGGTGAACTCCCGAACGTGGATGCTGATTTCGCCCATCTGGGTGACAAAAACGAAACCTTTAACGCCGATGATGTCGCCAATGTCGAGTTTTTTGAACACACTGTTGTACATCGTCTTGTCCTCGCCGGGGCAAATTTCGTCACGTTTGGCGTAAATCTGGATCCGGCCTACGGAATCTTGGATTTCGTAAAATGCGACTGCACCCATGATGCGCTGGTTCATAATTCTGCCAGCGATGCTGACTTGCTGAAATTTAGTGTTGTCAAGCGGAAATTCATTCAGGATTTGCTCCGTTGTTGTGTTCACTTCATATTCGGCAGCGGGGTAGGGGTCAATGCCTAAATTGATGAGGTCTTCTAATTTCTTTCTTCGGATAATTTCTTGTTCGGATAATTCAGCCATATCGGTATTTTTTTCAAACCGCAAAAATACAAAAAAAACGGCCGTATATTGACCGCCGTTTTTGCGTCAACCGCTGATTATTCTTTCACACAAGTATTTATAAGTCTTTGGAGTCGTGCCAACACAACTTCAAAATAAACGGCACAAAGACTATTTGGCGTAGTTGCGCGCTCCGAAGATGGCACTTCCGATGCGAACCAGCGTGCTGCCCTCCTCGATGGCGATGCGGTAATCTTCTGACATGCCCATAGACAGTTCCTTAAAGGAGGTGTCGGCTGCAAAGTATTGCTGTTTCAGCATGTCGAAGATGGATTTCAGGTTTCTGAACTCGCGTCGCACCTGTTCGGTGTCGTCCGTAAATGTGGCCATGCCCATCACGCCGCAGATGCGCACATTCTTCCATTCGCGGAATGGCGCGCTTTCGAGCATTTGCACGCACTCGTCGGGAAGAAAACCGAATTTAGTGCTTTCCGCCGCTATGTGAAACTGGAGCAGGCAGGGAATTATGCGGTTGTTCTTTTCGGCATGACGGTTCACCTCACCCAGCAATTCGGCACTGTCGATGCTGTGGATGAGCGTCACAAACGGGGCTATGTATTTGATTTTGTTGGTCTGCAGATGCCCGATAAAATGCCATTGGATGTCTTTTGGCAGCGCTTCGTGTTTGGCTTTCATCTCCTGCGCCTTGTTCTCGCCAAATACGCGTTGTCCTTGGTCGTAAAGGGTCTGTATATCTTCGGCAGGTTTTGTTTTTGAGACGGCAATCAAGCGGACACTTTCAGGCAGTTCTCCGAGTATTTCGTTATATTTTTCAATATCCATAGCACTATAGTTTCGCGCCTCAAACGGGGCAATGATAAGCGGCGCAAAAATACGAAAAAGATACCCTATTGGGTGTTCAGCATCGTTTTTTCAAGGCAACGCCAAAGCCTTGCGGCGGTCTGGTCCCAACTGAACTTCAAACTTTGTTGTTCCCCTTTTTCAATCAGCGTGCGTCTCAGCGTTTCGTCTGCCGCCAGTTGTTCCATGGCTGCTGCAATCTGTTGCACCGAATGGGGCTCTACCAGCAAGGCGGCATCGCCCGCCACTTCTGGCATTGCGGTGACGTTGGAGGTGATAACGGGCGTTTCTGCCTTGAACGCCTCCACAATAGGTATGCCGAAGCCCTCGAAATAGGAGGCATAAACCAACGCTATGGCCGAAGCCATAACAACGGCCAGCCTGTCGGTGGCGAGATGCCCCGCAAAGCGGACATCGGCGGCAAACTGCATCTGCCGGTACACCTCGTCAACATCACCCTGCAGTCCTGCCCGCGCTCCCACGACCAAAAACTTGGCGTTAGAGTGCGTTTTTTGTTTATAGGCTTCAAAGGCGCGGAGGATGTTGGCCAAATTCTTGCGCTTGTGTATAGCACTGACGAACAGAAAATAGGGACAGCCGTCTGTGAACTCGTTGCGCACAAGTTGCTGTTCTGCTGCCGTTAGGGGCTTGTAACAATTGTTGCTGCCGTTATACACCACGTCAATTTTGTCCTCGTCAATGCCATAGAATTTGTGGATGTCTTGCTTTGAAAACTCGGAAACAGTGGCTATTCTTCGGGCTTTTTTTGCGAATTGAGGGAAAAAGCGGGTGTAATACTGCTGATGTTTCGGCAGGATGAAATCCTGACGGTGTTCAAAATTGAGGTCGTGGATAACATTCACTTGCGGCACATTTGTGCGCAGGGAGAGCCAGCCGTCGGGAGAAAAGAACAGGTCGGGCTGCAGTTTCTTGAGAACTAATGGGATGGTGAACTCAAAATAGGCGTACCACAGGTAGGGGTGGCGAGTAGGCGGAAACGCTGTCACGGGCACTACATTGTCAGAAAAGATGAAGTCCGGGTCATATTTTCTGTCGAAGATAAAATAGAATGTATGTTCCGGGTGGGAACAGGTGATGCGCTTTAGACTTTCATAGGTAAACCATCCTATCCCTTCCAGTTTGTCTTTCAGCAGCAACCGTGTATTGACAGCAATTTTCATTTTGTTGCCTTGTCATTAGATAGTGACCCCGGTGGGACTCAAACCCGCGACTTTCAGAACCGGAATCTGACGTTCTATTCAACTGAACTACAGGGCCAAAAAGGACGGAAATTTTTTCCGTCCTTTATTTTTATTTCCAGATGTTATTTATTGACCTGGAATTTCTTATCGCCATTGACGAAGAAGTTGACAATCTGGTTTGCAGCGGCAAGACCTGCATTGATGTTAGCCTCTGCTGTTTCAGCGCCTTGTTTTTTCGGCGTTGCGAAGAAACGTTTCTCAAATTTGGAGAAATCTTCGAGGGCTTCAGGAGCGATATCGGTGCAGTATTTGATATCTTCTCTTTCTGCCATAAGGTCCAGAAGTTCAGCCTCATTGATAACCTCTTTGCGAGCCGTGTTAATGACGCAGCCGCCTTTCGGCATCAGAGAAACGAGACCCTTGCCGATAGATTTCTTGGTCTGGTCGTTAGCGGGGATATGCAGAGAGATGTAATGGCAGTTCTTGTACATATCTTCGAGCGTAGCAGGAACTTCAACGCCTTCGGCCTCCATTTTCTCTTTCGGGACAAACGGGTCGAAAGCCATAACTTCCATGCCGAGGGCTTTAGCCTTTTCAGCCACCAGGCGACCAACGTTGCCGTAAGCCTGGATGCCCACTTTCTTGCCTTTCAGTTCCGTGCCCGTGCCGGGTTTGAACGTGTTGCGGGCCATATAGATCATCATGCCGATAGCGAGTTCAGCCACAGCGTTGGAGTTCTGGCCGGGGGTGTTCATAGCCACGATGTTGTTAGCCGTGCAAGCGGCGAGGTCGAGGTTGTCGAAACCGGCGCCGGCTCTTACCACCACCTTAAGGTTCTTGGCGGCATCGATAACCTGAGCCGTCACCTTGTCGGAGCGGACGATCATAGCATCTACATCCTCAACGGCAGCATAAAGCTGCTCAGGGGTTTCATACTTCTCGAGAAGAGCCAGTTCATAACCGGCTTTTTCAACGATGGCGCGGATGCCGTCAACGGCAGCCTTAGCAAAAGGTTTCTGAGTTGCAATTAAGACTTTCATTTCAGACGGTATGCTTATTTGTTTGACTTTTCGAAATCCTGCATACAAGCCACGAGAGCTTCAACATCCTCTATGGAGCAAGCGTTGTACAGAGAAGCGCGGAAGCCACCCACGGAGCGGTGTCCCTTGATGCCGACCATGCCGCGTTCTTTGGCGTATGCCATGAAAGCGTCCTGCTTGTCTTCGTAACCCGGAGCCATCACCCAACAATGGTTCATGATAGAACGGTCTTCCTTGTTGGTTACTGTGCCGACGAACATGCTGTTGCGGTCGATCTCTTCATAAAGCATAGCAGATTTCTTCATGTTGATCTTGTTCATCTCCTCTACGCCGCCGATGGTGTTCTTGAGCCATGTGAGGGTCTCGTGCATCACGAAAATAGGCAGTACGGGAGGTGTGTTGAACATGGAGATGTTCTTGGCCTCTTCAGCAGCGTGCGTGCGGTAGTCAACCATCGTGGGCAGCGGGTTCATATAGGCGCGTTCACCGATCTGACCGAGGATGTCCTTGCGGACGATGACGAATGTTACGCCGGCAGGACCAACGTTTTTCTGTGCACCACCGTAGATGAGACCGTATTTCTTCACGTCAACGGGACGGCTCATGATGTCGGAAGACATGTCGGCCACCAGCATGATCGGGCAGTCCATGTCGTATTTGATTTCCGTACCATAGATGGTGTTGTTGGTCGTGATGTGGAAATAGTCGGCATCCGTAGGGATGGTGTAATCTTTCGGAATGTAGCTGTAGGTCTTGTCTTCAGAAGAAGCCACGATTTCAACTTTGCCGAAAAGTTTTGCTTCTTTGGCTGATTTTTTAGCCCAGACACCTGTCTGCAGGTAAGCGGCTTTCGTTTTCAGCAGGTTGGCAGGCACTGTGAAGAACTGTGTGCTTGCGCCACCACCCAAAAACAACACCTCATACTCATCAGGAATGTTGAGCAGGTCGCGCCAAAGCTGGCGGGTTTCTGCCATAACGCGTTCCCAACCCGGGGTGCGGTGAGAGATTTCCATCAGGCCAATGCCCGTGTTGTCGAAATTGCGAATTGCATTGATCGTTGATTCAATGGCTTCTTTCGGGAGGACACAAGGTCCTGCATTGAAATTATGTACTTCTTTCATATTAAACGAGTTATATTGTTTTTTTATAGACGCTATTTGCCTTATCAAATTTGTGGCAAAGATACACTTTATTTGATATATCGATACTTTGGCAAAAAAATGTGACACGGCGATGGCGCAAGTGCGCCCCCGCTCTTAAAACTCGTCAGGGACTTTCGTCCACTTATACACCTGGTCGCCGCGGCGCACGGTCTCCCCGATGGGCACCGAACAGCATGCGCCTTTTTGTACGTTGCTGACGGACTGCAAGTTAAAGCGCACTTCCGTCACCGGGCTCTCTGCCACGCCTGTGGTAGGACCTATGATCAGAATGTCGTCGCCAACCGAAAGTTCGTCCTCTTCCATTTGTATCTCCGCCACGCCGATGCGGCTGAAGTAATTGGTGACTTTGCCGATATGTCGCTTGACGCGTGTGGCCTGCGAGCCGTAACGCTCCGACCACTCTCCCATGGTGCGTCCGAGGTAGTAGCCGTCCCAGAAGCCGCGGTTATAGACACTCTTCAGCCGTTCAATCCACTTTTCGGTCTTTTCAATCCCGAAAGTGCCGTCATTCAAAGCTTGAAGCGCTTCGCGGTAGCATTGTGTCACAATTTTCACATACTCGGCAGAGCGTCCGCGCCCTTCGATTTTGAGAACGGACACGCCGGCTCGTATTATTTTGTCAAGAAAACCTATCGTGCAGAGGTCTTTGGGTGACATTATATATTTGTTGTCCACGAGCAAGTCAACCTCGTTGTCGGCATCTTGCACGCGGTAGGCACGGCGGCACGGCTGTATGCAGGCCCCGCGGTTGGCGGGATAATTGAACGTGTCGAGGCTCAGGTAACACTTGCCCGACACCGCCATGCAAAGTGCGCCATGCACAAACATCTCGATTTTCACAAGGTCGCCGCCGGGTCCGGTTATGTTTTCCTCGCGGATGGTCCGGCAAATGTCTGCCACCTGTAGTAAGTTGCACTCTCGTCCCAAGACCACCACGTCGGCAAATTGGGCATAGTAGCGCACCGCCTCCACATTCGTGACGTTGCACTGGGTGGAGAGGTGTACGCTCAAACCTATTTGGCGGGCATACTGCACCGCTGCCATGTCAGAGGCAATGACGGCCGTGACGCGACACTGTCTGGCACGGTCGAGCAGGTCGCGCAGCTGCTGCAACTCGTTGTTATAGACAATGGTGTTTACGGTCAGATAGGAGTTGACGTGGTGTTCACGGCAGATGTCAGTGATCTGTTGCAGGTCGTCGAGTGTGAAGTTTGCCGCCGAACGGGAGCGCATGTTGAGTGCGCCAACTCCGAAATAGACGGAACCGGCGCCAGCCTGTATTGCGGCCGCCAGTGACTCATAAGAGCCCGCCGGCGACATAATCTCAACGCCGCCGTTCATGGAGTTAGGATGTTTGTTGTCCCCGGTATCCATACTTTTTCGGTGCAAATCAACCTTTCAAGGCTATACGTCTTTGCGGTTGGCGATCATCTTGAGGAAGCCGACTTCCTGTTTTGTGAGGAAACGCCACATTCCCCGTTTGAGGTCTTTTTTGGTGAGCCCGGCAAAAATCACGCGGTCCAGTTTTACGACCTCATAGCCTAAAAATTCGAACATCCGTCGGATGATGCGGTTTTTGCCGGAATGTATTGTAATGCCGACTTCTTTCTTGGATTCGGCACCCTCAACATATTGCACGTCATCGGGGGTGATGACGCCGTCGGTGAGTTCGAGGCCGTTGCGCAGAGCAGCCATGTCGATGGCAGCCAACGGTTTGTTGAGTTCAACCAGATAGGTTTTCTCAATTTGCGTGCTGGGATGGGTCAGTTTTCGGGTCAAGTCGCCGTCGTTGGTGAAGAGCAGCAGTCCGGTCGTGTCGCGGTCAAGGCGTCCCACGGGATAGATGCGTTCTTTGCAAGCGTTGCGCACAAGGTCCATAACATTGGCTCGGTCGCGCTCGTCATCCGTTGTGGTGATATAGTCTTTCGGCTTGTTCAGCAAAACATACACGGGTTTCTCGCGTTGCAGCACCTGGTCGCCATAGCGCACCTCGTCGGTGGGCAGCACCTTGTGTCCCATTTCGGTCACTACTTCGCCGTTCACCGTAATGGCGCCGGAAGCGATCAGCACGTCAGCATCGCGGCGCGAGCAGATGCCGGCATTGGCTATATACTTGTTCAGGCGGATGGGGCCGTGCTGTTCCGCAAATTCGAGGGAGAGTATTTTCTGTTTCTGCGGGTTTTGCCGTCCCTCGCGTCTGCGTTTGTTGACAATTTCAGTCAGGATGTCCGAGTCGGCTGTCACATCACGGCGGCGCGGACGTCTTTCCTCATCCGGGTTTTCGTCAAAGTTTCTGAACTTGCGGCGCGGACGGAAATTGTTCTGGTCTTGGTCGCGCTTTCCCCGATAGGGTTTGCGTTCCTCATTCCTGAAATTACGTCTCGGACGGAAACTGCCCTCTTCGGCGTCATTGTCGCGTCTGAAGCGTGGCGTGTCATTCTCCTCGCCATAATTCCGGGACGGCCCAAAACTCCTGCGTCCCTCTTCGGAATTGAAAGAGCCGTGCTCTTTGCGTGCCGGACGGAAACTTCTGCGTTTGTCGTCTGACCCGGCAAAGCCGCTGCCTTTGTCGGCACGGAAACCGCCTTTGCGCCCATCACCCGTATGGAATGAACGAGACTTTCCGTTGCCAGACTTGTTGTTTCTGAATTTGTTTTCGCGCGGCTTTCTCTCTGAAGAGAAGTCATTTTCTGATATTTCGCTGTTGAATTTTCGTGCCATTGTTCAGTTCGTGTAAAAGGCGGCAAAAGTACTAAAAAAAACAATTTAGGCTAAAATCAAATCAACCCTAACTCCAATTTGGCGGCATCCGTCATCTTGTCGATGTCCCAAGGCGGGTCAAAGGTGACTTCCACGGACACTCTTCCGAGCCCCGGAATCGAAGAGACGCGTTCGCCAACCTCGTCGGGCAAGGTTTCAGCCACAGGGCAGTTGGGGGCTGTCAGCGTCATAAGAATATAGACATCGTTGTCGGGCGTGATTTCCAATTTGTAGATGAACCCCAGTTCCCAGATGTTGACGGGGATCTCGGGGTCGTAGATGTTGGTCAGTACTTCAATGATTTTTTCTCTGATATTATCCATAACTGTAACTATGAAAGCGCTTTTTCTTTGAGCGGGACAAAACCGTCTCCTATCGTTTCGGATGCCGCAAAGATGGTGATGAAAGCTTTAGGGTCTATTTCGTGTACAAAATGAATCAAAACGGGGAGTTGTTTCCGTGAGATGGAGGTGAAAATGATTTTCTTTTTGTCGTGGTTGTACATGCCCTCGCCGTGAAGGAAGGTGCCGCCTCGGTCGAGTTCGGAGAAGATGCGGAGACGGATTTCCTCGTAACTGTCGGAGATGATGAGCACTGTCTTGCTGGTGTGGAAGCCGGCCACCACCTTGTCCATCACAATGCCGGTGACGTAGATGATGAGCCACGAGTAGAGCGGGATGGTCCAGTCTTTAAAAGCGGCCAGTGCTGCCAGCACGACGATAGAGTCCACGACTATGAGGATGTTGCCGAGTGGAATGTGTTTCAGGTACTTCCCGATGATCATGGCGATGATGTCGGTGCCGCCGGAGGTGGCGCGGGTCTTGAACACAAGTCCCAGCCCTATGCCAATGATGACGCCGCCGCACAAGGCGATGATGAAGTTGGCAGACGGGTCGGGGACCATCGGGTCCCCGGGTAGCCCGATCAGCGGGGCATAGCCGTAGATTTTCTCCCAAAGCGAGATGAACGCGGGCAATGTGAGCGCACCCACTAATGTTTTGGCCCCGAATTTAGGCCCTAACCAGACGGTGCCGATCAGCAACAGCGGCAAGTCGAGGCAGATGCCGGACAAGCCGATGGGGAAATTGAAAAGATGGTGCAAGATGATGGCGATGCCATATACGCCGCCGGGTGCCAACTTTAATGGCGAAACGAACACGACATAGCCGATTGACATGATGAAAGTGCCCGTAACGATGAGCGCGTAATTTTTGACAAGGTCCTTCCAGTCCAGTCTCTTCCAGTCTATTTTTTTGAAAACTTTCATAAAACTCCTTTATCTGCTAACATTCATGCCCAAACGGAGGGCGAACTCTTTTCTTACTCTGTCTAACTCAACGATCTTGCGGAGCATTTCGTTGCTTTCTTCTTCGCTCTCGATGCTGCCGAGTTCCTTTTCGAGCGTCATCTTTCTCCATTCCAGCAAGCGCATTTTAAGCAGTAGCAGTGCCGTTTCTGTCGCGTCCTGCAATGAGGCGGCGTTGTTTTGCACCGAATGGGTGTATATGTCGTAACGGCTTTCCCAATGCGGACTGTATTCCGGGGATTCTTTGGTGAGGTTCTCGATGGCGAAAGAGCGCTCCTCTTCGTCTTGGCTGTACAGAAATGAGCGCATGACGTCGTCCTGATCGCGCAAAATCTGGACAATTTCGGCATAATGCTCGTACATTTTGCGGTAAAGGGGGTGCCGCAAGACAATGCCGTCGGCATAAAGCTCGTCAAACACATATTGGTCGATGCGCATTGGGCGGCTCTCACCGGTTTCGCCATCTTTGACATTTATTTCGTAAAGCCCATGTTTGATCAGCAAAAGCAGCATATTCTTCTCTGCCTCGCTGAGGAGGTCCTCCGGAAAGGTCGCCCTGTCAACGCTTTTTTTCTCTTGCGACATGTCGAGTGTTACGGAAGTCCCTGGATAGTCGGGGCTTCTGTCATTGCCTTTGCTCTTGCTTTTCCAGATGCGACCGCGCAGTTCTCTGTTCAAGACATCTTCGGACAGGCCGAACATGGCGGAACATTTTTGAATGTAAAACGACTGGGCGATCTGGTCTTGCATCTTGGCGATGCTGCCGACGATTTCTTTGACCATCGCAGCTCGTTTCAGCGGGTCGTCGCCGGCCTCTTCGCTGAGAATGCGGGTCTTGAACAGCAGAAAATCGGTGGTGTTGTTGTCCAGATAATCGATAAGCTCGCTGTCGCGATGTTTCTTTGCAAAAGAGTCGGGGTCTTCGCCGTCAGGCAGCAGACACACTCTGATGTTCAGGTTTTTCTCGAGGAGCATGTCGATGCCGCGCAAGGAGGCTTTGATGCCGGCGCGGTCGCCGTCGTACAACACGGTGATGTTGCGGGTCTGCGTGCCTAAAATGCGCACCTGTTCATTTGTCAGCGAGGTGCCCGATGAGGCCACTACATTCTCCACGCCCGACTCGAAAAGCGAAATCACGTCGGTATAACCCTCTACAAGATATACGTTGTCTTTCTGCCGTATTGCTTTCTTGGCCAAATAGATATCGTATAAGGTTTCGCTTTTGTGGTAGATCTCGTTCTCGGGAGAGTTGAAGTATTTGGCGGTTTTCTCATCTTTTACCAACACCCGCCCGCCGAAGCCGATTACTTTGCCGGTTGTGTTGTGGATCGGAAATATCACCCGCCCCCGGTAGAAGTCGTACAGACGGCCGCTTTCGCTCTTTTTTGTCAGTCCTAATTTGATCAGAAACTCCTCGCGGTAGCCTTTTTTGAGGGCTTCTTGGGTGAAAGAGTCCCAGCCGTCCGGACAATATCCGAGGTGGAACTTTTCGATGGTGGAGTCCTTGAAACCGCGTTCTTTCAGGTAGGCGAGTCCCAACATCCGGCCCTTTTCGCTGTTCAGGAGCTGGTCGGCAAAGTACTTTTCGGCAAACTCGTTGACGAGGTAGAGGCTCTCCTTTTCGGTACGCACCTCTTTCTCTTCGGGTGTCTCGGCACGGTCGTACTCGATGGGAATGCTGTATTTGCGGGCCAGGTATTCAAGTGCCTCGGGGTAGGTCATACGCCCGTGTTCCATCAAAAAAGTGATGGCGTTGCCTTCGGCGTCGCACACGAAACATTTGTAGATGCCCAGACGCGGCGTGACGTGCATCGATGGGTTGCGGTCGTCATGGAAAGGGCACACACCCACATAACTCTGCCCTTTCCGCTTGAGCGGGACAAAGTCGCCGACTACTTCCTCAATTTTAGTCGCGAAGTTTATCTCCTCTATGGTTTTCCGTGAAATCATCAATGTTCAGACTTGTCGATGCCACTTTTCCCGGAATAGACCTTGAATTTTTTGAAAATCTTCTTGTTGTGCATCACCTCCAATGCTCTTTGGTAAGTGTCGTCCGTTTGGAGGAAAATGCGGTACGCGTTGCCGAAGCCGTACAGTCCGCGGGCGATTTCGTATTTGAGGTATTGTTTCACATACTCGCCGACATGGTCCTCGTTGCGCAGCCTGCTGACCTCATTGTAGGTGCGGTTCACATAGCCTGTAAACATCGTGTCGAGCGTATGCTTGTCGAGGTCTTGTGCCGAGGTGAACAGCGAGTCGAGGCGTGTTTTGTTCTCTTTCAAGAATGACTCTGCATAGTCGGAGAAGCGGAACGGAGCTTTCTCGCTCACGCCTTCCTTTTTTGCAAACTGCATAAACTCTTGGTACTGAGCCTCTGAGATGTTGTAACGGCTTTCAAAATCCTTGTATTCGGGGTATTGTTTTTTCAATGTTTCGCGGTTGTCTTCGAGATAGCCGGACACATAACTGCCGAAGATTCCCTTTCTGACAATTTCGTTATAAAGTGTTGAGTATCTGGTTGTGTCGAGCGGAACGAAGATGTCGGGCATAATGCCACCGCCGCCATACACAGTACGTCCGTGTGGCGTTTTGTATTTCAGGGAATCGGGGAAGCGGATGCTGTCGGCGGTGTAGAACTCGCCGTGGCTTGCCCGCTTTTGGATGTCTTTGTAATAGTCATCAAGACCGTCATTGTAGGGTTTCTGGATGCAGCGTCCGGTAGGGGTGTAGTAATGTGAGATGGTAAGGCGCACTTGCGACTGGTCGATGAATGTCAAAGGTTTCTGAACCAATCCTTTGCCGAAGGTTCTGCGTCCGATGACCAGCCCTCTGTCCCAGTCTTGGATACAGCCGGCGGTAATCTCGGAGGCTGAGGCGGAGTTCTCATCTACAAGCACGATGAGTTTGCCGTCTTCAAAGAGTCCATCCCGTTCGGAGTAGAATTTTTCGCCGGTTTTCCTGAAATTGTCGGTATAGACAATCATGCGTTTGCCGGAGATGAACTGGTCGCACACCTCAAAAGCCACGTTCAAGTAGCCGCCGCCGTTGCCGCGAAGGTCGAGAATCAAGTCTTGCATGCCCTCTTTCTTCAGTTGAGAGAGTGCGTCGGTAAGTTCTTTCACGGAGGTGGCGGCAAAGCGTTCGAGTTTGATGTAGCCTGTTGTCTCGTCGGCCATAAAGAAAACATTGATGCTGTGCATCGGAATGGCACCGCGGGTGATGACAAAGTCGAGCAGTTCTGCACTTTTGCCTCTCTTGACAGACACTTTAACCTTAGAACCTTTCTTGCCGCGCAGATGCTTGCGTACCCAGTCGTTGGTAATCTTGTCTCCGCAGGCCAGGGTGTCGTCCACTTTCACAATTTTGTCGCCTGCCAGAAGCCCCACCTTTTCCGACGGTCCGTCGATGATGACTTCCATCACGTTTATCGTGTCACGGATGATCTGAAAGGTAACGCCAATGCCGTCGAAGGAGCCGTGCAACGGTTCGTTCATGGCTTGAACGTCTTTCTTTGGAATGTAGGCCGTGTGCGGGTCCAATTCTTTCAGCATCGCATTGATGGCCTTGTCTGTGAGCGGGTCAAAGTCAACCGTATCGACATACATCTGGTTTATGGCGCTGAACAACTGGTCCATTTTAGTCCGGTCGGGCTGATAGTTCCTGTTAGGGTTCTGAGCGTATGAAACGGTGCATAACACACACATACTAAACAAAATAAAGACGATTTTCTTCATAATGGAACACGTTTTCTTTAAGGGCGGCAAATTTACATAAAATTCTGCACCTCTATGATTGTCCAAAATGAGAAAGCGTAAAAACATCTTGTTCGGCGGGGTGGGCATCCGTTGCACGGCCGCGTTTGGTGACTTTCAGAAAGACAAACGGACAACAATAGATAATTTTTGTATTTTTGCGCTCCTTTGAAAGAGAAAACTATTATTGTAAAAACTTATAAATTTGTAACTTATGGAAAAGATTAAAATCGGAATCAATGGTTTCGGAAGAATCGGAAGATTGGTTTTCAGGGCAACCACCGAAAGGGAAGACGTTCAGGTTGTGGCCATCAACGATCTTTTGGATGTGGACTATATGGCTTATATGCTGCGTTATGACACGGCGCACGGCAGGTTCAACGGAACGGTGGAGGTGTCTGACGGCATGTTAGTTGTCAATGGCAACAAAATCCGTATCACGGCCGAGAAGGACCCCGCTAACCTGAAATGGGACGAAGCCGGCGCTGACTATGTTGTAGAATCTACCGGACTTTTCCTGACGGCAGAATTGGCAAGCGCACACCTCAAAGCCGGTGCCAAGAGAGTTGTGATGTCCGCTCCGTCAAAGGATGACACGCCGATGTTCGTGATGGGTGTCAACAACCACGAATATGCCGGTCAGCAGATTGTTTCCAACGCCTCTTGCACTACCAACTGTCTGGCTCCGTTGGCAAAGGTCATCAACGACAATTTCGGTCTGGAAGAGGGTCTTATGACCACGGTACACGCTGCTACGGCTACACAGAAAACCGTTGACGGCCCGTCTAAGAAAGACTGGCGCGGCGGCCGTTCCATCCTGGGCAACATCATCCCATCATCTACGGGCGCTGCCAAGGCTGTGGGACGCGTAATCCCTGACCTGAAAGGCAAACTCACGGGCATGTCGTTCCGCGTTCCTACCGTCGATGTTTCTGTTGTGGACCTTACCTGCAAAATCCGCAAAGCTGCCACATACGACGAAATCAAGGCTGCCGTGAAGCGCGCTTCTGAAAATGAATTGAAGGGCATTCTCGGCTACACCGAAGAGGCTGTTGTCTCCTCCGACTTCCTTGGCGAAAAGAGAACTTCCATCTTCGATGCCTCTGCAGGCATTATGCTCAACGAGCATTTCGTGAAGCTGGTGTCTTGGTACGACAATGAGATTGGCTATTCCAACAAAGTTGTCGATCTGATTTGCAGCATGAACAAGACGGTGAAGTTATAACCCGATACTACAAAACTCTAAAAAGCCCGGAGTGACCATAGTGTCATCCCGGGCTTTTTTTGGACAGAAGGGGATTCCTAAAAAGCTTGTCAAAGAGGTATTGTCATTCGTTCTCTGTTCAGGTCATTGGCACCCTCAAACGAACATTTCGTCGAGCGTGACGCTCGAAACGAACAAATCAGCGTACTCGTTCTGAACGAGTTCTGAACTGCCGATATAGGTAAGGTGGAAAGTCAGACGGGGATATTTCTGTTGCATGGTTTGCAGCCTGGAACTCAACACCTTGGCATACTGTTTTGTGACAGAATAAGGGGCTTGGCAGAATTTCATCTCGCAGATGTTCACCACGTCGTCGGCCCGTTGTATCAGCAAGTCTATCTGCATGCCGTCGATGTCATCGTTGCCTTTGACAATTAAAGCAGACTCTTGCGAAGAAACGCCGCCGATGTTGAGTGCGTGTTTGATTTGGGAGATGTGTTGCAGGCATAATTCTTCAAAGGCAATGCCTCGCCATGCGGAAATTTCGCTTTCTTTGAGATGTTTTTTGCCAGTAGTCCGTCTCAACGGTTGGTTTCGACTCTTTGAAATGAAGCCAAAACCAACAAAAAGAATCTGCCAACTTGTAATGTTCTTCACGCCCCGAAAATCCAAACGGAACATATTTGGCGATGAAATTGCTGGCCGTTAATGCTTTCAGCGTTTTGGTAAAGTCGCCATTGGGGTTCAGTCCGGTTTTTTCTGCAAGTTCCTGTCGTGTGAATCTGGCATGGCGGGTCCCCAGACATTTGACAATCTTCATACAATCTTCCGCATTGTTAAACACGGAATGGAAGAGCCGTTCAAGTTCATCCTCCAATTTTGCATTTCGTGCAAAAAACAATGCGTCAACGTTTTGGGCCAGACTGTATGACGGATTGAACAAATTCATATAAAACGGCACGCCGCCCATAATCATATAGGTTTGTGCGATGTTGTAGTGCGACATTTGGATGTTGTGGCTGCGGTAGAAGTCTTCACACTCTTTCAGCGTAAAAGGCGAAAGTTTGATTTCGCCGGTAAGACGGCCGTACAGTCCGCCCTTGTTGTTGATGAGATTGTCGAGCATCCATGAAGTGGCCGATCCGCAAACAATCAAGAGCAGTTGGTGTTGCGTGTTGCCCAATCCGTTCCAGAAGGCTTCCAATGCTGTGAGGAATCCCGAACGTGCTGTGTCCATCCAGGGCAACTCGTCAATGAAAACCACTTGCCGGGCTCCATTGTTGCAGGTTTCCAAATGTTTTTCAAGCATATAGAACGCTTCCATCCAAGAGTTGGGCTGGGCTATGTTTTCCATTCCGTGACGGAGCAGCGAGAAATAGAAGTTACGCAGTTGGTCTTTCAGGGTGATTCGGCGTTGTTTGTCGTATGGAGACAGCCCCGTGTGATGAAAAACCATATTGTCGTGAAAAACTTCAGCGATGAGGAACGTTTTACCTACACGTCGGCGACCATATACAGCTACAAATTCAGCCCTTCCGCTATGGTAATAGCGGTTGAGTTCAGCAATATCCTTTTTTCTGCCAATAATTTCACACATCTGCCTGCAATTCTAAATCGTGAAAAAGTACAAATTTTATCCTAAAAACAATGCTTATTCCGCTACGAAACGTCTTTTCCGCATCTCGTAGCGAAATAAAGTGCGGTTTAAAACACGAGGCCGTCGTACGGAAGTGAGTTTAGAATTTAGAATGTAGATGCGTTACGCGTGTTGTTACATTTTCCATCATAGGTCATAAGTCAGCCCGAGGATTGTGTGCGGGAATGGGGGAAAGGTTATATTCCGTTTTTGCTGTTCCGTTATTTCCTTAAAATCTTACGTTGGGAGTAGAGCAGCGCGGCGGCCAGTACGGCACCCATCACGTCGGAGATGGTGCAGGCGAACCAGATGCCCGTCAGCCCGTCATTGCCGGCATTGGTGAAAAGCACCGGTATCACATACACTAACGGCAACAGGAACAGCAGTTGGCGTGAGAGGCTGGTGAGGATGGCAATCCAGGGCTTGTCAATCGACTGGAAGAAGTTGGAATTGACGATGGTGAAGGCAATCAGCGGAAACATCACCATCATGAAGCGCATGGCCGGTCTGCCGATGCGGAGCAGTTCGGCGTCGGTGGTGAAAATCTTGACCATCGTGACGGGGAACAGGCAGGAGATGATGCTGCCGGCAAGTCCGATGATAATGCACACCTTCATGGTCAGCGTGAACACACGCCTGAGACGTTCGGGGTGACCAGCGCCGTAGTTGTAGCCGGCAATGGGCTGCATGCCTTGACAGATGCCGATGAAGAACATGACCAAGAAACTGCCAAAGGTGTTTACGATGCCGTAAGCGCCCACGGCCAGGTCGCCGCCATAGCGGAGCAGTTGGCGGTTGAGCAATGCCACCACCAATGAGGCGCAGGTGTTCATCAGGAACGGGCTCATGCCGATGAGCGTGATGTTCTTGAAGATGTAGCCTCGCGGTCTCCAGCCGTGAGCCTTGAAGCGAATGAACGAGGCGGGCCGGACGAAATGCAAGACCGACAGCACCGCCGTGAAGAACATGGAAATGGTTGTGGCCCAAGCTGCGCCGGCAATGCCCCAATGGAAGCCAAAGATGAAGATTGGGTCGAGTACGATGTTCAAGACCGCCCCGATAATCATGATGTACATCGACTTGGTGGGGTAGCCCGACGCGCGAATCAAGCCCGTAAGGTTAAAGGTCATGGTTGTGAAGAACATGCCGGGCAGCACAATCAGCATGTATTCGCGGGCGTAAGCGATGGTTTCGGCGGTGGCTCCGAAGCAGGTCAGGATGTCGTCCATGAAGAGATAGCCGCACGTCACAAACATACAACCCAGCAGAATGGTGAAAATCATACTGTTCCCGAGAATGTTTTCGGCCCAGTTTACATCTTTTTTGCCCAACACAATAGACATACGTGCGGAAGAGCCCACCCCGATGAGGGAGCCGAAAGCATGGATGATGTTCATGATGGGCATCGTGATGGCCAGGCCGGCAATGGCGAGTGCACCGACACCATGCCCGATGAATATCCTATCTACAATATTATATATAGATGCAATGACCTGGCTGATGACGGCCGGGAGCGCGTATTTCCACAACAGGCTGCTGACGTTTTGGGTTTCAAGTTCTCTTGTTCTTTCTAATTCTTCCACTTTTTCTGTTTTTTTTCGGGCGGCAAAAGTACCATTTTTTCGCCTTTTGAGGGGCAGATTTTCGGGGACGGGATTTCACGTTTTTTGCAAGATTTCTGGAAATGCTCCGAAATTGGGTTGTCGAGGAGGGGTCGGAAGGGGCGTTTTTGGGGCGGGAAAGGGGTCGGAGGGGGTCAGATTTCGTAAAAAAAGTGGGGTATGAAAATTTTATTTCAGTGATTGACAGCGAGTTGAGAAAAAAATGCAAAAAAAGTGCGGTAGAGCGAGCCGAGGTAATTGCCAAAGTTGTATTTTTGCAGCCGCTAACCGAGAGGGACAGAGCGGCAACGCAGAGGGGAGAGAGGTTGGCGACGTTCATTGAAAGAATGGAAAGATGTAGCAAATACTCAAGGAAATTTTTTTTGAGATTCGCAAGCGATAAAGTCGGGACAGACAAAAAAAGAAAGAGATTAATTAGGATGGAGAGTTTGATCCTGGCTCAGGATGAACGCTGGCGGCAGGCTTAATACATGCAAGTCGAACGGTAAGGCCCGAGGCGGCAACGCTGAGGGCACACGAGTGGCGCACGGGTGCGTAACGCGTATGCAACCTGCCCGTAACCGGGACAAAACATCGGGAAACTGGTGCTAATATTCCATGGTCACCGTGGGGGGCATCCCCTGTGGTGTAAAGATTTATTGGTTACGGATGGGCATGCGTATTATTAGGTAGTTGGTGGGGTAACGGCCCACCAAGCCGACGATGATTAGGGGTTCTGAGAGGAAAGTCCCCCACACTGGAACTGAGACACGGTCCAGACTCCTACGGGAGGCAGCAGTAGGGAATATTGGGCAATGGAAGCAATTCTGACCCAGCCATGCCGCGTGAAGGAAGACGGCCCTATGGGTTGTAAACTTCTTTTGTCGTGGAGTAAACCCGGTCACGTGTGGCCGGTTGAGAGTACACGAGGAATAAGTATCGGCTAACTCCGTGCCAGCAGCCGCGGTAATACGGGGGATACGAGCGTTATCCGGATTTATTGGGTTTAAAGGGTGCGCAGGCGGATCGGTAAGTCAAGGGTGAAAAGTCCGGGCTCAACTTGGACCGTGCCTTTGATACTGCCGGACTAGAGAGCGATAGGCGTGGCTGGAATGTGACGTGTAGCGGTGAAATGCTTAGATATGTCACAGAACACCGATCGAGAAGTCAGGTCACGAGTTCGCAACTGACGCTCATGCACGAAAGCGTGGGGATCAAACAGGATTAGATACCCTGGTAGTCCACGCTGTAAACGATGATCACTCGTTGTTGGGCGGCGACGTTCAGCGGCCAAGCGAAAGCGATAAGTGATCCACCTGGGGAGTACGATCGCAAGGTTGAAACTCAAAGGAATTGACGGGGGCCCGCACAAGCGGAGGAGCATGTGGTTTAATTCGATGATACGCGAGGAACCTTACCTGGACTTGAACGTGTAATTAATATACAAGAGATTGTATAGTATAGCAATATAAATTATGCGAGGTGCTGCATGGTTGTCGTCAGCTCGTGCCGTGAGGTGTTAGGTTAAGTCCTGCAACGAGCGCAACCCTTACTTCCAGTTGCCAGCACGTGATGGTGGGGACTCTGGAGGAACTGCCTACGCAAGTAGAGAGGAAGGTGGGGATGACGTCAAATCAGCACGGCCCTTATGTTCGGGGCTACACACGTGCTACAATGGCGCGCACAGAAGGCAGCGACCCCGCGAGGGGGAGCGAATCCCGAAAGCGCGTCTCAGTTCGGATTGGAGTCTGGAACCCGACTCCATGAAGTTGGATTCGCTAGTAATCGCGCATCAGCCATGACGCGGTGAATACGTTCCCGGGCCTTGTACACACCGCCCGTCAAGCCATGGAAGATGGTGGTACCTGAAGTCTGTACCCGCAAGGAGCGGCCTAAGGTAAAACTGTTAACTGGGGCTAAGTCGTAACAAGGTAGCCGTACCGGAAGGTGTGGCTGGAATACCTCCTTTCTGGAGCGACTTTATCGACAAGCGAAAATCTCGTTCCGCGAGTATTTGCTATACATCATTCTTTATATAGATATATGCTATATATGATTGCATAGTCGCGTAGCTCAGTTGGTTAGAGCACTACACTGATAATGTAGGGGTCGGCAGTTCAAGTCTGCCCGGGACTACAATCGGGGAATTAGCTCAGCTGGTAGAGCACCTGCTTTGCAAGCAGGGGGTCTTCGGTTCGAATCCGTAATTCTCCACTTTTTTCAGGTTTCCTGAAAAGCAGATCTTTGACATAATGGAAGAACTAAGCTTGAACAATCGAGGCCGGCTTCGGAGGCGCAAGCCAGAGGGGTCGGCGAGAAAGTAAAAGAAAAGAGAAAAAACGAGTATAAAAATTCGAGAAAGTTACTAAGAGCGTACGGGGGATGCCCTGGCTCTCAGAGGCGAGGAAGGACGTGATAAGCTGCGATAAGCTCCGGGGAGGTGCAAATAACCCTTGATCCGGAGATTTCCGAATGGGACAACCCGGCAGCCGTCAGGCTGCCACCGCAAAGCGGGGCTAACCCGGGGAACTGAAACATCTAAGTACCCGGAGGAAGAGAAAACAACAGTGATTTCCCAAGTAGTGGCGAGCGAACGGGAAGGAGCCTAAACCGGAGACGTTACGGCGTCGCCGGGGTTGAAGGACTCCGACATCGCGAGAAGCTGAGAACTGGAACGGTCTGGGAAGGCCGTCCGTAGAGGGTGAGAGGCCCGTACAGGCAATCAGCTGGAGCGTAGGAGGATCCTGAGTAGGGCGGGACCGGAGGAATCCTGTCTGAATCATGCGGCACCATCCGCAAAGGCTAAATACTCCTGAGAGACCGATAGCGAACAAGTACTGTGAAGGAAAGGTGAAAAGAACTTCGAGCAGAAGAGTGAAATAGAACCTGAAACCGTGCGCTTACAAGCGGTCGGAGCCCCTTCGTGGGGTGACGGCGTGCCTTTTGCATAATGAGCCTACGAGTTGCCGTGTCCGGCGAGGTTAAGGGCCTGAGGCCCGGAGCCGCAGCGAAAGCGAGTCTGAATAGGGCGTTGAGTCGGACAAGGCAGACGCGAAACTTAGTGATCTACACACGGCCAGGCTGAAGTGGCGCTAAACCGCCATGGAGGGCCGAACGAGTAAACGTTGAAAAGTTTTTCGATGAGCTGCGTGTAGGAGTGAAAGGCCAATCAAACTGAGAGATAGCTCGTACTCTCCGAAATGCCTTTAGGGGCAGCCTCGGGAGATGGATGACAGAGGTAAAGCTACTGATTGGATGCGGGGGTTTCACCGCCTACCAAATCCTGACAAACTCTGAATGCTGTCATGTTATCCCGGGAGTGAGGCCGCGGGTGCTAACGTCCACGGCCGAGAGGGGAACAACCCAGACCATCGGTTAAGGTCCCGAAATCCGCATTAAGTTGGTATAACGAGGTTCCGCTGCACAGACAGCTAGGATGTTGGCTTGGAAGCAGCCATTCATTCAAAGAGTGCGTAACAGCTCACTAGTAGAGTGGCGGGGCGTGGATAATAATCGGGCATCAAATGCGGTACCGAAACTGTGGAACTGCGAAGTTGGTAGGAGAGCATTGCAAGTGCGGCGAAGGCGTGTCGTGAGGCGCGCTGGAGCGCTTGGAAGAGCAGATGTAGGCATAAGTAACGATAAGGAGGGCGAGAAACCCTCCCACCGAAAGACCAAGGTTTCCCGGTCAACGCTAATCGGATCGGGGTAAGTCGGGGCCTAAGGGGAAGCCGGGACACCGGCGCACCCGAATGGACAAACGGTTAATATTCCGTTACCATTACAGGGAACGAAGTGTGGAAGCAGGAGTGACAGGCGCGCGCGCTGACGGAATAGCGCGTTAAAGGGCGTAGATTAGCTGCGGGAGGCAAATCCCCCGCGGCGTTCGAACCTGACAGTACCGCGAGCCTCCGGGTGAGCGGATAGCCGCCGTAAGCAGGCTGCCGAGAAAAAGCGCTAAGTATATGCCTGTAGTGCCCGTACTGTAAACCGACACAGGTGGTCGAGAAGAGAATTCTAAGGTGCTCGAGTGATTCATGGCTAAGGAACTAGGCAAAATTGTCCTGTAACTTCGGGAGAAAGGACCCCCGCGCGAGCGGGGCGCAGAGAATCGGCCCAGGCGACTGTTTACCAAAAACACATGGCTTTGCTAAATGGCGACATGAAGTATAAGGCCTGACACCTGCCCGGTGCCGGAAGGTTAAGAGGAGACGTCAGCGCAAGCGAAGCGTTGAATTGAAGCCCCGGTAAACGGCGGCCGTAACTATAACGGTCCTAAGGTAGCGAAATTCCTTGTCGGGT